>JAAZAA010000261.1 GCA_012514535.1 Myxococcales bacterium | reverse complement strand
GCGCGAACACCTTGCAGAGGTGCGAGTGCCCGATGAGGGTCAGATCCGAGAGCTCGTCCCAGATCGCCAGGCACTCGCGCGCCTGCTCGGGGGCGAAGATGTACTCGAACTCCTCGAGCCGCAGCGGCGAGCCGTGGCAGAGCGTGAGCCCGACGTCGGTCAGGTCGTGCTTGTACGGGAGCCCGCGCAGCCACGCCATGTTCTCGGGCGTGAGCAGCCGAGAGTGGGTGTCGAGCGCCTGGCGCGCGGCCTCGTAGTAGTACGAGTAGTCCATCCGGCCCGCGACGGCGGCGTCGTGGTTGCCGAGGATCGTCGCGCTCGCGAGCTTCCGCACGATGTCCGAACACTCGTTCGGCGAGCCGCCGTAGCCGACCGTGTCGCCGAGGCAGTAGTACGCGTCGATGGACGAATGCTCCAGCACCTCGAGCACGGCGCTCAGAGCTTCGTAATTTGCGTGGATGTCACTGAGGACTGCGATGCGCATCTGCTCGGGAGAGGCAGAGTATCACGGCGAGGCGCTCCCGAGAGCAAGCACGGATCGGCCCATCGACCTGAGTTCAGCCCGTTTCCTCTGCCAACCGAAGGCTCGACCCCCGCTCGGACCACCACCTACCCCGACGGAACCCCCGAAACGGGTCGATCGGTGCTGACGTACGTCGCGGACCCTGCTAGAGGGGGCCGCTCGCTTCGGGCCCGGGCGGCGCGCCCCATCCCCCGGCCTGGTACGGCGCGTTCCGCGGGAAGGTGATACAGAGCAGCCGTGAGCCACAGCGAGGATGACAACGGGGCGAGCGAGAGCCCCTTCGACTTCGAAGGCGTTCCGGAACCGATCGTCGAGCTCGCGCTCGGGTGCGTGCAGTACGTGCAGCGTTCGCTCGGCTTCGAGCTCGATTTCGAGCCGGAGACCTTGCCGCTCGTCGAACACTACGCGCGGCAGGTACGCCAGGACATCGCCCAACGGCCGCCACTGCTCGGGCTCATCGGGCCCGCCGTGGGCGCCTACTTCGGCGAGGTGGTGCGGCGACACCTCCGCGCCTTCTGGCGCATCCCCTCCGCCAACCAGCACGACTGGCAGCTCTGCGGCAAGGCGGCCTTCCTGGCGTTCAACCCGATCGGGGTGGGCTACGACGCCGTCGTCGGCAGCGACGATCACGAGGGGCCCCACTTCGCGCTGCGCCTGGCCGCAGAGGATCGCGAGCGGGTCCGCGAACGCCTCGATCTGCTGCCTCCCGTCGACGAGGAGGAGTACTTCTCCCTGAGCACGCGCCTCGAGGTGGTGGAGATCGCCATGGAGGCCGTACGCGGTGAGCTCGTGCGCCGCGGGTACGACGAGCTCGAGTTCGACGACGACGACTACGCCGCCGAGCTGAGACCCCTCGGCATCTGAGCGCTCAGGGCGTGAGCCCGGCCGCCTCGACCTCCGGGACCTCCGGCGGAGGGGGCCGAGGCCCCAGGACGAGCTCTCCGGAGCTCTCGACCCGACGAGCCGCGTACACGCTCTCGCCCAGGAAATCCCGGAAGCTCACCGAGTGCGCTGCCCGCGGCGCCGCCCAGCGGGTCATGCCCAAGGCGGGGACCCGGGCCAAGGGGAGGCGCTCCACGATCACGTACATGGGCACCTCCCCGGGATTCGTGAGCACGAGCTCCGCGCCCGCCGCCGCGGGGCCCCAGAAGGCCGCGGTCGTGTCCGCGTCCCACAGGAACGGGGAGCGCTCCGGCGGCAGCTCCCCGGGCTTGAAGATGGGCATCTGCGGCGGGATCTCGAAGGTCCCCGCGGGCACGTCGATGGGCCACGTCGTGTGGCGCTGCAGGCCCCCGCCCCGGAACGACAGCTCGCCCCCCCGCGTCCACACGTAGTGGGCGTCGAGGGGGAGCTCGCCGGGGGGACACAGCTCGTCCGACGGGCGCAGGCGCGCGAGCTCGAGCAAGAAGCGACACACCAGGGTGCCGCCGCTGCCCACGGCAGGGAGCTCCGCGGACTCGAGGGTGAGCCGTCCCATGGGGCCCTCCACGACGCGCCGCACCGTGGGCAGGCCGAGCTTCTGCCCGGGGGCTTCTTCCTCGGGGTGCCCGCTGAACAGCGGCGCCACGTCGACGCGGCGCTCGTTGAAGAGGGCGCGGAGGGATCCCGGGGGCGCGACGCGGTAGCTCCGGAGATCGGGCCACACGACGACGTGGCCCAAGCGATCGATCTGCGCGCGGAGCTGCGTCCCCGGCGGGAGAGAGAAGGTGGGGGAGACCAGCTCGACGGTGAGGTGCCCGTGGGGCGACAGCAACAGCCGCAGCTCGGGGCGGGTCGACAGGATCGTCGACCGCACGGTCCCATCCAGGAGCACCGCCTCGGGGAGGGCGGAGATGGGGAGGGTCCGGGCTTCGAGCTCCGGCCATGTGAACTCGCCCCGGAGCTCCACGAGGGCTCCCGCTGGCGGTGGGAAGCCGTTGGGCACGAGCTCACCGGACGTCGGGAAGGGGCGCGGTGGCGCGGCAGCGGCGAGGGACGCCCCCGATGCCGCCACCCCGGGCACCCCTCCGCTCCCCGCGGAGACCTCGGGGGCGCTGCCGCGAGAGCTGGCCAGGGGCGCCGGCAGGATGCGGGCGTTGGGGCTGGGCACGCTCGGAACGGCCAAGGGCGCTCCGTCCCCCTTCGGCTCGTCTCGCCGGCACGCCATCGACAAGACGCTCAGGGACAGGACACCGATCCCGAGGGCGCGCACCCGGCGGGAGCGCCGCTCCAGCGAGGGCGAAGCACCGCGCGACGAGGGAGCGTGCTGCGACGAAGCGCGGCGTGATGGCGAAGCGCCGTGCGGCGAGGGAGCGCAGCGGAGCGAAGGACGCGGCGGCACGGCGCCAGTGTCCGCCAGGGACGCGGCGCTGGCAAAACCCGAGGAGCGCAGCCCTCCGCCGCCGCCCGGGATCACTCTCGTCCGTCGACTCACCCCGGGACGGGGCCCCGGGACAGGGGGAGCGTGAGCACGAGCGCGTCTTCGCCGTCCGCGTAGTAGCCCCGGCGCCGCCCTTCCTCCCGAAAGCCGCGGCTCCGGTACAAGCGCAGGGCCCCTTCATTGGAGACCCGGACCTCGAGGTAGACCGCGCCGAGACCCCGTCGTCGGCCATGGGCGAGCAGCTCGTCGAGGAGCGCCCCACCGAAGCCGCGCCGTCGCGCCGCCGGATGCACCACCAGGTGGAGCAGCTCGAGCTCGTCCGCCACTCGCCAGGCGAGCAGATAGCCCTGAGCGGGCGCCCGAGCTGCGGGACGCACCACCCAGAGCAGGGCATGACCCCGTCGGACCTCCGCGTCGGGCTCGAGGGGCAGCCGTTCCGAGGCGGCGAGCTCCATCACCACCCCGTGATCCTCCGCGCCGTAGGGCGCGACGATCGGAGCGACGCCCACGGGTTCCTCCGCGGGCTCCACGCGGCGCTCGTCGTCTCTATCGGTGCTCGTCATCGGAAGGCTGACTCGGGATGTCGTCGGCGCCCCGGAGGTGGACCGCCCGGAGAACGACGGCCCGGGCGTCGAGCACCAGCCGCAAGGAATCTTCGGGGCCACGCACCGCTCCCGCGAACGGGCCGCTGCGCCGCACGAGGTCCGGGATGGGGTGCACCCGAGCCTGCCCCACCTCGCCGACACGCTCCACCGCGATCGTGATCGGCTCGAGCCCGGGGACGTGGAGCGCGACCTGGCTCTCCGCGGGCCGCTCTCGCTCGAGCCCGAGGAGCTCACCGAGCGGGACCACGGCGGAGGACCCCTCCGCCCCCGGAGCCCCTCCCTGAAAGAGCCCTCCCACGAAGCGGGTGGGGAGCCCGTAGGCCCCCTCCCCGACCTGGAGCCACAGCAGCTCGTCATCCCCCGACGCGCCGCGCCGCGTGAGCTCCCGGCGGAGCTCCTGGGACGCACCACGGACGTGAGCCGACGCCCGGCGCACCGCGGCGACGCTGCGCGCGGTGGAGGTCACGAGGTCCTCGAGCCTCCGCGCGATCTTCTCCGCCGGCTCCTCCGCCGGCTCCTCGACGCGCTCCTCCGGCTCGAGGGACCGCAGAGACGACCAACGCTCGGGCGACGAGGTGCCCACCCCACCGAGTGCCGAGGGACCAGCGTCCGCGGCGGCCCCGTCCAGGAGCAGCGCGGAGACGTCCAGGAGCCGCGCACGCAGCCCCCGGAGCTGGGCCCCTTGCCAACGGATCAGCTCCGCTACCGCCAGGAGCTCTTCCTGCGCGACGTCCAGGAGCCCGAGCCCATCGAGCCACCGCTCCAGCTCCGGATCACCCCTCACCGCTCCTCGCGTCCCTCGCCGTAGATGTCCCCGAGCACCGTCACCAGGGGCTCCAGGAGCGGCTGCAGCGACCGCAGCGCCAGCCGCGCGCCATCCCGAGAGCCGAGCTGCGAGAGCGCCGACGCCAGGCCGCGCGCGTGCTCCGCCGCGGAAGCGAGCAGAGGAGCGAGCTCCGGATCCGTGCCCGTGGCGCGCTCGATCGCTTCACCGAGCGCCACCAGCGCCCTGCGCGCGACGTCGAGCCCGATGCCTTCGTCGCGGCTCCACACCGCCAGGATCGACAGCTCCCGCTCGAGCCCCCCGGCCCCTTCTTTGAGCTTGTCCCGATCCCGATCGAGGCGCTCGAGGGTCGCCCCCAGCTCGTCCAGGGCCTCGACGGCCCCCGCGGATCGTTCCCGGACCTCGTCGCTCAGGCGGATCAAGGCGGCACCGCCCCCGTCGTCCCGCCGCGCTCCCTCGAGTCCCGCGCTCAGGGCGGCCAGGCGCACCCCCTCCACGGCGTTGCGCGCCGCGGCCACCGCCCCACGGAGCTCGTGCGCTCGCGCCAGCAGGGCGCGTGCCATCGAAGCGGTGCGCTCCGCGTCCCCGGAACGCTCCCGCAAGGTCTCCTGGAGCCGCACCCAGCGCTGCTCCGTCGCCGCGAGCACCTGCTCCAGATCCCCGTACGCCGCGAGCACGGCGGCGACGTCCGCCACGAAGCGCTTGGGCTTCCCCGCGCTCCGGAGGGTCTCGCGCAGCGCGCCCAGGAGCTGCTCCGCGGCGCTCACGGGGTCCCCACGTCCTCGGCTCCGTCGGTCCCCCCCGGAGACCGCCTTGCCGTCGCTTCCGGGGCGCCCTGGTCCACGTCGCCCCCGGCGGGAGCCAGCCGCGCGCTCAGCGCCGGGGGGAGCGCGAGCCGACAGGCAGGGATCACGCTCCCCTCGAAGCGAACTGCACCTTCCGCAGAGCTATCCGCCGCGGGAGCGTCTCCCACGGATTGCCCCTCCGCGGATCCGCCGCCGCCTTCCGCAGAGCGCCCCTCCACGGGGCGGCCGCTGCCCTCCGCCGCACCTTGCGCCCCCGAGACGGCGTCGGGCCTCACCTCCGCCGTCGGCGCGCGGGGGAGCGGGACGCGCTCGAAGGTGCCGCTCGCCAGGACCATGACGTCCGTGAGGCCGTAACGCCGCCCTCCCAACTCACCGATCAACACCTGGGCGGCGCGCCCCCCGCGCCGCGCCGCCGGACGCCCCTCGTCTCCAGCGCAGGCTAGAAACGGGAGCGCGACGAGCACCTCCCCCTCGAACCAGAACATCGACAAGGGCGCGCCCGCCACGGGGCTGAGGCGCGCTCCGCCGAGCACGCCGATCGCCTGGTCCGCGCCCACGAAGACCCTGCCCCGCCCCGCGTCCACGATGACGCCGGCCACTCGCTCCGAACCGCTCGCTGATGCGTCCACGCCCCCCCCTCGAACCACACGCGCCGCCGTCTCCGGTCACGCGGCCCGGCGTCTCACGAGCCGCGAGTTGAGTAGCTGGTAGAGAATCTTGCAGACCTCGAAGGAGCTACCCACGGCGGCATCAACGACCTCACCCACGGTATTTTCACCATCGATGTGCTCGAGCACCGCGCGCTCCTGGGGCGTGAGCTTGCCCTGCTCCATGAGACGCTCGATCGCCATCTCGTCGCGGAACAGCACGTCCGTGAAATCGAAGCTGTCTTCGATGAGGCGCCACTCGTCCACCCGGCGGAAGCCTTCCATGATGAGGCCCCCCGTGGGCAGGCCGAGCTGCGCCTGCTGCGCCATGGCGTTCTCCGCCTGGTAGAGGAACCGGAAGCGCCCCTTGCGCCACCGCACCACCTCGTAGAGGAGCTCGGAGGTCTGCTGGACGAGCGCCTTCGTGAGCTCCTCGGCGCTCACCGCGCCGGAGTCGACGAGGTAGTCCCCGAGCACGCGCCCATCGCCCGCCTCCCGTGCCGCCAGGGCGCGGTCGAGGGCCTCTCGCGTGATCGCCCCCGTGTCGACGAGATAGCGCCCCAGCAAGAACTCCTCGGGCAGCCCCGTGTAGCTCGCGAAATCGAGGTCGCCGTTGCGGATGTAGAGCACGACCTGCGCCTTCTTGCTCGTCACCGTGAGCGCCCCCGACTGACGCTGCACGTCGAGCACCTGGAGGATCTCGGAGATGGAAATCACCGCGAGATCGCCGGACAGGGCCTCGCCCGCCTGCTCCCCAAAATCGATCGTCCGCAGCACCGAGGACAGCTCCGCCACGGCCTCCGGGTCGATCGCGCGACGCAGCACCGTGCGCACCGTCTCCTCGTTGAGCCCCTGCAGGGTCTCGAGCTCGGGGACGAGCAGATCTCCCAGGGCCTCCGCGAGGGCCTGCGCCGCGCTGATCCGCTGCAGCGACGGCAGCTCGACGCTCGGACGAGAGCTCAGCTCTTCTTCCGTGAACTCGACGCCGGCAGGCCGACGTCCGCCCTCCGCGCTCTTCTTCAGGGCGCTCTCGATCACCGCGACCAGCCCGCGCGCGTCGAACGGCTTGGTGATGGCGTCGAGGGCGCCGGTCTGCTCGACGAACTTGCCGCGGATCTTGTCTCCCTTGGCGCTCATGAGCACCACGGGCACGTCCTTGAAGCGCTCGTGAAGACGCAGCTCCCGGCAGAACTGGTAGCCGTTCATCCGCGGCATGACGAAATCCACGAGCACCAGGTCCGCCGGTCGTTCTGCCAACACCGCCAGCGCCTCGACCCCGTCCGCGGCCACGGCCGTCTCGTAGTCGCGTCGTTCGAGAATGCTGGCGACGACTTTGCGAATGGTGGGGCTGTCGTCGACGATCAGGATGCGCGCGCCCATCGGTCGAGCCATCGTGCCCAAGGGGGGCACCCCCGGCAAGGGCCGACGCTCAGAGCAGATCGGCGAGTGGCGGCCGCCAGGGCGGCACGGCGCGGGGACAGGGGGCCCCCTCCTCGGCGAGCTCGAGGGCCGCGAAGCCGAGCTCCGGGCCCCGGTCGTAGCGCAGATCACCGAGGATCACGCGCCCCCCCGGCCGTTCGAGGAAGAAGGGGGCCCGCGCGAAGCGCAGCATGGCCGCCGCGTCGCAGCGCGTCGCCGCCAGGTGCTGGAGCTCGGCCAGGGGAGCTCGAAACTCCCCTTTCCAACGCAGCGTCGGGGTCTCGGAGACGCTCCGCACCGGCACGAGAGGCGCGATCATGTCCGGCTCCTCCCGGTCGGCGCAGGTTCCGACCGGGAGCCACGCAGGGACCAGGGCCGTGTCGCCGCGCCGCAGCAAAAAGTCCGCCCCCTCCGTCTGAACCGCGATGAAGGACCAGCACCGCGGGTTGGCGGGCAGGGGCGTCAGGATCAAGTCGTGCAAGACCGCCTCCGGGGTCACCTCTTGCAGGGTCGTCCGCACCTGGCCCGCCACCAGCCCCCGGGTCCCCGCGAAGAGGAGCATCACCCCGACGGTCAGCCCGAGCGCGCCCCCGATCCGCCCCCGCGAGCCGAGGAAGGCGGCCCCGAACCACAACAGCAAGGCGAAGAGGGTGAGCGTCACCGCCCCAGGCCAGGACACCAAGCTCACGATCCAGGAGAGCCCGAGCACGACGATCGGCGGCAGCAGCAAGAGCCACCGCCCCACCCGCGTCCGCGCCTCCCGGGCCAGGAGCAAGCCGATGCTCAGGATCAGGAGGGGCTCGATGATGAACAGGGTGTCGCCGTAGAACCAGCGATTCGACAGGGGCCACAGGGGGTGGACGCCGTAGCTGTTCATGGCGTCCATCCCGATGTGGCAGAAGGGCGCCAGCACCGCGAGGAGCACGAGGAAGCGCCAGTCGGCGCGGCTCCACCCGGGCCGCGCCCGCCACGCCCAGATCAGGACCGGCAGGAGCGCGAGCAGCGCCATCGGCAGCACGGCCCCCACGGTGTGCGTGTGGCCCCGGTGGTGGAGGAGGTAGCCGAGCTTGCCCTCCGTGATCCCGGAGTAGACGAAGTCCAGATCCGGCGTGTTGTTGCCGGCGATGGAACAAAACAGTGCCGCGGTACGGAAGCGGGTGGGCGCGGGGGTCGCGCCGAAACGGACCTGGAGGGCTGCTTCGGCGACGAGGAGCCCGATCAACCCGTGGGTGACGTTGTCCATGGGGCCCCGTCTCCCACCCTCTCCGTCAACTCCCGTTCCCCTCGAAGACTCGGATACCGAGCTCCACCAGCTGCTCCGGCGCCACGCCGCTCGGCGCGTCGCTCATCAGATCGGTGGCCTTCTGGGTCTTCGGGAAGGCGATGACGTCGCGGAGGCTCTCGCGCTCCGTCAGCAGCATCACCAGGCGATCCATGCCGAGGGCGATGCCGCCGTGCGGCGGCGCGCCGAGCTTCAGGGCGTCGAGGAGGAAGCCGAACTTCTGCCGGGCCTCCTCTTCACCGATGCCGAGGGCGCGGAACACCTTCTGCTGCACGACGGGATCGTGGAGACGGATCGAGCCGCCGGCGATCTCGAAGCCGTTGAGCACGAGGTCGTAGCGATAGCAGAGGACCTTCCCGGGGTCCTTGTCGATCAGGTCCACGCTGTCGTCGTGGGGGCGCGTGAAGGCGTGATGCGCGGCGGCCCAGCGCTTGTTCTCGTCGTCGTACTCGAAGAGCGGCGGCTCCACGACCCACAGGAAGTTCCACTCGCCGCCGTGACCGACCTCGGGGATGTACCCGAGCTTCTTGCCCAGGAAGACCCGCAGGTTGGCCATGACCGTGTGGACCAGCTGGGCCTTGCCCGACTGGAACAGGATCAGATCCCCTTCCTGGGCGCCCACCGCGCGGGTGATCGCATCCCGGAGCTCGGGGGTCATCATCTTGTTCAGGGGCGTCTGGGTCCAGGTGCCGTCGGCGGCGACCTTCGCGCGAGCCAGTCCACCTGCGCCCATGCTCTTCGCGAGCTTCTCGAGTTCGTCACCGTCCTTGCGGCTCAGGTTGCCGCTAGCGGGCACCACCATCGCCTTGACGATCTCCGCTGGGAGATCGCGCCGGTACTCGCCGCTCCGGAACTTCTGCGCCAGCGGCTCCCAGAAGGGCACGCCGCCTCCGCCGTGCTCCACGACGAGCTCCGTCAGGTCGAAGTGCTTCATCCCGAAGCGCAGGTCCGGCTTGTCGTTGCCGTAGTCGCGCATCGAGTCCTCGAACTTCATGCGCGGGAACACGCCGCCCGGGTACTGCTTCGTCAGATCGACGCCGAGGGCCGCCTTCCAGATGGCGCACACGAGCCCCTCCACCAGGCCGAACACGTCGTCCTGGTTCACGAAGCTCATCTCGATGTCGATCTGGGTGAACTCCGGCTGCCGATCGAGGCGCGAGTCCTCGTCCCGGAAGCAGCGCACGATCTGGAAGTAGCGCTCGAAGCCCGCCACCATCAGCAGCTGCTTGAAGAGCTGCGGGCTCTCCGCCAGAGCGTAGAACTTGCCGTGGTGGATGCGGCTCGGGACCAGGAAGTTCCGGGCGCCTCCCGGGGTGTACTTCACCAGGAAGGGCGTCTCCACCTCGGTGCACCCCTGATCCGACAGGTAGTTGCGGGTGGCCTGGTTGATGACGTGGCGGGTCCGCAGCGCCTTCTGCAGGGGCGCGCGGCGCAGATCCAGGTAGCGGTACTGCAGCCGCACCTCTTCGCGGGTGTCGATCTTGTCCGCGAGCTCGAAGGGCGGGGTCTCGCTGCGGTTGAAGACGCCCACCTCCAGCACCTCCACCTCGATCTCGCCGGTGGGCAGGAGCGGGTTGGCGGCGCTCACCATCTTGCCTTCCTTCTGGCTGTACTGCTCGCCGCGGGCCTTCACCTTGCCCCGGATGCCGATCACCCACTCGCTGCGGAGCTGCTCGGCCGCCCCGTGGGCCTCCTTGGACGCCTCCGGGTCGAACACGATCTGCGTGATGCCGCCCCGATCCCGCAGATCCACGAAGATCAGGTTGCCGTGGTCGCGCCGATTGGCCACCCACCCGAACAGAACCACTTCCCGTCCAACGTCACTGCTGCGCAGAGCGCCGCAATCATGGGTGCGTTTGAGTTCGTCGATGAAGCGCGCCACTTGGTCGTACCTTTTCTGAGGGGGGCGGCGGTCTTAGCGCGCCCCGGGAGGCTCCTCAACCTGGGTTTTCGCCGGGCCCGCGTCGACGGAGCGCTGCCCGCGCGGCGCTGCGCCCGCTGCGCGGCTCCTCCTCCCGCCCGGTGGGACCACGCCTCTCGCACGCTCCCACGCGGCACGGGGCCTCCGCCCTCGACGGAGGCGCGCGGCGCCCCTGGACGGCACTCCTGGATGGCACACCGCGCGGCAGCGCCCGCTCCAGGGCATCGAGGACGTTCTCGAGCACCGCTCGGTTCGCCATCGGAAGAGCTCCGCCCATCAGGCCCCACCCCTCGGGGGGGGGCCCGATGGGCTCACCCGATCCTCAGTCGTGCTCGCGGTTCGGCGCTCTAGCTCTTCTTCTGGTCGCGACGAACGGCCTGCCCTTCGGTTCGTCGCTCTAGGGGCCGGGCGTCGGCTGGGCAGCGCCCGCTCGCAGGGCGGCTTCGGCGCGCTGCACCCCCGCCAGCGCGTGGCGCCGCTGGGCGGTCCGCTCGAGGGACGTCCGGAAGGCGGCCAGGGCCTCCGCCGGACGCCCCTCGAGGAGGAGCAGCTCCGCGTACAGCTCCCGCACGGGGAGCACCTCTCCGGGCGTGACGGGGTGCTTGTCGAGGGAGTCTTCGAGGTCCGCGGCCTCGCGCATCAACGCCAGCCCCGCCTCCTCGTCGCCGCGCTCGTACAGCCGCCAGGCTTCCACCGCGTTGCCCAGCGCCTTGGTCATCGACGCCCAATACACGTCCCCCTCCGCCTGCAGCTGGGCGACGATCTCGTCGATGCGCGCCCGCTCGGCGTCCGCCTGGGCCAGGTCTCCGGCGCGGGCCGCCCCGAGCCCGCGAGCGTAGTGCACCAGCGCCAAGGCCGTCGGGAACTTCTCCCAGGGCAGCACCGCAGGGAGCCCCGGCTCGAGGCTCGCCGCCTCCGCCCACCGCCGCTGCTCGAGGTAGAAGCGCGCCTGCGCCGCCGCGATGCCGTAGGCGGAGACGAAGTCCTCCTGCACGGCGTCGATGGCCCGGACGCGCTCGAGGGTTCGCTGGGCGCGCTCCGTGTCCCCCATCTGCAGGTACGCGTACATCATGTAGTCGAGGGCGTGCGGGTAGTGCAGCGACGTCACCCCCTCCACCGGATGTCGCAGAGCAGCGCTCGCAGAGCGCTCGTTCCATGCGGCCGCGTCCTGCCATTGTCCCGTGCGCACGAAGATGTGGCTCGGCATGTGCAACGCGTGGGGGACGTCGGGAGCGAGCCGATCGTAGCGGCGCGCGATCGACTCCGCCCGGGGGGCGAGGGTCGGGTTGTCGTAGGCGTGGATCAGGTAATGGAAGAGCCCCGGGTGCTCGGGGTGCTGCTCGAAGTAGCGCTCCAACAGCGCACCAGCGTCGCGCTCCCGGGTGTAGTCCCGCTCGCGGCCAGGGGCCGACTGAGCCTGGGCGGAGGAGATCTCCGCGAGGGCGTAGAACGCCGCGGCGTCGACGTCGTCAGGGACGAGCTCGTGCAGGGTGCGCTGGGCGTCTCTCCATGCCTCGAGGCGGCTCGCGTGGTCCCGTGGCCGCAGCGCGACCACGGGCGCCGGCGCCGCGAAGAACGCCGCCACCGCCTTGATGTAGCCCTGTTCCCGTGGCGTCGGGGCGTCCAGCCGCTGCGCGGCGGCCACCTCTTCCTTACCGCGCGCGAGATCCTCGTCGCTCGTCGGCCGCCAGAGCGGACGGAAGCTCGTCATGGCGAGCCCCCAGTGCGCCATCGCGCAGGACTCATCGGCTCGCGCCGCCGCGGCGAAGGCGGGCGCCGCTTGCTCGTACATCATGTGGTGGAGGTGGGTCACGCCCTCCTCGATGTGGGCGCGCGCCTCGTCCGAGCAAGACACGGGGAAACTCACGCGACCGTGCTCGTGGGCCGCGCGGACCTCCCCCGCGCGCACGTCGCCCTGCTCGCCGGAGGCCTCCGGAGTCGTTCCACCCGTGCGCGCCGGAGTCGCCCGGTCTCCCCCGCAGGCGACCGCAAAGAACAGCAGGGCCGCTCCCGACCACGCCGCTCCCGACCACGCCGCACCACGCCACGCCGCGCCCCGCCACGCTCTCCACCGCAGGCCGTGCCGCGACGATGCGCCGGTGCCACCGGACGGCCATGTCACTCCCTCGAGTCGACGGGCGTGACTCCAGCGCGCCTTGCTCCAGCGCGCCTTGCTCCAGCGCGCCTTGCTCCTGCGCACCTTGCTCCCGAGCGCCCCCTCCTCGCCCTGCCTCATCGCGTTCCTCCGCATCACGGTGCTCTCCGACGCCGTCGCTTTCATCACCCCGACGAACGTCAGTCCCCACGGAAACACCAGGGGCGCGCCCCCGCTCGCGCGTCGAACGGGCGCCCGGGATGGTCTCCGACCAACCGTTCTCCAGAGCGCTTCCGCGGACGCGCGTCGAACACGAGCTCCGCGTGCTCGCCCACTCGCGTCGACGACTCGGCCGCCGACGCCAACGCGAAGGACGACGTCCCGACGACGACGCAGAAGCGACGACGCCGAGCGACGACACACGACGACACTCACGCCGACCCGCACACCCATTTGAGCCCGGCGGCCGAAACATGCTTCCCAGCACGACGCCGCCTCAGGTAAATTAGAAAGGATGGTCCTCGCGCGCCCCGAACGATTCCGGGGAAGCGCGAGGGTCGTCGGTGTTCGAACGGGATCGCTGCGGCGGCCGCGGGCGTAGGGCCCGTGCGCCGCTGCGCGGTTGGCCAGGCGGAGGCCAAGAGCGGTGTGGCGGACCCCGCCACCAAAGGGAGGAAGTACGTGAAGCGGACCACCTGGAGTGCGCCCTGCTGGATCGGCTGCGCCGTAGCGAGCCTGTCGTTGGCCTGTGGAGAAGCTCCCCCGGAGACCTCGAGCTCGACGGAGATGACCCTCGGCGGCGGCCCGCCCCACCCGGGAGGGAAGCCCGGACCACCGGAGGCGTGTGCACCCGAGGTGCCGGGCAAAGGACCTCACGCGTCGCTCACACGATCGGGCCCATACCTCGTTGGGTCGCGCACGATCTTCGTGCGCGACCCGGCGCGCCCCTTCGATCCCTGGAACGAAGTGTACGGATCCGATGACTACAAGGCCTTGCTCGATCACCTGGCGGAGATCGGTGAGCCGCGCACCCTGGTCACGGAGGTGTGGTACCCCGTCGCCCCTCCGCCCGGATGTCGTCCGGATCATCCCCACCGACCGCCCGCGGAGCAGCCCCGCTGCACGATCCCAGGACTCCGCCACGCCACCTATCTCGACTACGCCCTCGGCGATCGCCCCCTCTTCGATCGTCGCGGCGTCTCCCCCGAACTGGTCACCGCCTCCGGCGAGACCGTGCTGGCCCTGGCGACGCGGGATCCCCGAGCGCACGCGGAGCTGGTCGGGGACGTGCTGGACGAGCTCGCCCAGCGCCGCCGGGGCAGCCTCCTCGAGGCGCCGGTCGCTCCCGGGCGCTTCCCCCTCGTCGTGATGTCCCACGGAGGCTTCACCGGGAACGTTCGCCCCGACTCGCACCGGGAAATCTTCACGAGCGAGGCGGAGCACCTGGCCAGCCACGGCTACGTGGTCGTCGCGATGAACCACACGGGGGACTCCCGACAGCCGGCGGTGTTCCACGACCCCGGCTCGCGATTGCTCCAAACGGGCGGGCCCGAGGCCGTGGACGACGCCTACGAGATCCTCTTCTCCCAGGCGCCCGTCCCCGACCGCATCACGGGGCTCATTTTTCAGCCCGGAGGCTGGGATCTCGCGAACTCGATGATGCAGCGGCTGTTCGAGATGCGCACGGACGACGTCGTGAGCGTCATCGACGCAGTGCGCGACCTCGACGCCCAAGCGGGGAGCTTCTTGGCGGGACGCGTGCGCCTCGATCGCGTCGCCGTGGCCGGCTTCTCCCTGGGCTCGATGACCACCCAGATCGCCCTCGGCTCCGTCGAGGGGCTCGTCACGGGGATGAGCTGGAACAATGGCCTCCCGAAGGCGTGGGAGCCCCCACGCTTCCAGGGCCTCACGCGGCCGCACTTCTTCTCCCTGTCCTTCGAGGACGCGCTGAGCCGGACGTTCTTCACGGACGTCCCGTTCCTCGTCTATCCCAACGTCGTTCCCGGCGGCGATCCCTCCGACTTCCTGCACCTTCCCGGGGAGCGCATTTTTCCCCCGACACGAGACATCCCCGAGCCCGTCGTGAAGACCGCTTACGACCGGGCCGAGGGCGCCAAGCTCCTGCTCGGGCTCGTCGACGCGACGCACTGGGACGTCACCGACGACGACGATTACCTGTTCCCTCGGCACCGCCGGGCCACCGGGGAGCTCCGCGTCGCTTTCGACAACGTGCTCGCGCGCCTCCCCTTCGGAGACGAGGTGCTCGCCCCGGAGTTCGTCGGGGCCCCGTACGAGACGATGAGCTGGGAGCGGACCGACTCCGGCGACTGGATTTATCGCCCCCATCTCCTCCGCAACTACTACTCCGTGGCCTGGTATGGGCTTTTCTTGAAAGGCGAAGAGAAGCACCGCCGCGCCCTGCGCTGCGACCCATTCCCCGACACGGTCGTCCACCAAGAAGGCCTCGCCCCCGGCGGCAGCGGCCCACCACCCCGCGGGCGGCGCTAGCGAGCCCAGCCAGAGCCCCCAACCTGTCCTTGACCCGATGACCGACCGACAAGCCGCTCGCCACGCCCCTCGGCCCCCGCTCCGACGCTTGACGAGCGTCAATGGACGCGCCTCCATCGGCCCGGTAGAAGGCCAGGAGGGAGAAGGACTAGATGGTCGATTTCCGCGTCACTCCGCGCACCCTGGCCCTGCTGAACATCGACTTGCAGAACGTATTCGTCGAGGGCTTTCCCATCTCGGCGCCGGAAGGGTTGGAAATCGTCGAGCGGGTGAATCGCCTGTCCGCCGCGTGCCGCAAGGCTGGGGTCCTCGTCATCCACACGGCCCACAGGACGCGCCCCGACGGCTCGAACGTGGGGGTCCTCGGGGAGATCGTGCCGCCCGTGAAGGAGGGGCTGATCGCCCAGGGCTCCTTTCCGGCTGCCTTGCACCCGGCACTTCAGGTCGAGGCAGGTGATCTCGTGTTGGAGAAGCCGCGCTTCGGAGCCTTCTACGGGACGGACCTCGAGCTCATCCTGCGAGCGCGGGGCGTCGACGGCGTGATCCTCACGGGCATCGCGACCAACGTGTGCGTGGAGAGCACCGCCCGGGAAGCGAACGCCCGCGACTTCCGCGTCTTCCTCATGAGCGACGGGACCGCCACCCGAGACATGGCGGGGCTCACCAAGGAGGAGCTCCAGCGCGCTACCTGCGCGGTGCTCGGCTCCTTCTTCGCGCAGGTCCTCTCCGTCGACGAGATGATCCGCAAACTCGAGGACGCCGTCTGATCCCGTGGCCCACGCGCTCTCCCTCGGACCTCCTCCCTCCTCGGGAGCAGCGCACCCCACCCGGGCGCGGCCCCTCCGCGCGCGGGTCCCTCCCGAAGCGCTCGGAAGGTCCCCCGCTCCGCCTCAGCCCTCGTCGGGAAGCCCCGACTTACCGCGCTCGAGGCGGACCACCTCCGCGCCGAGCTCCTCCGACAACACCTCCTCCGTCACGTCGCGAAATCGGAGGATGCGCCCGACGATCTGCCCCTTGCGGATCTGGGGCCTCGAGAACCGCTCGACGACCCGGCCATCCCTGAAGCGGAGGCGACAGAAGTACTCGCGGCACGGATCCTCCTGGTTCTCCCGGGTGACCCGCAAGAACGTCCCCGGATCGACGAGCTGGTCCAACACGAACGAGATCAGCCGCTCGTTGCTGACACACGCGGCGAACTCCGCGGGGATGTTCCACAGCGCGAGGAATCGCCGGTTGTACCTGACGATCTTCCCCTCGCTGTCCACCACGAGCACGCCGTCAGCGGCCTTCTCCGATGCCAACGGAAGCGCCGCGCCCGCCCCCTCCCTGGGCAGCAGGCAACGCGCGGAGTCGTCCTCCGCCCCGACAGCAGGCGCCTCACTTCCCGACATTCGTCGCTCTCCCTCCACGCTGGTAAACCAGCTCGTCTCGTCGTCGATTCCCCGTCGGCGCCCCAGGGCCGCCGCATGACCCGATCGACTTTGGCGAATTCCGCCGTCCAAGGCAACGGGGTTTCGGGCGAGGAGAGCGACCGGAGGGAGGTCCAGGTCGACGCCCTCGACGACGTCGCGCGCTGCCGTCGTCTGGCCGCCATTTTGGATACATCGTCGCAGGCCATGCTCGCCTGGGACGTGAACGGCGGCGTCGTGGAGGCCAACCACGCGGCCTGCGCGCTCACTCGCCTCTCTCGCGACGAGCTCTTGGGCACGTCGATCCACGAGCTGTTCCCGGAGCTCCCGCGCCTCCCCCACGGCGAGGCGCCGCTGCCCGTACGTCTCGAGCTCGTGCTCCCTCGTCAGCGCGTCGAGCGGCGACTGCCCGTGTCCGTCGTCGTCCAGACCATCAGCGGAGTCCCCCCGCTCGTCGCCCACGCGCTCATCCGAGACGACTCGCGCTTCGTCGCCGCCGAGCAGGAGGTCGCCTCGCACCTCACGCGCATTCGCCTCCTCGAGAAGGAGCTGAGGACGCTGCTCGACAACGCGCCCTTGATCATCTTCCGCCTCGACCCGGACACGGGGCAGCTCTCGTATCTCAACCGCCACGCGGAGCGGCTCCTGCGCGTGCCCCTCGACGAGGCCCTCCGCACACGGGACTTCATCCGCCGCGCCCACACGGACCCGGGATCCTCTCAGGCCTTCGATCTCGCCTTCGCTCAGGCGCGCGGCGGTGGGCGCCCCGCCCCCTACGAGGCACGCCTGCGCTGGTTCCGTAGCCCCGCCGACGAGCCCGTCGAGATCGCCGTACGGAGCACGGTCTACCCGCTGCTGTCGGACACTGGGGAGGTCGTCGCCATCGAGGGCATCCTCGTCGACATCAGCGCCGAGCACGAGGCGCGCACCCGCCTCGTCCAGGCCGATCGCCTGTTCACGCTGGGGATGATCGCCGCGGGGGTGGCCCACGAGATCAACAACCCCGCCGCGTTCCTCACCCTCGGTCTCACCCAGCTCGACCGCCTGATCGCCGATCCGGCGATCTCCGGCTCCGCGGGGGCGCGCGACGCGAGCCGGCTCATCGAGGAGCTCCGCGCGTCCGTGGACCGCATCTCCGTCATCGCCCGTGACCTGCGCTACTTCGCCAACCCGGCCCGGCAGGAGCCCGCGCAGCGCACCTTCGTCGACGTCACCCACGCCCTGGAGAGCGCGCTGACCCTGACCCGCGCGCAGATCATGGAGCACGCGCGCATCGTGCTCGACTTGCGGCCCGTGCCGCCCGTGCTCATGAACGACGGGCGCCTCGGTCAGGTGCTCGTCAACTTGCTCGTCAACGCCGCCCAGGCCGTGGCGCGGCAAACGCACCGGGAGCGCGTGATCACCGCGGCCACCCGGAGCAGCGAGTCCTACGTGGAGATCGCCATCGCGGACACGGGCGCGGGGATCACTCCAGAGCTCGTCGATCGCATCTGGCTCCCCTTCTTCACGACGAAGGGCGACGCGGGCACGGGGCTGGGGCTGTCCATCAGTCGCGAGATCGTCGAGAGCTCCGGCGGCACCATCTCCGTCGAGAGCCCCATCCACGTGAGCCGAGAGGAGTCCTACGGCGCGCGCTTCATCGTGCGCCTGCCCCTCGACGCCGCGAAGCTCACCGCGCCGCCCAGCCGCTCCGGGCGCGCGCCCAGCTCCTCCGATCCACCGAGCGCGCTCCAACGCACCGCCAGCACGTCCGAGCGCCCCGGAGAGCGCGCCGCCGACGAGCGGGGCGACGAGGCCGACATCACGGAGGCCGACACCACGGAGACGATCGCCGAGGAGCACCCGCCCAGCTCCTCGGAGCGCCCGTCCGACGCTCCGCGGGCGCACCCGCGGCGACGAGTCCTCATCGTCGACGACGAACGCCCCCTGGCCCGGACCTTGGCGGCGGAGCTCGGCCGGCGCCACGACGTGAGCGTCGCCTACGACGGCGCCCAGGCTCTCGAGCTGCTCACCGGACACTCCTTCGACGTCATCCTGTGCGACCTCCACATGCCGGGGATGTCCGGGGAATCTCTCTATGCCCGGGTCTGTGCGCGGAATGACCCGGGGGCGCCGGCCTTCGTGTTCATGACGGGCGCCGCCTTCGGCTCGGAGTCGGAGGCGTTCCTCGCCACCGCCGGACGTCCCCTGCTCGAGAAGCCCTTCCCGATGGCACGCGCCCTGGAAGCGATCGAACGCGCCAGCCGCGAACGCGCCGATCGCGGGCCGGATCACGCAGCGCCGAGCTCCCCCGCGGCCTCGTCGTAAACTCGCGCGACGCCGCGCCTTCAAGGGTGGGGCTGGCGCGGAACCGGGGACACCAGGGCTATCATGGCCGCCCCGCCATGTCCGTCCGCCCCGCCCCCGCGCACCTGACCGCGCCCGTCGCCGCCGCCCTCACGTTCTCCGCTGCGGGGCTCGTCAACGGGGTGGGCTGGCTCAGCGCCCCTGGGTCGACCCGGGCGGAGGCCGCGCTCTTCGACCTGACCCACTTCGTCGTCCCCGGGCTGCTCGCCGCGCTGCTCGTCGCCCTCGGCGAGCAGCTGCTGGAGCGCCTGCCCCTCACGTCACCGCGCATGCGCCGAGCCGCGACCACGCTCGCCCTGTACGTCCCCTGTGCGCTCCTCGGGGCGCTGCTGCTCCCGGTGGATCTCACCAACTTCTCCCAGAGACAGTCCGCGCTGCCTCCGGCCCTCGCCCTCACCGCCGGTGTGCTCCTCTTCAGTGGGGTTCCGGTGCTGGGCGTCGCGATCGGGCGTCGACTGCGCACGCGCCTCGGTCGAGCCGTCGCCAGCGCCGCGATCGTCGCGGCAGGGGCCATCAACGCGCTCACGCTGCCCAACGACTATTTCGTCATCCACCTCGTCCTCACCGCCGGCGCAGTCGGGGTCGCCAGCGCCGCGTGGACCGAGGCGCCGCTCCGGGGGAGGCTCGCCTCGGTGCGGCCACGCTTCGTGCTCCTCGCGCTCGCTCCCCTCGCCTTGTTCGGCGCGAGTGTGCGCCCTTCGGCGCGCGCTGCGTCGCTGCTCGCCACGTCGACCGCCTCGGTCATGTCCCCCTGGATCGCCGCCAGCCAGGCGCGCCTCCTGCCGCGGCGCGGCCCGTCGCTGGAGGACGGCATGACGACGAACCCCTGGTTCGTCGATCGTTCCCAGGCCCCCGCGGTGCCTCCCTCGGAGCCGCCGCTGTTCACCGATCCGCCGCTGGTCATCCTGATCACCGTCGACGCCCTGCGCGCCGACGTCGTGGCCTCCGGAAAGCACGATCGACGCTTGCCGACGCTCGCCGCCCTCCGGGACCGCGCCGTGTGGTTCTCGAGCGCGCGCGCCACGGGCACCCTGACCAAGCTGTCCATCTCCGGCCTGATGCTGAGCAGCTACTTCTCCCAGCAGTACTGGGTAGAGAAGGACAACTATCACACGATCGCCGAGGACGAGACGCGGCGGTTCCCGGAGCTCCTCCGCGAGGCCGGCGTGCGGACCATCAACTTCCGCTCCATCGGCTGGCTGCGCAACGGCAACGTCCTCGGCGGCTTCGACGAGGACGTCCACGTCTTCACCGACGGTGCCAAGCACCGCTACACGCCCTCTGCGCCGGTGTTCGCCCAGCTCCTCCCCCGCGTGAAGAAGCTGGGGCAGCAGGCCGCGTTCGTCTACTCCCACCTCTCGGATCCCCACGCCCCCTACGACCTCGGCACGAAGAAGGGCTCCCAGTTCTCGCGCTATCTCTCGGAGGTTGCCCTCGTCGACGCGCAGCTCGGCCGCCTCGTGCGCCTCCTCGACGACACCGGGCTCGCGGCGCGCACACTGCTCATCATCTCTGCCGACCACGGGGAGGCTTTCGGGGAGCACGACTCGCGCACCCACGGCACCACCCTGTACGACGAGACCCTGCGCGTCCCCCTGCTCTTCGTCCTGCCGCAGGCCACGCCGCGACGCGTGGACGACCTCGTGAGCCTCGTCGATCTGGGCCCCACCATCCTCGACGTCTTCGGCCTGCCCACGCCCGGCACCATGATGGGCCAGAGCCTGGTCCCCTACCTGCGCGGCGAAGACCCGGTGCTCGAGCGCCCCATCCTGGCGGAGACCCGCCTCATGCAGGCCTGGATCACCCCGGAGCGCAAGAAGCTCATCGTGGACACGCGCACGGGGCGGCACGAGCTCTACGAGCTCGAGCGCGATCCCGACGAGCTCGACAACCTCGCCGACGACGCCGAGGCCGTCGCGCGGCCCCTCGCGGAGCTGGAGCGCTTCATCGACGTCCACCGCCTGCGCCGCCCCGGCTATCGCCCGCCCCTCGTCCGTTGACCGCCCTCGCGCGCCGACCGCCCTCGCGATGCGCGCGGAAGGCACGGCGCGCCGGCAGCGCGCGGAAGGCACGGCGCGCCGACAGCGCGCGGAAGGCACGGCGCGCCGGCAGCGCGCGGAAGGCGTAAGACGTCGACCCCCGCTTTCGGGCAACGTCTTCGAGGGGCGCCGCCCCCGTCCTTGCGTCTCGCGCGACCTCGCGGGATGGAACCGGGCCCCACCGGGGCGCCCCCACCCCCTCCGGGCACCCCGGTTTTCCCTGACGGCGACGGCCCCTTGCGTGGATCGCCGCAAAATCAACAATGAGCGCCAGGTGCAGACGCGGGCCCCGGAGGCACGGTCAACGCAACTGGGACCGCTGTAGGAGCACGGAATCTATCAGTGAACTTGCCCACCGTCTGGCGCGACGAACCCCTCCCCAAGGCGTGGCCGGATCACCTCAAACACCTCCCCCGCCTCATCCGCTGGATGCTCACGGCCCCCCGGCGACGCTTCGAGCGCGCCGAGCTGCCCGCCGAGTTGGCGCTCCCCCACCCGGTGCCCGACTACGCCCGTGAGGCATTCCACGGGCTCCCCAACGGCTACTACTCCCTCGACATCGTCGAGGGGTACGACCGCGGCTTCGAGCTGGTCATGCTGGGCGGCGTGCAACGTGCCCGCGAGCGCATGGTCGAGCACATGCTGACCGAGCTGCGCGCGCCAGAGGGCGACGTCACCGCGCCGACCAGCGCCGCGCCGACCAGCGCCGCGCCGACCAGCGCCGCGCCGACCAGCATCGCTCCCTCAGCGCCGCGCCGCGCGCTCGACGTGGGCTGCGGAAGCGGCCGCCTGGCGAACACCCTGTCCCGCGCCGGATTCGGCGAGGTGTGGGGCATCGATCCATCGCCCTACATGCTCCAGCGGGCGGTGCGCCGGACACCGGAGGCGCGGTTCACCCAGGGCGTCATCGAGCGGACGACGTTCCCCGACGGCTACTTCGACGCGGCGGGGGCCTGCTTCCTGTTCCACGAGCTGCCCGGCGCCACCGCGCTGGGGGCCCTCGACGAGCTGCGTCGCATCCTGCGACCGGGTGGCGTGCTCTGCATCACCGATCCCTGCCCGGACCATCTGCGGGCGCCGAGCCGCTGGCGCCTGTTCCGGGATCACGGTTGGCGCGCCCTGTACTTCCACGCCCTCGCCCGCTTCGTCTACGAACCCTTCCTCGCCGACTGGCACTCGATCACCGATCACCGCGCCTGGTTCGATGCCCACGGGTTCGAGCTCGTCACCCGTGAGGTCTCGATCCCGTTCTCCACCCTCGTGGCTCGGAGGCGTTGAGCCACCCGGCGGGCGCACGCGCTGGATGGCCCGCTTCAAGGTCTCGACGCCCCGCCGGGCGCGCTCCCCGCGGACGTCCGGTCGCTCGGGGGGCACCGCGGCCTCGCCGATGCGGCGCAGGGCCGTCAGCAGCTCGCGCATCGCGCTCAGCCGCCCACTTCGACGAGATACCGCGCCCACCCCACGCCTCCGCGCTCGTCCCTGAGGACGATCCAGACCTGCACGGTGCCCGCCCGAGAGGACGCGACCCACCGATTCGACGAGCTGGGCTCATCCCCTTCGAACTCGCTCCGCCCCGTTCGTTCATGCTCGAACGCGCCCCCCGTGGCGTACCAGGCCACGGACATCGCCTCCCGGCGCTCCTCGACGCGGCGCGTCTCCGGGTTCGCCCACAGGTACGACTCCGCGCCCGCGCAGCCTCGCGGCGCGTCACGGCAGTCTTCGGCGCAGGTCACCTGGTTCTCTCCCGCGGTGCACATGCCGTCTCCGCAGACGGGCTCCGTGGGGCACTCGGGCCAGACCACCCGCAGCTCGACCCGTTCGCCGGGGCTCACCCGGACGCTCTCTCCCGAGCCCGCCTCGAGGATCGAGACCTCTCCGCCGCGCGTGATCTCGAGCCGCTCCATCGCCGGGTTCTCGTTGGGGCGGTATCCCGCGTTGAAGCGGATCGCCTCGGCGTCCGTCACGTTGCGCGCGCCGCAGCTCAGGCGAACCGTCCCCAGCACGGCGCCCAGCCCCTCCGCGCCCTCCTGCGCCCCGCCGACGACCACCGGCTGGTGGTATCCGCCGGTGACGTCAGGATCCACGGGGCGCCCCGCCAAGGTGCCGTCGTCCGCGAACGGAGCGTCGGGACCGAACTGCCGGCACGCATCGTCCGGCAAGGACGCCCCCACCTCGAGCCCCGAGCCCAAGGGCTCCAGGATTTCCTCGTCGCGCCCCAGGAGCTCGAGGCACTCCTGCGCGGCAGGTCCGAGCTCCGTCAGCGGCTTTCGTGCGTGGCAAAGGGCCCAGCGCAGCTCCGGGACCTCCACCCCGTCGCCACCGGCCACCAACGCCGACAGCTCGACCCGCTCGCCCGGCCGCACCTCCGCCGGCGTCGCCTGCACCGCCAAGATGCGGGGTCGCTCGACGCTCGACAGGTCGTCGTCGAAGGTGGGAACGCACCCCCCGTTGGTCGCCAGGGTCGCGACGGTCGCCAGGGTCACGGCGATCGGGACGAAGGACGCCGACGGGTAGCGCGACGAAGGAGGCACGGTTCGCGTCATCTCGAAGACTCCATCTCGAAAGCCCATCTCGCCCCCTCCATCAGAAACTCCAGCGGGCCCCGAGGACCGGCAGGATCGGCAACCCGAGGACGTAGCGGCGCTCGGAGTAGTCCGGCGCGTACGCGATCTCCTCCGGGTTCTCCCGGTTCGTGACGTTCTGGACGTCCAGATAGATTTCGAGCTCGCTGCCCCCCAGGTCGAAGCGCTTTGCGCCTCGGGCGTCCACCTGCAAAAATAGAGGGATCCGGTCCGAGTTGTACTCGCCGAGGAGCGGCTCGTGCGTCCCGCGCCGCGCGTCGTAGTACACGCCCGTCACCGGCGTGCGCGGGAAGCCCGACGCCAGACGGACTCGCGCGCCCACCTCGAACCCCGCGCCCAGGTCGTAGGATCCGAGCGCCGTGAGCACGTGCGTCTGGTCGTAGTCGAAGGGCCGCCAGGCCGCGGTCGCGGAGTCCTTCCGCTCGCTCTCGAGGATCGTGTACGCGAGCCAACCGAAGAAGGCGCCGTCCCCCTTGTCGCGCCGCAACAAGAACTGCGCGCCCAGGGAGCGCCCTTCGCCCTCCTGGATCAGCGCCTCCGCGACGTTCGGCGCCGCCGCCGGGTTGCGAGCGGCGAGGCGCTCGGAGCGAGTATGGAAGACCGTGACCTCGACCTTCACGTCCTTCCGCACCTCGTAGGCAGCGCTCCCCAGCAGGTGAGAGCCCCGCGAGAGGCCCAGCGCGGGGTTCCCGAAGACCGCGGACAGATCGTCCGCGAGGGGCGGCTGGCTGTAGCGCCCCGCGGCCACCTCCAGCTCGAGCCCCTCCAGCGCCGCGTAGCGGACCGCGAGCCGCGGCTGCACGGAGACGTCTCTTTGATACAGGCCGAGGTCGGGGAAGTTCGGGTTCGCCGGACGCCGCCGCTGCAGGCTGATGAGATAGGGCTCCACGCGCACCCCGGGCGTGAAGTGGAGCTTGTCTCCCCAGGGCGCCCAATCCACTTCCGCGTAGGGCGCCGCGCTGGCGATCGTGCTCTTCCACTCATCGAAGTTGACCTGATCCGCTGGCGCCCGTCCGAAGACGTAAGGGTCGCCCTCACGGGGCGGCGACGTGATGGAGCCGCTCCGCCGGGACAGGCTGTGCACGAGCTCGAAATCGAACCCAGTACGAGCCAGGAGCTCCGGGCCGAGCTTCCCGCGCCACTCGGCGCGGAGGCCCGCGAGGTGCGACTCGCTCTCGGCGAGGGTCGGGACACCACCGAAGGCGCCGTATCGGCCCGCGCGATCACGCCCGTACCAGGGCGCGAGGTCCACCTCCGCGCCGTCCGCCAGCTGCTTCCGGTAGGCGATGTCATAGCGCTGGAAATGCAGGGTGCGGCGCTCCGCGACCCTCCGGGACAGATCGCTGCTCGGCTGCGTCCGCTGCTGCACGTCCCCCGACAGCAGCGCGCCGAACTCCACCCACTCGCCCTGGGCGATGGTCCGCCGCAGGCGCGCCTGGCCGTCGAAGTACCGAGGCAGCGTGAAGAACTGCTGAAAGCTCTGATCGTTCAGCAGCCCCGCGGCGTCCGCGATGTGGCTCCGGCGCCCCGACACCGCGAAGCTCCACTTCTCGTCGATGGGGCCCGCGGCGGCGACGGCCGCGTCGAGCAGATCGATCTGCGCGCTGCCACGCAGGCGGTCCTGGGCGGGGTCGCGGAGCGCAACGCGCACGAGGCCGCCCAGGCCGCGCCCGTGGGCCACGCCATACCCGCCGGGGACGAGCTCGACGGAGCGCACCCCGTCGTTGTGGAGGATCGAGCGCAACCCGCCGAAGTGATACAGCATGGGCACGCGCACCGCGCCGACGTAGGTGCGCGTGTCCTGAGGCGCCGCGCCCCACACCACCACCTCACCGGAGCCCGCGCTCGCGCGAGCGACGCCCGGGAGGTTCTCCACCACCTTGAGCACGTCCCCCTGGGTGCCCGGGACGCGGCGTGCCTCCTCCGCGCTCACCTCGGTGCTGACGGACTGCTTCACCAGCCGGGGCGCGAGCACCACGAGCTCGAAGTCGTCCTCGTCCTCGTCGTCCGCGGCCCCCTCGCTCGGCGCCGGGACGAGCTCGAGCTCGTAGCGCACCTCGAGCGTCCTCCCCGCGTCCACGCTCTCGGTCGTCCGCACCGGGGGCGAGTCCGCTCGGGTGAGGGTCACGGTGACCTCGCCGGCGGGGAGATCCCCGAAGGAAAACTCCCCGCGGGCGTCCGTCACCACGGCGCTCGGTCTCTCGAGCTTTGGGCCTTCGAGCTCCACCCCGACGCCCGCCAGGGGCTCTCCGCTCTCCTTGTCCAACACCACGCCCCGCAGGTTCCCCGTCGTGGGTGCCTCGATCCGGGGAGTGAACTCGTAGCGATAGGTGATCCTGACCGCGGCGGGCTTGCCGTCGATCTCCGCTGGGCTGAACGCGAACTGCTGCACGGCGGCGCGCGCGGCCTCGTCGAACGCTGGCCCGGCGGACTCCACGACCGTGACGTCGTCGACGCGCCCCTCCGCGGAGATGGCGACCTGCAGCACCACCGTCGCCGCGCGACCGTTGGCCAGCTCCTCCTCCGGGTACGCCGCCTCGACGAACTCGAGCAGCGCGGGAGGCTTCGTCAAGCGAGGACGATCGCCGGTTCGCTGCGGCGCGCCGCGGCCTTCCCGGGCCGCCGGAGAGGGCGCCGCCGCAGAGGGCGCCGCCGCAGAGGGCGCCGGCTGAGCTGGGGCCGGCCGCGCCCCGACGACGCAGGCGATGAACACGGCGACGAGCGGAGGCGAGGGCCGCAGGGTGCGCGAAGCGCGGAAGCCAAGGAAATGGGGCGACGTCATGGACAGAGAGCCAGCCTTCAAGAGGCGGAGAAGCGAATGGCGATGGTGAACGTCGAGCGCGTCGGCTTGCCGCAACGCACGGCGGCCTCGAAGGTCGCCGCGCGGGCCGCCTGGAGCGCGGCTTCGTCGAGGCCGTGACCGAGGCCCGCGAGGGCCTTCACGTCGATGACCTTCCCGGCTTCGTCGACGGTCATCTGGACGCGCACCTTGCCTTCGATGCCCGCGGCGCGGGCGGACTCGGTGTACGCGGGCTGCGGTAGGTGGACGAGCTTCGGCTTCGCGCGCCCCTCTTCGCAGGGGTCGCTGGCGGCGCGGCGCGCGGGGGTCTCCGGGGCCAGGGTCTTCTGCGCGGTTCGTGGCGGCGGCGCGCTCGCCTCCCGAGGCCGCGCGACCGCGAGCCCCGGGCCGCCCTCTCCGCCCCCGCTCAGCTCGAGGCCGAAGTCGGGCAGCTCCGCCGGCGCCTGCTCCGCCCGTGGAGCTGCCTCGGGCGGTGGAGCTGCCGGAGCGCTCGCCTGGGGTGCCGCGGGGCGTTCCTGGGGTGGATCGACGGGCGGAGGCGGGGGCGGCTCCGGCTCCACCTCGGGAGGCGCGGGCGGCTCCACCGTCGGCGTCTCCACGATCTGCACCGCCGTCGCGACGCTGATCTCCGGAGGGCGGATCTCCCCGAGCGCAAGCACGATCCCGGCGTGAGCGAGGACGCTCCCGCCCGTGAGTACCCAACGAACCGACATGTTCGAGATGCTCCGCGTTCTTACTTCGAGCGCTGCACGTTGATGGCGAACTTGGTCACGCCCGCGAGCTTCGCGGTGTCGATCACCTCGACGACCTGCTCGTGGTACGCCTTCCTGTCCGCCGCGATGACGAGGTTCACGTCCTCGCTCTTGCTGGCGGCGCGGAGCCGCTCCTGGAGCGCCTGGACGGTGACCGGCTCGTCGTTGAACGAGAGCTTCCCCTCCGCGGCCACGCTGACCACATACGTCCGCGACACGCTCTCGTCGGAGGTCGCCGTCTTCGGCAGCTCCACCTTGAGCGACTGCGACACGATGTACGTCGACGAGACCATCATGATGATGAGCAGCACGAGGGTGATGTCGACGAAGGGCGTCACGTTGATGCCCACGATCCCCCCGCGGCCACCGCGCGATCCCATCTGGACGGAGGCCACGGCTCAGCCCTCCTCACCGCCCGCGACCGCGAGCACGGATCCGCCGGGCACCTGCGCTGGAGCGGCCGAGACCGTCCTGCTCTCCAGCACCTCGTCGCGGAGGCGCTCGTCGAGCTCCCGCGCCCGCTCCACGACGGTCGCGTCCGCCTTGGCGTACGCGCTGATGAGCTTCACCAGCACCACCGCGTCGGCCTCCACCTCGCCGATCCTCTTCTGAATCGCGTTGTAGGCCACCACCGCCGGCAGCGCGACGAAGAGGCCGACCCCCGTGGCGACGAGCGCCTCCGCGATGCCCGCCATGACCCCGCCCATCGCCCCCGCGTTCCCGCCCGCGTCCCCTAGCGCGTGGAAGGCGATGATCACCCCGAGCACCGTCCCGAAGAGCCCGATGAACGGCGCGTTGTTCCCGAGCGTCCCGAGCAGGTTCGTGCCCTTCTCCAGCTCGGCGCGCACGCGCGCCAGCTCCGCGTCGACCGCATCGGCGAGAGCGTCCGGGCCCGCCGCGAGCCAACGCAGGGCGACCCGCGCGATCCGAGCCTGCACGGAGCGGTCCTCGGCGAGCAGCCGCCCGGCCCCAGCGACGTCGGCCAGGTCGAGGCGCGCGACGAGCTGCCCGCGGAGCTTCTCCGGGTTGCCGCGCCGCCGCGCGAAGTAGATCCAGCGCTCGACCATCGTGGCGATGGAGAGCACGGAGAGCGCCAGGAGGAGATAGAGCACCCACTCGCTCCCGAGCAGGGCCAGCTTCATTAGACGTTCGATCAGCATGGTTGTTCTCTTTCGAGTAGGACAGGCCAGCGCCAGGGCTCACTCGCCCAGCACGAACTCCGTGATGTAGGTCCCGCGGCGGTCGCCAGAGTTCGCCTGCAGGTCGATGACGTTGCCCACGAGACGCTTGCTCTGGGCGACCTCGAACGTGCCCTCCTCCGCCCCCGGAGCGCGGGTATTGACCGTCAGCTCGTAGCGCGCGGACGCCTCGCCGCAGGCGTCGTACAGGTTGGCGTACACGCGATACCGGCCCGGCAGCGGCGCCTCGAAGATCACGTTCTCGCGCTGCACTCCGTCGAGCACGCAGTCTCGGTTCGAGTCCAGATCCAGATAGCCCGCGCCCGGCGCGCTCCGATCGAGGCGCTGCTGGGGCGGGGGCCCGAATGGCCCCGACGCGGGATCCTTGGCGTCGATGACGTCCCCCGTGGGCGTGGTGACGACGAGGTCGAGATCGACCGGGCGGTCCCAGGTCAGGCTGATCACCGTGGCTGGCGGCGCGCGACGCGGATCGCAGGCGTTGCCGTTGTCGTAGATGGGTGAGTGGATGCACAGGCTGGAGGACACCTGCGTGCCGCTCCGCCCTTCGGCGTCGATCGCCGCCACCAGCAGGCGATGGCGGCCGGGGGGGATCGCGTGGAAATCGACGTTGCGGCGCCAGGTGAGCGAGCCGGGCACGCTCGGATCGAGGGCCCCCGCGGGGAAGACCCAGTAGCCGCTGCCTTGCCCCTCGATCCGCAGCGCCAGGGCGACCGCGTCATCGGAAACGTACCCGGAGAACACCACGCCACCCAGGTGCGGCCGCAGCCTGGTCGTCCCCGCCGTGGCGGCGAGGGAGTTCGGTCGAACGGGCGCGACGCCCTCGTCGACCTGCTCCCTGGTGAGGGGCGGGAGTCCCGGCAGCTCACCCTCGATGAACTGGGCGTCCTGCACCGAGATGGGCTCCTCGAGCCCCTGCGTCAGCAGCCGATCGGCGCACCCGGTCGTCGCGATCAGAGCCCAGGCTCCAGCGAAGAGCTGAGACGCTCTCATAGATCCACCTGCAGTCGAATGGTGAGCTGATCGTTGCGCACGTCCGTCGGGACGCCGCGCTCGTCTCGTCCGAGGAAATCCCGGATGAAGTCGTACTGCGCGACCAGGCGGCCGTGCGGTAGCGTGAGACCGACGGTCGGCGACAAGACCCAGAAGGTCTGATCGCGCAGATGGAAGACGCCAGCGCGCTGCTCGATCAGATCGCTGTCCGGATCGTAGTACGCGGCGCGAAAGCCGATGAGCCCGTAGTCGGTGATCTGCTGGACGAGGGACAAGGTCAACAGGAGCTGCCGCGCGTCTCGGCTGATGAGCACCGGATCGGACACGAGGAGGTTGCGGTCCATGTTCGACGCGACCACCACCTCGCCGCTCAGGCGGGTCTGCCCGAGGCGCGTGTCGAGCGCAGCCGCGAGGTCGAGGCCCAGGGCCCAGCGATCGAAGTTGCGGGACGGGATGGCCGCCGAGCCCGTCACCCCGATGAACTCGTAGGGCTCCGCGGTGCCGCTGTTGTTCTCGTCGATCCAGACGATCGAGTCCTTCGTCGCGTCTCGCCCCGGGCTGAAGCCGCGCCCCGTGTAGACGGAGAGCCCGCCGTCGAGGCGCAGGTCATCGCGGATCGGGGCGCGAGCGCCGACTCGTGCCACGACGTCCTTGGCCGCGTTCGGATCGCGGGCGAAGCCCGAGCCGCTCAACGGCTGGCCATTCACCACCGCCGCGGCGTAGCTGACGAAGCGATAGGCGCCCCACACCTTCAGCCCGATGTCCGCCTCCGACGGGAAGAGCGCGAGGGACCCGATGCTGCGCTCCATGAACACCCGGTCCCGCTGGGACTCGCCGAGCTCGGCCCCAAAGGGCAGGTCCGTGATGCCCGCGGTGACGACGACCAGCGGCGGTGCGTCGTCGTCTCCGTCGCCGCGGTGGAGGAGCGAAGCCTCCGCGCGCCGCACGCCGATCGCCAGCCCGTTGACGGTCGATCCGTCCATCTCGAAGGTGGCGGCCGCGTTCTCCCAGCCGTGATCGATGCGCAGGCGGGCCCGCCGCAGCTCGAACTGGTTGCGGTTCAAGGGGGCGCCCCCCGGCGCCAGCTGATCCTCGGAGAGCTGGCTGGAGTGGTACTGCGCCTGAGCGAAGCCCCACCACGAGAGCCCGCGCCGGATCGGGCGCCAGTAGTTGCTCCCCTCGGCGACGAGGCTGCGCGGCGCGTCCGCCCCCCCGACGGGGCTCTGCGGGGTCGCCACGCTCGGAGCCGGAGTGGGCGCGGCGGGGGGCACGTCCGTCGCCTGCCCCGAGGCCGCCTCACCGCCTCCACGGGCCTCGTCGACGTCGGCGCTCGTGGCGGCCTCGGCGGCTTGAACCGCGCTCGTTGGCGTCCGCGCGGGCGCTTCCTGTCCCGTCGTCGGATCGGCGTCCTCCGCTGGCACAGGCTCTGCCCCCTCGACCGAAGGCGCGGCGGACTCGGACGCCGCCGACGTCTCGAGGTCGTCCGGTTCGTCCGAGCTCGCGTCCTCCTCGTCCTCCGCTTCCTCCCACTCCGCAGACGGAGCCTGAGCAGCGGCGGGCATCGAGACGAACAGAGCCAGAAAGAGCGCTGGGCGGATCGGGCGAAGAAAATGGGTTCGACGTGTCACAGGCGATCCAGGATCGAAAAGGGCACGGACGGCTCCGCGTCCCCTCGCTCGGAGGGGCACGCGGGCGCCGCGCCGTCACGTGGTCAGAGGGGCGGGAGCGGATCTCCCGGCGTGTAGCCCTCGATGCTTCGAGTGAAGGGGAAGCAGCTGCTCCCTTTGGAGTTGCACTGATTGATCACCTGCTCGCGCGAGACGATCTTGCAGTCGGCGACGTTCCAGCAGGGCGTGCCTCGATGGGAAGCCGGGTGGCTGTTGGGCTGCTCACCGTCGGGCTCGTCGGAGCACTCTTCGCGGTCGGGCTCCTCGAAGATCGCACCCCCGGTGCCCCCCCCAGAGCCCACGGGACCAGCCCCCGCGCCGCCCCCGGAGCCCTTCCCCGAGGATCCGCCCGTCGTCGGCGTCGGCGTGATGGGATCTTCGTCTCCCGGAGTGGGGTTCTCTTTCCCACTGCACGCCGCGACGAGGAGGGCGCAGAGCGCCAACGAGGAGGCCAGGCGTAGAGGCCAGCGGCTCCGCACCGGGTCGGTCGCCGCTTCCGGAGCGCGGGAGGTCGTCTGCGTGGCGCGCGCGCGGTCCGTCTCACGATCCGCGCCAGGGATCGCACCGTGTCGTTCGTTCGTCATCTTCGTCTCCCAAGTCAGTACGCCTCGCAGAAGCCGTAGCGGCACTGCTCACCTTCGGCCTCGTTGCAGTCCGTGGAGTCGGAGCAAGACACGTAATCGGTCTGACCGGTCTTCACGAACTCGTAATATCCATTGCAGGGGTTCTCCGGCGCGTACGACGTAATCGGGCTCAGGTCGCCGTCGGGGCGGATCGCCTGCATGGCGCACAAGGGCACGTCGCCGGCTTGGATGACGAGCTCGACGACGTCGAGATCACCCGGTGCCTCCAGCGTCCCGTCGAACCAGCCGATCAGGTTCGCGACGAGGGGATTGGCGATCTTACCGTCGTCCGTCGTCTTCGCGTAGAACCAGGCCGGGGTCCACAGCGCGTACTGCCCCGTGCGTGTGTTGTAGTTGTCCTTCCGGTCGCGGCTCGAGTGAGGCAGATACGCGCACGTCTGATCGAAGTCGCGGTACGCGAGGGTCTTGACCTCCCCGCGGCCTTCCCCGGCGTCCGCCGCGGATCCGGAGACGTAGCCGAGCGGGCGATTCGCGTTCGTCTGGCCCTTCAGGAAGACGGCCGCGACGGTCTCGTCGTTCGTACGCAGGAAGTTGTCCTCCGGGATCTTGAAGCTGCCCGAAGGCACGCCGGTGAGGTTCGCGACGATCTGATGGACGAAGGAGTTGGTCCTGCGCCCGTACACGTCCGCCGGCTCGATCCACGGCGCGACGCTGCGCCCGGCAGCGCCCGGCCCGAACCCATAGATGTGGTAGAGGGCCTCCGCCGTGATGGAGTCCTCGCTCGACGCCGCGTGGGTGATGACGTTGATCGTCTGCACCGGCGCGACGAAGCGACCGAAGCCCGCGGGGAGATCCTCGCCTCCCGGGCACAGCGCCGGCGTGTTGCCCATGTGAGCGAACGACAGCTCCTCGTCGCCGTTCGGCTCGCATTGCACCGGGTCGCCGTCCGCGGGCCAGTACCAGAAGGAGTCGGGCTGGCTGATCTCCGGCGCGACGAAGTGCGCGTAGCCCGCGCACGCCCCCGGGTCGTTGTAGAAGATCGTCACCGCCTGGTCCGGGGGGAGGCTCGCGAGGGCGCGCGCCACGGCGCCCAAGGTGTTGGTCACCGCGCTGCCGCCCGCCCCGTAGATCGGGTTGGGGAGATTCGTCGGACACGGCGCCGCGAGGACTCCGCTCGCCAGCGACGAGGCGACGAGGAAGGCACTGGTGGAGATGAATCGAGGGTGGGAGTGGGAACGAGCGGTCATTCGGGGTCTCCGGCCCGGCGGTGAGCACCTGCCACCGCCTTGGGCTGTAAGAAATTTAACCCATCACCTAACTAGACTTCTTTGCGTGGAGGAGAGGACCTCCGGTGCTCCTGCCGGGAATCGAACCCGAAACGTCTGGCTTTGCAGGCCACGTCACCGTCCAGGTGCGAGGAGCTGGAAGGGTTGTTCTATTCGGGAATCAATCCGTTCTCGGTGTACACCCCGGGTAACTTTCTTCGGGATTTCAGCCGGATTCGGGGGCCGGCATGCACCCGAGAACAACCGCGAGCATTTTGTTGATCGACTTGATAGACTATTCGACGGAGGCGGGTCAAGGAGAAATCGAGACCCCTCCCCCAATGACCCACCCTTGACACCCCCGAGCCCTCACCCGATGCTCTCTATCGTTTTAGTAGAGTTCTAGCGGGCCAGGCACCCCGCCCCGAGGTCACCCCATGAGAATCGCCGCCGCCCTCTCCACCCTGCTCGTCCTCTGCCTCGGCGTGTTGTCGTGCCGCAAGGACGGGGCAGCCGACGTCACGCTCCTCAACGTCAGCTACGACCCGACCCGGGAGCTCTACGGGGAGATCAACGCCGAGTTTTCCGCTCATTGGGAGAAGACGACCGGCCAGAGCGTCCGCATCCGTCAATCGCACGGCGGGGCGGGCAAACAGGCGCGCGCCGTGATCGACGGGCTGGAGGCGGACGTGGTCACCCTGGCGATCGCGTTCGACATCGACGCGATGCACGAGCGGGCCGGGCTCCTCCCCAAGGACTGGCAGACCCGCCTGCCCCATGACAGCGCGCCCTACACCTCCACCATCGTCTTCCTCGTCCGGAAGGGGAACCCCAAGGGGATCCGCGACTGGAAGGATCTGGTGCGCGAGGGAGTGAGCGTGATCACCCCGAACCCCAAGACGTCGGGGGGTGCTCGTTACAACTACCTCGCCGCGTGGGGCTACGCGCTCCGTGAGTTCGGCGAAGAGGGCGCCGCCCAGAACTTCCTCGCGCGCCTCTACGGCAACGTGCCCGTGCTGGACTCCGGCGCGCGCGGCGCCACGACGACCTTCGCGGAGCGGGGCATCGGGGACGTGCTGCTCACCTGGGAGAACGAGGCCCTGCTCTCCCTCAAGGAGCTCGGAGACAAGGCCGACCTCGAGCTGGTCGTCCCCTCCGTGAGCATCCTCGCGGAGCCGCCCGTCGCCCTGGTGGACACCTACGCCGACAAGCACGGCACCCGAAAGGTGGCCCAGGCCTACCTCGAGTTCCTCTACACGCCCCAGGCGCAGCGCATCGCGGGCAAGCACTTCTACCGCCCGTCGGGCGCCAGCGCCGCGGCGGAGTTCGCGGACCAGTTCGCCGAGGTCACCCGCTTCACGGTGCGGGAGATCGCCGGCAGCTGGCGCGAGGCCCACGAGAAGCACTTCGCCGACGGCGGAGTGTTCGATCGCATCTACCAGCCGGGCGCCAAGGCGGCTCGCGCACGCTGACGAGAGGACCTGGCGGCGATGTTGCGACGACGCGGCGTGCTCCCGGGCTTCGGCCTCAGCTTGGGTTACACGGTCTTCTATCTCGGCCTGTTGGTGCTGCTCCCCCTCTCGGCCCTGGCGGTGAAGGCGGGTGGGCTGGGCTTCACCGAGTTCTGGCGGAGCGCGCTCGACGAGCGGGCCGTCGCCTCGTACCGCCTCACCTTCGGGCTCGCCCTGCTCGCCGCCGCCGTGAACGCCGTGTTCGGGGTGCTCGTGGCGTGGGTGCTCGTCCGGTACCGCTTCCCCGGGCGCAAGCTCGTCGACGCCTTCGTCGATCTGCCCTTCGCGCTGCCCACCGCCGTGGCCGGCATCGCGCTGACCGCAGCGTACGCGCCGAACGGCCCCCTCGGAGAGCCCCTGGGCCGCCTCGGGGTGCGCGTGGCGTTCACGCCCCTCGGCATCTTCATCGCCTTGACCTTCATCGGGATCCCGTTCGTCATCCGCACGGTCCAGCCGGTGCTCGAAGAGCTCGATCCGAGCCTCGAAGAGGCCGCCGCGATCCTGGGTGCGACGCGCTGGCAGACCTTTCGTCGCGTGCTCCTCCCGGGGCTCTACCCCGCTGCGCTCACGGGCTTCGCCCTCGCCTTCGCGCGCGGGGTCGGCGAGTACGGCTCCGTCGTCTTCATCTCCGGGAACATGCCGATGAAGACGGAGATCGCCCCGCTCCTGATCGTCACCAAGCTCGAGCAGTACGACTACGCGGGCGCGACCGCCATCGCCTGCGTCATGCTGGGCGTCTCCTTCCTGGCGTTGCTCGCGATCAATCTGCTGCAGCGCCGCGTCCGGGGGGCGTCATGAGTCATTCGGTCTCCCGGCTCGGAGGGCACGGCCGCCGCGCGGGGCGCCAGGACACCGCGGAGGAGGCACCGCTGATCCGCTGGCTCCTCATCGGCGTCGCCCTGCTCTTCGTCTGCGCCTTCCTGTTGGTGCCGCTCGTCATCGTGTTTTCGTCGGCCTTCGCGGACGGCCTCGACGCGTACCTGGACGCGCTCGCCGACGACGAGACGCTGTCCGCGGTGCGCCTGACGCTGCTCGCCGCGGGCATCGCCGTCCCCCTGAACCTCGTCTTCGGCGTCACGAGCGCGTGGCTGTTGTCGAAGTACGAGTTCCCGGGCAAGAGCGCCCTCGTCACGCTCATCGATCTCCCGTTCAGCGTCTCCCCGGTGATCGCGGGGCTGATCTTCGTGCTGCTCTTCGGGGCGCAGGGCTGGTTCGGGTCGCTGCTCTCCGCCTGGGACGTCCGCATCATCTTCGCGGTGCCGGGCATCGTGCTCGCCACGACGTTCATCACCTTCCCCCTGGTGACCCGCGAGGTGCTCGCGGTGATGCAGGCGCAGGGGAGCGACGAGGAGGAGGCCGCCCTCACCCTCGGGGCGACGGGCTGGCAAATCCTCTGGCGCGTGACGCTCCCCAAGGTGAAGTGGGGGGTGATCTACGGCGTCATCCTGTGCAACGCCCGCGCGATGGGCGAGTTCGGCGCCGTCAGCGTCGTGTCCGGCCACATCCGGGGCGAGACGAACACCCTGCCCCTCCACGTGGAGGTCCTCTACGGAGAGTACGCCTTCGTCGGCGCCTTCGCCGTGTCGTCGCTGCTCGCCCTGCTGGCGATCGTCACCCTCGTGCTCAAGCAATGGGTCGAGTGGCGGGCGGAGCGGCGCACCGCGGATCTCGCCACGGGAGCCGCGCCCCCCACCGTCGCGCGCACGGTGCCGGCGGGCTGAGGACCCGCGCACCACCTCGTCTCCCCTTCAGCGTCTCCTCACCGAACATTGGAGAAAGCATGTCCGTTCGAGTCACTGGGCTCATCAAGCGCTTCGGTTCCCGCCGGGAGGTCCTCGCGGTCGACGCCGTCTCCTTCCAGGCGCCTGCGCATGGCATCACGTCCCTGCTGGGGCCGTCCGGATCCGGCAAGTCCACCGTGCTCCGGCTCGTCGCCGGGTTGGAGGCCCTCGACGGCGGCGCGGTCGAGATCCACGGTCACGACGTCACGGCGACGCCGGTACGGGAGCGGCAGGTCGGGTTCGTCTTCCAGAACTACGCCCTCTTCGACCACATGACCGTGTCCGAGAACGTCGGCTTCGGGCTCAGCGTCCGCCGCGCAGATCCGCGCGTGATCCGCGAGCGCGTCGAGGAGCTGCTCGAGCTGGTGCAGCTCGCCGACTACCGCAACCGACTGCCCACGCAGCTCTCCGGCGGGCAACGTCAGCGCGTCGCCCTCGCCCGTGCCCTCGCCCCGAACCCGCGCGTGCTCCTCCTCGACGAGCCCTTCGGCGCCCTCGACACGCAGGTCCGCCTCGAGCTGCGCGAGTGGCTACACCGCTTCCACGAGCAAACCCAGGTGACCACCCTCCTCGTCACCCACGACCAGGAGGAGGCGCTCGAGCTCTCCGAGCACGTCGTGTTGCTGCGTGGCGGCCGGGTCGAACAAGCGGGGAGGCCCGCCGACCTCTACGAGAACCCCGCCAACGCCTTCGTCGCGTCCTTCCTGGGCGGCGCCAAGGTCCTCACGGGCAGCGTCCATCGGGGCCGCGCCGAGCTCCGGGGTGGTTTCGCCGCCGAGTTCTCGGCGCAGGCCCTCGCGGCGCCAGGACACGGCCTGGTGGACGGCGCCGCGGTGGAGGCCTACGTGCGCCCCCACGACGTCCAGCTCGAGCGCCTCGGCGCGGGCCCGAACCTCGGCCCCGTCGGTCGCGTCGAACGTCTGGTCCGCGTCGGTGGACACGCCAAGGTGTCGGTGCTGCTGCGGGATGGCGATCTCATCTCCGTGCAGATGCCGCACCACGAGCTCGAGGAGCGCGCCATCGACCTCGGCGACGAGGTTGTCGTGCGGCTGCGCCACGTCAAGGTCGCCCCGCGCCACGACTACGTGATCTGAAGGCGATGTCTACCTCCCTGCAGGGCACGGCTCCGCGCCGGCGACGGGTGAGTCCGTCCTTCGTCCTCCCCCTGGTGCTCCTCGCGGCCCGAGCGCACGCCCAGGAGCCGCCGACGTACGCGCCCTCGACGACGCAAGAGCCGCCCCACCCCTCGGCGGACCTCACCGCGGCCCCAGGCGACGACGTCACCGAACGCCCCTTCGTCGCCGAGCCCGACACCGCTGCCGACGACGGGGAAGAGGCTCGGCCCTCGGCACCCGCGCCGGCCCACCCCCCAACCGCCCGTCCTGAGCCGGCCAAGTTTGCGCCGGCCAAGTCTGCGTCGTCCAGCTCCGCTTCGGCCCACTCCGCCCCCTTGCCCGCGCCTCCTCCGACGACGGACGCCCGCGCCTTACCCCCCGGCGTCCAGGCGGAGGAGGCTCCCGCTCCGCGTCCCCTCTTCCCCGTGCAGGCCGTCCCCCCGGATCCGGGACCGCCCGTGGGGATCGCGGCGGAGGCGGGACGAGGCATCAGCTTCCGCCGCCAAGACGGCACCTTCGCGATCGGCCTCCGCGCTCGCTTCCAGCTGCGCGACACGGTGAGCTGGACGGCTGGTGACGTGAGCAACGAGATCAACATCCGCACCGTTCGCTTCATCACCCACGGGCACCTCCTCACCCCGGATTTCCGTTACCTCGTCCAGCTCGCCTTCGGCCCCGCGGAGTACGACCCGAGCTCTCCCACCCCCATCTTCGACGCCTTCGCCGAGTACGTGGGTCTCCGTGATCTGAACCTGCGTGCAGGCCAGTTCTTCGTGCCCTTCGATCGCGCCCGGACGACCCGTGAGTTCGCGCTGCAGCTGGTGGATCGCCCCCTCGCCGTGCTCGAGCTCAACCTCGATCGTGACGTGGGTGTGATGGTGTTCTCCCAGGACCTGTTCGGATCGAGCGGCAGGTTGGGTTACGCGCTGGGCGTCTTTGGCGGCTCCGGCAGGAACTACGTGGGAGGCACGACGCCACCGAGCCCTCTGTACGTGGGACGCCTGTCCCTCCGCCCCCTCGGCCCCTTCGACGACGACGTGGAAGGAGACCTGGCGCGCCTCCCCGCCCCCCGCCTCGCCCTGTCCGTCGCCGGCGCCTACAACGCCAACGCGGGTCGGCAGCGCAGCACCCTGGGCCCCTCCTACGAGCTGGGCGGCTTCGACTACGTGCACGGCGCCGCGGACCTCGTGTTCAAGTACCGCGGCCTCTCCTTGGTGGGCGAACTGCTCTATCGACACGCCGCGCGCGACCATCGGGACGGCGTCGTCGACGACGAGGCTCTCCGGGAGTGGTCCCGCTCCGCGTGGGGCTACCTGGCCCAAGGGGGCCTCATGCTGAACGAACACGTCGAGGTGGTGGCCCGCTACGACGAGCTGCGAGCCTTCGAAGGCACCGACCCGGCGCTCGTCGCCCAGAGCCGCGGCCTGGGCCGGGAGCTCGGCGCTGGCCTGAACCTGTACCTGAACGGTCACTACCTGAAGCTGCAGGGGGACTACGTGCGCCGCTCCGGGGACGGCTCCCTCCCCGTCGTGCACCTGGCGCGCCTCCAGCTCGACGCGAGCTTTTGAGGACCGCCGCGCGGCGCGGGCGATGGAGGCATCGTGACCGGGGATCGCTCCGGTGTTAGTCTGCGTCTGATTTGATGACCGACCCTCTGGTCCAAAGGCCAAGCGCCAGGACCGTCTTCGTGCTCGCCCTGGCGTCCGGCGGCGTCGCTGCGGTGGGCGCGGGCGCCCCGCGGACCGAGGCGGCGCGGGTTCGGCCACCCCAGGGACACGACGGGCTGCGTTGCCGTGGCGGCGGCTTCGGGGAGCCGGGCGAGGGGACCGCGGAGGAAGATGACGACACCAACGACGGGCTCTCCTGAGATGGATGGATCCATGATCGCGACCTTCGAGGCGAGCCTCGCTCGCTGCCTACGGCACGACGGCTTTCTGCAGACCTTCTACGACAAGTTCTTGCAGAGCTCTCCGGAGGTGCCGCGGAAGTTCGCTGGGACGGATTTCGACCGCCAGCGAAAGGTGCTGGAGAGCTCGCTGTACATGGTGGCCCGCGCGGCGCTCGGCGAAGAGGACGGCGTGGAGCACCTCCAGCACATCGCGGAGAGCCATTCGCGCAGGAGGTTCGACATCGGCCCCAGCCTGTACGCCCTCTGGCTCGACTCCCTCGTCGCCACCGCCCGGGAGATCGATCCGGAGTTCGACGACCACGTCGAGAAGTGCTGGCGCGCGCTCTTGTCCGCGAACATCGACTACATGATCGACGTGTACAGGCGCTCACGTACGACGCCGCCGCCGCGCCACCCTCGGACCTGAGGCCGTCCCTCCCGCGGCGCGGGCACTGGAAAGATGACCAGATGGTGAGTCCGTGCGCGCGCACGGGACACGCCGATCGGGGGCCCATGGAGCGGCATGTCGCAGAAAGTGGGCCGCGAAAGCGCCCTTCACCGCGCGGCGCACCCCGGATCCGCGGGTAGGGGTGACGGAACGAGCCTCGACCGGTAGCCTGTGAGTCTCTGGTCTGGGGATGGAAGCGACACTGCTCTTGGTCAATGCTGCCGAGCTCCCACGCGGGCTCGAGGAGCAGCTCGCCGCGAAGGGCGCCTTCGTGGAGACCACCTCCCTCGAGCAGCTCGAACCCGCGGTGATCGCCGTCGCGCCGGATTTGGTCGTGGCGCTGTCCTCGGGGGACCTCGATCGCATCCTCGAGCTCCTCGGTCGTCAGGAACCGCTGACGCCCCTCGTGCTCCTCGCGGACTGGAAGGAGCATCGGGCGCTGCGGGCTCGCGGAGAGCGGGTCATCGGCGCGGTGCTCTCCCGGGGGACCCCGGCCCCGCTGCTCGCGGCGCGCATCACCGAGTTCGGGGAACGTGCGGCCCGCGGAGAACCCCTCCAGCGCACCCCCTCCGTGGCGCCCGCACGGAACGCGCACGTCCCAGCCAAGACACCCACCACGGCGGCGCGCAACGACCAGAGCGCCCGCCTCTCCGCCAAGACACCCACCACGGCGGCGCGCAACGACCAGAGCACCCGCCTCTCCGCGAAAGCCTCCACGCCAGCGGCACCCGCGGACCCAGGCGCACACCTCCCGGCGGAACCCCCCGCGACCACGGCCCGCACCGACGACGTCGCCGCGAAGCCCCCCGCGGCGACCGCGAGCGACGCTCGGAGCTCACACGCCGCCGCGAAGCCCTCCCCTGCGGCCACCAGGGAACGACGCATCTCCGCCGCGCGCCCCTCCTCGAGGCCGCCGCCCGCCGCGCGGGGCGCACATACCCCTGCGCAAGCAGCTGCGACGGCGGCGCAACCCGACCAGAGCGCGCACGTCGGCGAGAAAACCACCCCGACCACCGAACACGACGCTCCCACGGCCCCACGCCGCGCCTCGTCGAACCCACCACCCGCTCGCACGATCTCTTCGCGGCCACCACCCGCGGCGTCCGCCCTTCGCCCTGCCTCATCGAACCCACCACCCGCCGCTCGCACCACCTCTTCGCGACCGCCTCCCGCGGCGTCCGCCCTTCGCCCTGCCTCATCGAACCCTCCGCCCCCGGCGACCGCTGGCGCTCGCCCAGCACACGACCTCCGCCCCCTCGACGCGACCTCCGGCGGCGGCGAAGCGGCCGCAGCGAGCCTCTCGCTCACCTTCGACGAGCGAGCGCTCCCGCCCCTGCGCCTCGGCCTGGTGGACACGGATCTGACCCGCGCCGGCGCCGTCGCCGAGGAGCTCCGGCGCCGCGGCGTGACGACCCAGCTCGTCTCTCCCGATCTGGAAGGCACCCGCTGGCACTTGCTCCGACGCCTCGCACCCCACGGGCTCGTGGTCGACGAAGGCAGCCTCCTGGCGCACGCGGCCTGGCTCGAAGCCCTGCGACGGGATCCGTTCCTGCGTCACGTCCGCGTCCTGGTCCTGCCCCTGGCGCGGCTCTTCCGGGAGAGCTCCGGGGACGTGGATCTCAGCGCCCTCGTCCCCCTGCTGCTTCCCCTCGACGTCGAGGAGACCACCCTCCGGGAGCGCCTCGCCACCGGAGCAGAGATCCAGCTGCGCCTCGATCAGCTCGGGGTGCTGCGGCTGCTCACGGTGCTCGGCGATCGCGCGCGTCCCACGCGCCTCACCTGCGTGGAGGGCGAGGATCGGCTGTCGTGGGATCTGTTCGGAGGTCGTGCCCTGAGCGCCCGCCTCGACGGCAGCCAGCCGATCCCGCTGACGGCCGAGCAGGCTCTCGACTGGCTCGTCGCTCACCCGGAGTGCCAGGTCCACGCCAGCGCGCTCCAGGCGTCGCAGCTCTCGCCCGATCCCGGCGTCTCTCTCGAGGAGCTCATCACCCAGGCCACCGATCGCGCGTCGACTCCGACGCCGCCCCCCGCGCCCCATCGAGCAGCGGGTCTTCGAGCAGCGGGAACTCGAGCAGCCGGGGAGCCCTCCGTCGCCTCCACGGACGGCACGCCCCTGGGAGCTCTCCGGGGGCTCGTCCGTTCCGGCGCGCAGCGGGTCCAGCAGAGCTGGTCGCAGCTCCGGCGCTGGGTCGCTCCCCGCTGGCGCGAGCTCTCGCCGCCGCGCCGGCACGCGGCCCTCGGGGTCGGCGTCCTGCTCCTGATCGCTCCCTTCGTCGCCGCCCTCGCCCGAGGCAAGGATCCCGAGACACCCGACCCCGTGCTTCAAGGAGCTGCGCCCGCGGAGCTCTCGCCTCCGGAACCGCGGACGAGCGAGCCGGCGGCGCCCACCGACAGCGCCGACAGCACCGACAGCGCGCCTGCTCCCCCCGCCCCTCCCCCGCCGGACGACACCGACGCGCGGGAGCGCCAGCTGTTCCAGGTGAGCCCGGACGTCCACATGAGCCCCTGCGACGAGTCCGTCTCCGTCGCCGGCGAGTCCCGAGCCATGGCGTCCCGCTACCTGCACCGCGCCCGCAAACAGCTCGTCGCGGGCAACGTGGAGGAGGCTCGCCTCCTCATGTGCAAGGCGGCGCTCCTCGAGCCCGCCGGCCCCGCCAGCGAGGGGCTCGCTCAGCTATATCTCACCGATCGCTCCCTCGCGAACGCCCAACACTGGGCGGAGATCGCCCTCCAGCACGATCCAAAGAATCGCTCTGCCCAGGAGCTGCTCGGCGACATCGCGAACCAACGCGGCGACGTCGCCAAGGCCCGCCGCCATTGGCTCGCCACGATGCAGCTCACCGGCGCGGAGACGGCAAAGCTCGAGGCGGTGAGCCGCAGCCACACACAGGCCGCGCAGCGGGCCGTCCGCAGCAGCGACTTGCCCCGCGCCGAGCGCTTCTTTCGGCGCGCCGTGACCCTGGATCCGAAGAACGCGACCGCAGCGGCCGGCCTGGCGCAGGTCCTCTTCGATCTCGAGCAGCGGGAGGGCGCTCAGCGCTGGGCGCAGCGCGCACGGGAACTCGATCCCGCCAGCGTCAATCGGCTCGGCGCAGAGCTCCGGGCGCTCCTCCCCTGAACGGCGCTTCTCGCGGGTGACACGCAGCCGCGCCGACGAGCGCTCATCACCGCGCGCCGGCCGCTTCGAGCGCCCCCGGAGACGCCCTTCGAAGCGCCCTCACTTCGATCGGCTGGACTCGTATCCCCGAGGATGCTCCTGGAACCACCGGTACGCGCTCCGGATGATCTCCTCGATGTCCGTACGCCGCGCGCGCCACCCGAGCTCCCGCTCGATCTTGCTGGCGTCCGCGTACAGGCTCGGAGGATCTCCGGGGCGGCGCGGGCCCCGCGCCACGGTCAGCGGCTTGCCCACCACTCGCTCGGCCGCGTCGATGATCTCCCGGACGCTGTAGCCTCTCCCGATGCCCAGGTTGTAGACGCGGGCGTCGCCCGGTTCGAGGGCCTCCATCACGCGGACGTGCGCCTCCACCAGGTCCTCCACGTGGATGTAGTCCCGCACGCAGGTGCCGTCGGGGGTCGGGTAGTCCTCGCCGAAGATGGTGACGCCCTCCCGCCGCCCCAGCGCGGCCTGCAAGATCACGGGGATCAGGTGCGTCTCCGGATCGTGATCCTCTCCCACCGATCCGTCCTCCGCGGCACCCGCAACGTTGAAGTAGCGCAGCGCCGCGTGGGCGAAGCTCGGCGTCTTCGCGGCGTAGTCGCGGATCATGATCTCCGACATGAGCTTCGACGAGCCGTACGGGTTGATCGGCGCCTGCGGGGTCGTCTCGCGGATGGGCAGCTCTTCGGGCACCCCGTAGGAGGCGCAGGTGCTCGAGAAGACGAGGCGCGTCACCTCCGCGCGCTCCATCGCCTCGAGCACGCTCAGGGTGCCGCGCGTGTTGTTGTCGTAGTACGCCAGCGGCTCCGCCACGGACTCGCCCACGTAGGCGAAGGCGGCGAAGTGCATGACGCACTCGATGCGGTGCGCGGAGAGCGCCTGCGTCAACGCCTCGGTGTCACGCACGTCGAGCTCGATGAAGGGGACGTCCGAGGGCACGGCCTCCCGGTGACCGCGGCTCAGGTTGTCGAGGGCGACGGGGGTGTGACCGCTGCGAAGCAGCGCGCGGAGCGCGTGGGACCCGATGTAACCAGCTCCGCCGGTGACCAGTACCTGCATGGCGGATCGCCTACCGCGAATCGCCCCGCGACGGGCCAGGGAAATGCATCCGCGGCGTCGGAGCGCGGAAAACCAGGGGAGGAGGGCGAGCGTACGGCTCGGGGCCCGCCCGAAAGCGGACGGGCCCGCGGGTCCGCTCAGCGTCCCTTGGAGGTCGCCCGCTCGGCGAGCACGGGCTCGACGACCCGACCGGAATCAGCGTTGACGGCGCGCCCGGCCTCTGCCGACAACCAGCCGAGGATCAACGACAACGCCACGACCACGCCGCCCGCCCACAGGGCGCCGGTCGCACCGAACACGAAGAACACAGGCAGCACGAAGGCGGCCCCGCCGACGAGCAAGGACCACCCCACGACCCAGAGCGACCAGCCCATTCCCATTCGTTCCGGTGACCCCATTTCGTTCTCCGTGGTCTTCGCGTCCGTTACCTCGAATCTCGACCCCTCGTTCACGAGCGGCCTGCACTCCTCTAGCTTAATGCAGTTGCCGAATGGACACGCGAATTCTCGGCAAAAAAAAGCGCTCCACGGGCGATTTCTCCCCCCGTACCCCCGCGTTCGGGGGAATTGACATGTGGTAATGTGGCCCCAGAAAACCTACATGGTAGATGAACCTGAGACTGGCTCGGACGTCCTCCTCCTCCCTCGGCGGGACGGAAATCCTGGCGCTCGGGGCCGCCTGGCATAGTTCATCGGTCACTCACGCCTCCGACCTACAACCCACGAGCCAGCCATGTCACTCGTCCTGACGTCCTCGCTGTCCTTGCCGACGACCGATTCACCGGACTCGAAGAGTGCAGCCGTCGAGCTGGGCTCCGTCGAGCTGGGCTCCGTCGAGCTGGGCTCCGTCGGGCTGGGCTCCGGCGACGGCGGGCCCGGCGACGGGGCTTCGGCCCAGAGTTCGGTGGGGGCCGCGGCGTTGCTCGTCCTGGGGGCCGTTCTGGTGGGCTGCGGGGGCCTCGGCTGGCTCTTGGCCCGCCGGCGGGGTCGGCGCCCCCGGACCCGGGAGCGGAAGAGAGCGGTGGGCGACGAGCGGGCCCGCGACGACGAGCAGACGCCGAAGACGACGCCGAAGACGATCGTCGTCGTCCAGGGCACCGAGGTGTCGAGCGCGCCCCGAGGCGGGACCGGCCGCGACGATACGGAGGTCAGCGCCGGGCAAGGGCGCGCGCGCCGTTCTTCCGCGGGGAACCTCGCCGTGCAGCGCTCTCGGGACGATCGCTCCGAGGACGCCTCCGCACGCGAGCCCTCGAGCTCGGCACCTCCCTCCGGCGGAGGCCGGAGCCGATCGTCGGAGCCCCGGGGCATGGGGTTCAAGGGCGCCGTCGACGTCAACGCGGGGCGTTACTCGCTTTCCTCCCATGCCCCGAGCGACAAGGCGCGCGAGGGGCGCACCTCTTCGGGACCCCCGCACAGCGATCCCATCCCCCGCGCGCCGCGAGTGCCCACCGACGTGTCCCCGCCTCCGCTGGATCCCCTCCCCCCAGCACCGGAGGGGCCACGCACGCAGCGCGGCCTCGGCATCCCGAGCCCACCGCCAGGACCCCTCGGCGCAACTCACAAACCGCTCACCTCTTCCAGCCGCACCGTGCGCGGCATCGGCTCTCTCCAGGCGCCCGACGCGGCGCCCCTCGCAGGGCACCCCCTCAGCCGCACGGTGCGCGGCATCGGTCCCTCGGAGGTGCTCGGCACGCTCCCCGATCCTCGCCAGGTCGGCGTTCGTCCGGCGGCCCAGCTGCCCCCCGCCGGATCCAGCTCGTCGGGGATCATCGTGGGGAAGGAGACCCTGAAATGGGGAATGGCGGCGCCGCTCTTCGATGCAGCGGGCAACTCCTTGGCGTCGCCCCCCGCTCACCCGATCGCCGCCCCCCCGACCACCGCCAGCCCGACCTCGACGACCCTCGTCTCGAACGGGCCCGCTTTCGACACCGCGACGTCGGACGGCGCGTCCGCGACCAGCCCGACCTCGGCCACGCTCGTTTCGAACACCGCCACCCCGAGCGCGCCCCGCCCGGACGACGCGCCTCCGCGCGACGCGACCTCGAGCGCTGCGACCTCGGGCACCGCGACCTCGACCACCCTGACCTCTGCCAGCTGGCCCGGACAACAGACGTCGTCGTCCTCCGCGCCTCCCCCCCGCCCCATCTCCGTCCAGCGCATTCGCCCCGCCACCTTGCCCCGGGCAAAGCTCACGACGCACCTGCGCGGCGTGGGGCGTGAGCTCCTCGACTCCGCGGAGACCTCCGGGCGAGTGGTGCTGCTCACCGCTCCGCCCCCCGACGCAGAGCTCCTGGCGCGGGCCGCGGTGGAGTTGGCCAGCCAGGTCAGCGCCAGCCGACCGGGCGAGGTCGTGCTCGGGGAGACGGATTTCGAGCGACCGCGGCTCCGGGAGCTGCTCAACGTCGAGGTGCCCTTCGGGAAGGGCCTGTCCGAGCAGATCCACGGGGTCGTGCGCAGCGCTCAATCCGGTCCCTGGACGGTGATGGACGCGGATCTCGGCTTCCACCTGCTGCTCGAGGGGCGTATCCGCTCCCCGGGCCTGCTCTGGTCTCAGGAGTTCCCGGAGGTCGTCGACGCCCTCCGCAGGCGCTATCGCCTCGTCTTGCTCATCGCCCCGGCGCGGCCATCGCCCGTGGACGAACAGGCGCTCCGGGACGTCTGCGACGCGGCGCTCGCCATCAGCGCGACGAGCACCTCGGAGCAGGTCCGGGCCGCGCACTGGCGGCGCCTCGAGGACAAGGTGATCCGCACGCTCCGCCTGCCCGGGTGAACCGCGAGCGCTCGCACCGCACCCAGCGGCGGGCGGCGCTCGTCGACTGCTCGTCGACGAGGGAGCGCTCGTCGTCAGGGCACCTGGCTCTCGTCGGTGACCTGCGCGCGGGCGGTCGTCGATTGCGCGGGTTGCAGGGACGGCGCGGACGTCCCGTGCGCAGGCGGCGTCGTCCCGGCGCTCGGCTGGACCACGCCAGAGTGGGACGGCTCACCAGAGACCAGAGCGCTGGTCGACTGAGCCGCGCTCCCTGCGTCGCCCCGCGCGGTGAGCCCGCTCTCCGCGGGGGCCTCTTCGGCGACCAGCGCGGGACCGCGGACCTCCGAGCGCGGAGGCTCCTCGGCGAACGCCACCTGTCCTTCGGCGGGCGGCGCGAGGCGGCCACGCGCCGGGACCAGGGCGTCCGTGAGCTGCCGCGCGAAGATCCAGAGGAACTTCGGATCCCGCAGCAGGTAGCGGCGCGCCAGACGGCGCGGCTCCCGCGCGAGTCGATAGGCCCACTCGAGGCCCACCCGGGAGACCCAGCGCGGCGCGCGCTGCGCGGTGCCCGCGGCGAAGTCGATGGCCGCGCCCACGCAGACGAGGACCGCGGGGCGCAGCGCGGCCCGCTGGCGGTCGGAGAAGAGCTCCGACTTCGGCGCGCCGCAGGCCACGAACACGATGGCGGGCTCCGTGGCGCGGATCGTCTCGACCAGGGCGGCCTCGTCCTCCGCGTGTCCCGCGGCGTCGATGCGCGGCGCACACAACCCCACGACGCGCAGCCCTGGGTGGCGCGCCACGAGGTTGTCCCGCGCCATCTCGGCGACCCCCGGGAGCCCACCCAACAGGAACACCGGCAAGCCCTCGCGAGCTGCGCGCTCGACGAGCGGCTCGAACAAATCCGAACCGGACACCTTCTCGGGGATCCCGAAGCGCAGGAGGCGCGCCGCCCAGAACACGGGCGTCCCGTCCACCAACGAGAGGCTCACATTCGCATAAGCGTCCTGGAACGCTGGGTTCTCGTCGGCCACGACGATGTGATCGACGTTCGGCGTGAAGACGGTCCCGCCGCGCCCCGAGCGGGCGAGCTCCACGATGCGATCCACCGCCTCCGTCAGCGTGACGGGGTCGAGGGGCACCTGTCCGATGCGTACCCGCGGTGTCTCGAGGGTCATGGCAGCCCACCTCACCCGAAGTCGCGGAGCGTGACAAGCCCTCCCGCGCAGAATCTCCGGGCTCTTGAGCTCGACCGGCTCGCCGCCACCGCTCGGGCGGGAGGGGCCCGGCCGTTCCACCAAGGGAAACAGGTTTTCGGAGCATCGCCCGCGTCGTTCCCTGCGCCGCGGAACACCGCCATTTGATATGTTGAGGGCCATGCCCGCGCCTCTGCTCTCGATCGGACTTTCGCTGGGCGCTGCCCTCGTGGCGGCGCCCTCCGCGATCTTCACGACCGAAGTGCTCGCTTCGTACCTGCCCCGCAGGAAGGCGCCCCGCGCGCTGCCCACCCGAGACTTCCGCATGGCGGTGCTGGTCCCCGCCCACGACGAAGCCGCCGGTATCGAGGCCACCGTGCGCCACCTCCTCGCAGAGCTCGGCCCCGAGGATCGCCTCGTCGTGATCGCGGACAATTGCTCGGACGACACGGCCACGCTCGCCCGCGAAGCGGGCGCGGAGGTGTTGGAGCGCCGCGACGCCGAGCGACGGGGCAAGGGCTACGCGCTGAGCTACGGCGCCGAGCACCTGACGACGGATCCGCCCAACGTGGTCGTCGTGATGGACGCGGACTGCCGCGTCGCCCGGGGCAGCCTGCGCGGCCTCGCCCTCGAGGCCCTGGCGAGCGGGCGCCCGACCCAGGCGGTCTACCTTCTCGAGAGGCCCGCGGGGAACAACGACCTGTCGGGGATCTCCGCCTTCGCGTTCCTGGTGCGCAACCTCGTTCGACCTCGCGGGCTGCGGCGTCTCGGGTTGCCTTGCGAGCTCACGGGCACGGGGATGGCCTTCCCGTGGCCCGTGTATCGCGACGCGCCCGCCACCCATGGCTTCCTCGCCGAGGATCGGCTGTTGGGGCACGAGCTCGCCCTGCGCGGCGCGCCGCCGCTGCTCGACGAAGACACCCTCGTCGTCGGCGAGCTCGCCCAGAACGCCCCCGCGAGCTTCAAGCAGCGCCGCCGCTGGGAGCACGGGGGTCTGGCGATCCTCTTCGGCACCTCGCCGCGCCTGCTCGTGCAAGGCCTGCTGCGCGCCGACCTGGGGCTCATCGCCCAGGGCCTCGACTCCGCCGTCCCGCCCCTCGCGCTCCTCGTGCTCCTCCAGTCCGGCGCCGCGCTGGGCACGGCCGGAGTCGCGCTCGTCGGTGGCCCGGTCCTCCCCTTCGCCGTGGCGGCGGGAGGCTGCGCGGTGCTCGGCGCGGGAGTCCTCCTGGCCTGGCTCGTCGACGGTCGCCAGCTGCTCCCGCCCGCGGAGGTCCTGCGCATCCCGCGCTACGTCCTCTGGAAGCTCCCTCTGTACGCGAGCTTCGCGCGTCACGGCGCCCACGGGGAGTGGGAGCGCACGGACCGCAGCGCCTGACGCGGTCACCGCGGTGGCGTCACCGAGGACGTAGCGGCGCCCCGCAGCGCCGCCGGTGGTGGGCGTTGCCCGCGGCGGGCTCGGCTGCACCTTGGTTGCGGACATCGAACGCGCGCGTCCGCCTCGGAGGGAGGCAGGTCACAGCTACCCACCGCGCGTCCCTGGGTTCCCCCCCAGCACCGCAGGCGCCGCCGATGCCCCGCGTCGATCCTCGGCGCCGGTCGCCGCGGCCCGCGACGACCAGCCCCCCTCGGCTCGCCGCCACCGTCAACGCCCGGCACCACAGCGCCCGGCACCACAGCGCCCGCCACCGTCAGCGCCCGGCACCACAGCGCCCGGCACCATCAGCGGCCGCCGCTGCGCTCCATGGGCACGTCGCCCAGGAGCGGCAGCCCCAAGGTCTTGACCTGCCACGGCGCCAGCAGCCGCCCCCGCAAGAGCTCGACGAGCGGCCCGATCGCGAGGCTCAACAGGAAGCCGAACACCACGCTGCCCAGCCCGATGAACAGCGGCAGCTTGGGCTTGAGGGGGGCGACGGGGACCTCCACGTCGACCGTGACGAGGTACCGGTGCTTGAAGGCCGTCTCCGCCGTCGCGATCTCCAGGTGCGTGCTGGCGACGCGCTCGCTGAGCTCGTTGTACTTGTTGATCGCGGTGATCAGCTTGGCCTGCTCCGCCGAAATCGCTGCGGACTGCTCGATGCGCACCGGGCCCGTCTTGGTGGGAGCGGCGACCTCCGGCGCGTTGACGCGCACCGTCCGCTTGGCCCCGCCTTCGTCGGTAGGAGCCTTGGAGAAGGCCTCGATCTTCGCCAGCAGCTCGCTCTCCTCCGCCTTGAGCGCGTCGAGCTCCGGGGGCGGGACGGACGCCTCTTCGATGCGCGCCTTCTGATGGATGATCAGGGGGTGCTTCTCGGCGTAGGTCGCGCTCAGGTCCGTCAGCTGCAGCTTGAGCTCCGTCAGGCGCCGCTGCCAGGGCTCCTTCGTCTCGCGGATCCGCTGCCGCACCTTCTCGAGTTTGCCCACGAGGAGCGGATCCGGCTCGAGCTTGACCTCGGTCCGCACCGGGCTCACGACCTCCACCACGCGCGGCTTCGCATCGGCACCGGACGGGGTCGGCTCTGGAGTGGGCGGTTCGTACCAGCTCGCCTTCTCCACCCGCTTGAGGAAGCGGTCGACGTCGCGGGCGGCCGCCTTCGCCTGCTCTTCCTGGATCTTCAGGGCCTCCCGCAGCACGTCCAGCTCACCGTCGAGCCGCTCCTGGAAAAAGCGGTCCCGCGTGACCTCCACGATCCGCGCGGCGGTCTCCGGATCGGACCACATCGCCTTGAAGGTGATCGTCGTGGAGTGGTCGGTCTCCACGACCAGGCGCTGACCGAGGGTCGCCATCAGGGTGCGGATGCGGGTCCGCTCGTCCTGGCGATCCAACCCGTTGCGGAGGAGCCAATCCTTGAAGCGGAGCAGCGTGGGGCGGCGCTCCGTCCAGAGCCGCTCGAGCTCGGCCTCCCGCACGATCTCGCGCAGGTTCTCCTGACGGAAGATCCGCTCCTGCAGGCCACGGAACTCGTCGACCCGCGGCACCTTCCGCTCGGGGTTCACGTGCACCATGAACGCCCCCTCGCCGACGAGCACGCGGGAGAGGGTCTCGTACTTCTTCGGCAGCAGGACGCCCGCGGTGATCCCCAGCGCCGCGACGCTCAGGAACACCAGGGCCGCCAACCACCACCGGCGACGCGTGGCCGAGAGCACGAACGCCGCGATTTCGAGCGGGTGTATCGGGGAGCCTTCGCCCCCGTCCTGCTCGTCCAGATCCAGATCGTCGTCCGTCATGCGTCGATGGCGCAGCGCTCCATGGGCTACTTGCGCGACGTCAACGTATCACGCGCGCTCGGTCGAGAGCCACCGCCATGGAGCGGGGGCCGTGCTCGAGGCCCGCGCCGGTGGCACGCCGGTCATCCAGCGGGCTCGGGGAGCGCCGACCGTCCGCCCACGGGGGCGCTCACCGGCTCGTTGCCCCAGGGAATCAGTCGCGTCGCGCGGCGGGGCGACCGGTCACCGGCAAAGGGGGCCGGCGAAGGGGGGGGAGTCCACCGACACCCGCTCGCGCCCGCTCCGCCCGCCATGGTAGACGCTAGGGTCAGCAGACGAGCTTTCCGATGCGATTCCCTCGCCGCCGCCCGTTGTCGTTCCCGCGCCGCGTACCATTCTCGCGTCGCCTGTCCTCCCCGACGTCGTCCTTCCCGACCTTGGCGTTGTTCGCCCTGCTCTCGGCCTCGTCCCTGCTGGGCTGCAAGGATCGCGGAGTCTACGTCGACGGCTTTCGCTACGCGCCCACGGACACTCCGCCCCCCCAGCCGCCGGAGATCGTGCGCGTCGGCGACGACGTCTCCGTGGTCGTCTTCGGGGAGGCCGCGCTGTCGGCGAAGGGCGCGCGGGTCTCGCCCCGGGGCACCATCACCCTCCCGTTGCTCGGCGAGGTCGTCGCCGCGGGCAAGGCGCCCCAGGCGCTCGCTCGGGACCTGGAGAAGGCCCTCGCCGCCTACGTCACGACCCCTCACGTCACCGTGACCATCGATCAGTCCCCCGTCGTGGTGACCGTCCTCGGTGAGGCGCGCGGCAATGGACGGTTCAAGCTCGAGGGCCCGGTGCGCCTCATCGAGGTGCTCGCGCAAGCGGGCGGCCTGAACGAGTTCGCCGACGAGTCCTCCATCTACGTGCTCCGCGGCGACCAACGCATCCGCTTCGACTACGAGGACATCATCCGAGGTGCGCCCCATGCCCGTGACTTCCTGATGATGTCTGGCGACGTCGTCGTGGTCGAATGAAGCCGGGACCATGACGGGATCGCTGGCAGTCCTCCTCGCGCCGCTCGTCGTGGTCGGCTTCGAGGACCGCGTCGAGACCCGCGTGCGCACCTTCGGGGACGGCGCCCCCCGCGTCGACCTCGTCGAGAGCGCGAGCTTGCAGCTCTCCATCTCCGGGCAGCGCAACTCGGCGACGATCGGGTACGCCCCCATGCTGCTCCTGCTCTCCGTGGGGACTCCGGAGCAAGCGGTGGGGTTCGCGCAGGCCTTCGACGGGACCGTGAACCACACCTACCGCCGCGGCTTCGTGAGCTTGCAGCAGAGCGCGGTCCTGGCTCGCAACAACCTGCGGCTCACCCTGGTCCCTCAGCCCCTCGACCCCGCGGGCCCCTCGGACCAGACGCCGACGGTGCCGCTCCCTCCGGGGAGCGCCGCGAGCGGGAGCGCCTTCTACGACACGGTCGTCTGGTTCGGCTCGACGCGGACCTCCCTCGCCCTCGGGCAGACCTTGAGCCCGCGGCTCCGCCTCCACGAGTACGCCTCCTACTCCGCTCACGGAGGTCTGGGCTCCGCGACGGAGACCCTCTATCCGCGCCAATACCAACAAGCCGCCGGCGCCGGCCTGAGTCAAACGCTCACCCGGCGCGACACCTTGACCCACGGCCTCGACGCCCAGCGGACCACCACGTCGGGCCGGGCGCAGGTCTACGTCTTGAGCTTGCGCGAGACCTGGGCCCACGTGTTCTCCAGCGCGACCTCGGGGCAGCTCGCCGCGGGACTCGCCTACGCCCGAGAGGCCGACGTGCCGGAGGAGGGGCGTGAACCCCTCGACACGTGGTTGCCCGTCGGCGAGGCCAGCCTCATGAGCCGCTGGTCGGGAGAGGGCGCGCGCGCCGCGCTCACCGCCGCGGTGGGCGTCGCGCCGACCGTCGATTGGTTGTCCGGGAGGCTCGATCAGCGGGGCTACGTCAACCTGGCGTTCACGGAGGAGCGCCGTCGCTTCACCTGGTTCGTGGGCGGGAGCGGCATGACGTCCCTGGACCAGAGCACCCCGAACGCGCTCACGATCGCCGCGGTGGCCGCGGGGGCATCCCAGCGTTGGTCCCGGGAGATCTCCGTCGACGCCAACGTCACCGCGAGCCGACAGCTGTTCGGAGAGAACATCTCCGCCTCGACGCTCTGGATGGCCTTCGCCGGGATCACCTACCGCCCCAACCCCTGGCGTCTCTGACCAGCCCGGCGACGCCGTTCGCTCAGCCCACCGATCAGGCCCGCGCCTTCCGCCGCCGCACCATGTCGCGCACCATGGCGATGGTCGCCGGGTTCAACACGCCCGTGACCCGCAGGCACACCACGTAGACGACGACGGCGATGGGTGCGGCCACCCAGGAGGTGACGAGCGGGCGCAACACCAGACCCACGATCGCCATGCACGCCGCCGCGAGCAGCGCCAGGCCGAAGGAGCGGAAGAACGACGCGTTGAGCAGCCGGGTCGGGGCCAGGCGGAGCGCGGCGAACACGAGGAACCCCTCCGAGACGACCGTCGCGGTGACGACCCCGAGCCCGCCGTTGCCCATGGAGTCCTGGAACATCGGGATGAGCAGGACGTTCAGGGCCGAGCTGATCGCCACGCTGCCGAGCTGGAGCAAGGCCCACACCCGCTGCAAGCCGAGCGCGTTGACGTAGGTGGCCAGCACCATCACGAAGTACAGGAAGAAGATCACCAGCGCGGAGATCCGGAGGTTGTCCTCCGCGGGCTCGAAGCTCTCCCGGCTGAAGATCTGGATGCCGATATCCGGGAACAGGGCGCAGCCCAGCGCCACGGGCAACACCACCCAGGACATGACGCCCAGCGCCGATCGGGTCGTGGCGGCGGCCTCCTCGGGGTCCTCCGCGACGAGCCGGCACAAGGTCGGGTAGAGCGATCCGATCACCGCGCTGCAGGGGAAGATGAGGAACCCCACCAAGCGCTGGGCAGCCGCGTACCAACCCATCACCTCCGCACCGGCGAGCTTCGAGAGCATCACGGCGTTGACGTTCCACTGGAGCACCACGACGCCGCCGAGCACGAGGAAGCCCACCCCCTCCCGGGCGAGGAGGCGCATCGTGGCGACCTGGGCGCGCCGCAGCTGGATGCCCAGACGCGCCAGCAGGCGCCAGTCGATCCAGCTGGCCACCGCCGCCGCCACGAGCTGCGCCACCATCACGCCCACGAGCCCCCCGCCGAGCAGCAGCGCGGGCACGATCGCGACCAACGTGGCAAACTGAAGGATCAGCGTGTTGCGCGCGACGAACTCGGAGCGTTCATAGGCGCGCGCGGCCAACGCCGCCGTCTGGCCGAACTGGAACAGCAAGGTCTGCCCCGTGACGATGGCCAGGGCGATGCCCACGTGGGACGGATAGTCGAGCACCCAGTAGGCGACGGCGAGCACGATGTGAGCGACGACGAAGCTCCCCAGTCGCAGCGCGAGCGCGCTCGTGAGGAGAGTCCCCGCCGCGCTCCGATCCCGCGCCACGGCGCGCTGCGCGGCGCCCCCTTGCCCGAACTCGCTGAAGGTGGCGGCGAAGCCCGCCATGGTGGTGACGAGAAAGAAGAAGCCGTAGTCCTCGGCGCCGAGCCAACGCGCCAACAGCGCGCTGGTGAGGATGCCGAGGGGCATGCCGATGATCTGCCCTCCGGCGAGCCAGAGCGTGTTCTTCGCCACCAGGCGCGTGGTCGCGGCGCGGTCGGACGCAGGGGGCGCCACGGGCGCGGGGGACGCCACGGGCGCGGGCTCGAGCTCGACGGACTCCATCGCTCACCTGCTAGCACGAAGCACGGCGCTCCGAGCCGTCTCCGCGCCACCCTCCGGCGCCGAGTCGACGGCTTGTCGCAGCAATGACATCAGGGTGTCCGCGGACCTGCTGGCATCGAACTTCTCCTCGACCAGGGCGCGCCCCCGGTGCCCCAGCTGCTGACGCAGGTTGCCGTCCCCGGCGAGGCGCTCCAGCGCTTCGCGGAGGGCCCGGCCGTCCCGAGGAGGCATGAGGAACCCGCTGCGCTCCACCTCGACGATGTCCGAGATGCCGCCGACGTCCGACACCACCACGGGCAACCCCATGGCCATCGCCTCGAGGGACGCGATCGAGAAACAGTCCCCCTGGGTCGGCAAGACGAACGCGCTGGCCGCCCGGTAGAGCTCGAGCAGCGCCTCACTGCCGGCGGTGAGTCCCCTGTGAACGCGCACGCCGGGCTCCTCGGCGACGGGATCTCTGGTCACCAAATCCAGCTCCGCGCGACCGCGGAAATGCTCCCGAAACACCTCGAGCAGGAGCCGCCCGCCCTTGCGCTCGAAGTCGCCCCCGACGAACAGCAGCCGAGGCAACCCCTCGCTCGGTCCCCGCTCCGGGAGCCGCCAACGCGCCAGATCGATCCCCGGGGGCACCACCCGGGTCCGCGCCTCGGCGACGCCATAGTCGTCCACGAAGGAGCGACGCGCCCAGCGCGACCAGCCCACCACGAGCCGAGCCCGGTGGAACGTGCTCCGAACGGCAGCTCGCTTCAGCCGACGCACGACCTCGGCCCGGTCGACCGTGTGTCCGTATTGCTCCGCCTGTCCGTCCAGCTGCGCAGGAGTCACGTCGGTCCACAGCAACGTCGGGAAACGCATGAGCGCCCAGGGGTGAAACACCGCCGGGTTGTGGGTCAAAAAGAAGAGCCCGTCGTAGCGCCGGCGCCGCAACGTCCGCGCCACCTGCACGAAGCCGCGCAGCGTGCCTTTGCCGCGCTTCGGCCCTGGCAACCGCTCGATCAGCCCGCCCTCCTCCACATAGGTGACATCGCACCACGTGTGACCAGCCGCGCGGACATAGGGCTCGATGGCCTGCGCCGCGCTGCCGATGCCCACCTGACGTTCGGCGAAGAAGCAGTAGTGATGCGCCGTCATTTCGGTATCTGCTCGTGGGATCCGCTCCGCTGCGGGTGTCTGCGCCATCGCCGGTATCTTAACGGACCAGGACGCCCGCTCGATGGGCGCGCCCGCGCTGAGGTATCGGGGATGCTGTTCTGCGCTCGGAGCGTCGGGCTGGAGGTCGGCCCTCTCGGTGCGGTGCTCGAAACCGGGATTCGAGTCCTGCCATGGGTCGTTCCGGAAAACACCCCTCAACGACCGCCCCCGGTGTCCGATCGCCTTGAAGAGGACCTCCTGTCGTCAGCGCCGTTTCCCTGGGGAGACGGCCCAATAACGCTTGACCGGTTCCTGAGTGCACGAGACGCTGTCTTGACGATCGTCAATGCGGAGAGGCTGGACCGCCTCGGGAGATTCGATGGAGACGCCATCCACGCTGGCCGACGACAAGGACCTTTTCCCCCGCCACCTCGGCCGCAAGCTCGTCCCCGTCGTCGTGGTCGCCATCGCGGCTTACCTGGCCCTCTTCCTCCTCGCGGATGCGGACGCCACGGTCCGGGAGATGAGCCGCGTCTCCGGTCGGGCCATCGTCTTTGCCTGCCTGCTGTCGCTGGCGAGCTTCTTCCTCCGAGCGGTCCGCTGGCACGCGCTCCTGCGCAGGGTCCGCTCGAACGTGCCCTTCACCGATGGCGTCTTGGTGAGCTTCGTGGGCCTGGCGATGACCATCACCCCTGCCAAGGCGGGCGAGGTCATCAAGTCGTTACTCCTGAAAGACTCCTTCGAGGTGCCGGTGGCGCAGAGCGCGCCCATCGTCATGTTCGAGCGCCTCGCGGATCTCGTCGCGGTCGTGCTGCTCGGTGGGGTCGCGCTCATGTTCGTGCCGGGGGCGCTGGCGCCCGGCATCGTCACCGTCGTCGGGGGCGTCGTCCTCGCCCTGCTGGTCGGCTTCCTGCCGCGCGTGTTCGACTACATTCCCGCGCGCGTCCTGAACGCGCGCCTCGTGGCGCCGCGCCGCGCGAAGCTCCAGAGCTCCTTCGAGGCCCTCGGTGCTCTGGTGGTGCCGAGCGCTTACCTGCCGGCGCTCGGGCTCTCCCTCGTCGCCTGGGGCATCCAGAGCGTCACCGTCTGGCTGCTCGCCCAGGCGTTCCCGGAGTTCGCCATCTCCGTGGTCGATGGGATCGTCGCCTACTGCGCGCCCCTCCTCGCCGGTGCGTTGGCCCTCGTCCCCGGCGGGCTCGGGGCGACGGAGGCGTCCATGGCCGGCATGCTCGTGGTGCTCGCGGGTTCGAGCTCTGCTCTGAGCGTCGCGGCCGCCCTCACGGTGTTGGTCCGGCTCGTGACCTTCTGGCTCGCGGTGATCGTGGGCCTGGTCGCCCTCGGCGCGTGGCGCCTCCGTCGCGCGCGCGTGGCTCGGGCACGTGGCTACGACAGCGTCCGCCCCCCGCCCCGCGCCTCTCACGCTTCGCTCACCCCCGAGAAGCTCCAGGACTGAGCGTCCCCCGCGCGCCACCGCGGTCGACCCCGTTGGTCGACCCTGCGATCGACTCCGTTGGTCGAGCCAGCGGACGTCACGAGGTCGGCGCGCGCCCGAGGCGCCAGCGCCACGCGCACAACAGGGCGAACAGCAGCGCACCGCCGAAGAGATAGTGCGACAGCAGGAGCACGTAGAGCCGCTCGAGCAGCCCGCCCGGCGGCGCGGGAGGCCACACGACCGGCAGCGAGACCACCAGGACGGCTCCCCAGGCGAGGGCGCGGTCGAGGGAGCTGCGCACGAGCCCCTTCGACTTCGCCAGGACGAACGCCGCCGGCGCCAGCATCCAGGCGTAGTAGTGGGACCAGGCGAGCGGGCTCGCGATGCACGCGAGCACGAGCACCATCAGCTGTTCGGCCTCCCGCTCGCGCTCGGACACCGTGAACCACCGCGCCGGCGGCCCCTTCGACACGACGGCCGCCACCGCGGCGCTCGCAAAGAACGCCATCGTGGGCAGAGACGCGACCCGGCGCAGGGACGCCCCCACCGGGTAGCCGTCCCAGTCGTACAGGCCCCCGCCCTCCCGGACCCAGCGGGCCACCAGGGCGGGTACGGACTGCACGTTGAACGCGCTGACGGGGTGATCCGCCGCGTGCGCCACGAAGCGCTCATGCCAAACGACGTGGGCGTCCCACCCGAAGACCAGGATCGAGAGGCCCACCGCGCCCCCCACCACCAGCCCCCCACCGAGGGCCGCGCGCACCCGACCCCGCAGGGCGAAATAGACCCCGAACAGGAGCAGCGGCAGCTTGAACAAGGCGGCCGCCCCGAGCAGCGCGCCGGCCCGGATCTGCCGATCCTGGCGCAGGGCGACCAGGGCTGCGGTGAACGCCGCCAGGGCGAAATGGCTGGTGTTCCCCTCCCGGAGGCTGTTCATGAGGGGGCCGTTCAGGGCGAACAAGAACGCCAGGGTGACCGCCCCCGCCTCGTCGAGGTCCGCGAGGAGCACCAGCTGCCGCCAGGCCACCATGCACGCCAGGATGCCGGCCACCGTGAAGAGGACGCTGGCGACGTCCGAGGGAAAGATCGCCAGCGGCGCGAACACGAACGCCAGGATGGGCAGGTTGACGAAGCCGTGGACCCCGCGCGCGAAGAGCTCCTCCACCTGCGTGCGCCCCTCGAGCACGCTGACGCCGCCCGCGTAGTACGCCTCCACGAAGTCTTCGAAGGGCCGGTGCGGCTCCGACACGACGAACATGCCCGCCGAGAGGGCCACCACCGCCGCCGTGACCAGAGGCCACACGGACGCGGCGCGCCCGTCCCGGCTCGCCCGGCGCGCCTGCAGCAGGAACAGCCCGAGGCAGACGATCGAATACGCAGCGTAGATCGCGACGGCCCGCATCAGCCCCTCAGCGTTCGGCGGACGCTCGCCGCCGTCGTCCGCCTCAACAGCTCACTCCACCGTCCACCAGGATCGTCTGCCCGGTGATCATGGCCGCCGCGTCGCTCAGGAGGAAGCGGACGAGGCCGAGCACGTCCTCCTCCGACGCCAGACGACGCAGCGGGGTGCGGTTGACGATCTGCGCCAGCTGCCCCGCGTTCAACGTCGAGGACATGTCGGTCTTCATGTAGCCGGGGGCGACGCTGTTCACGGTGATGCCGCGCCGCCCCAGCTCCCGCGCCAGCGCCCGCGTGAGGCCATCCATGCCCGCCTTGGACGCGCTGTAGGCCGCCAGCCCGTTGTAGCCGCGCGTCCCGATGATGGAGCTGATGTTGATGATGCGCCCGCCGTCCTTGGCCTTGAGCAGGTACTGGGACGCGGCGCGCGCCACCTGGATGGCCCCGAGCAGGTTCACCTGGAGGATCTTCTCGCTCTCCACGTTCGGGAACGACGCGAGGATGCCCGCCTGGGCGATGCCAGCGTTGTTGATGACCCCGTAGAGGCCGTCCGCGCCGGCCCAGGCGACCGCGTCGCGCACGAAGGTGTCCACCTCCTCGGCGACGCCCACCTGACAGGGGCCCCAGAAGAACCGATCACTGACCTCCGGTTGCCCGAGCAGCTCCTCGATCACCGGCGTACGCGTGCGGCTGCAGGTCGACACGCGGTAGCCGTCGGCCAAGAGCCCGCGGATGAGGTGCGCGCCGAGCCCGCGGCTGCCTCCGGTCACCAAGACGTGTTTGCGTTGCATCGTCATCCTTTCTTGCCGGAGGTCCCCACCTGGATCGCGTCGACCACGCGGAACACCCGCGGCACCTGGTAGGTCGCCAGCTCCGCCCGACACCGGGCGAGGATCGCCTTCTTGGCCTCGCTCGGCTCCGACCCCGGCGCGAGCACGACGTCGGCGCCGACGAGGGCCCCGCTGATGGGATTGGGGACCGCGTACACCTTCGCCTCGACCACGCCGGGCAATCCCAACAGGAACCCCTCGATGGCGAGGGGATAGACCTTCGAGCCCCCCACGTTGATCGTCGAGTCCTGGCGCCCGAGGATCCGCACGCGGTCACCGACGATCTCACAGCGATCCGCGGTCGCCACCCAGCCCCCCTCGAGCAGCGGCTGCGCCGCCTCCGTCAGGTAACCCTGCATGGCGTTCGGCGTCTTGATCTGCAGCAGATCGTCCCGCAGCCGCAGCTCGACCCCCTGCACGGGCTGCTCCAGCCAGCTCTTCGGGAAACCCTCGAGGCCGTCGTGCACGGCGAAGACGACGCCCGCCTCCGTCGACGCGTAGATGTGCGTGATCCGCGCCGTCGGGAAGCGCTCCTTCAGGCGATCGAGGGTCGCCTGGTCCACCGCCTCCCCGCCGAGGGTGATCTGACGCAGCTCGAGGGCCCCGGGCGGCGTCGCCATGAGAAAGGAGCGCCAGAACGTCGGCGTGCCGCTGATCTGGGCGACCTCCCACCGCCGCGCCGCCTCGAAGAACCCCTGCGGGCTCCGCTCCTCCGGGACGACGATGAGCCCGTGGGACAGGGCCGCGGTGAGCATGACCTGCACCCCCGCGAAACCCGTCGGCTGGTAGGTGAGCAACCAGCGGCCCTCCCGGTTGGCGGACACACTCGCGCTGGTGCGGACCTTCGCGAGGAGGGAACCGAGAGTGTGGGTCGCCACCTTGGGGCGCCCGGTGGTGCCCGAGGTCATCATGAAGATGCGCGCCTGGGGCGCGCCGTCGCCGTCGGTGGCCGGCTCGGTGTCGGCGGTCGGCGCGGCGACGGAGCGGGCTTCGTCCTGGGCGCCGATCTGGAGCTGGACGCGGAACTCCCGCGAGAGCTCCTCCACCATCGCGCCCGGGAGGTTCGTGTGCGCGACCCAGAGATCGGCCCCCGCCCGCGCGCAAGCGTCGATCGCCCGGAGCACGTCGACGGGATCGTCGCTGACGACCATCACGCGCCCGATGCCCTCCTGCCGGAGGCGCTCCGCGAGCTCGTCGGAGCGACGCCGCAGCTCCTCCCGCGAGACGACCGCGGCGCCACGGGCCACCAGCGCCGCCCCGTCCCCCGCCTCGAGCGGCAAACCAGGCGCCGACGTCATCGCACGTACAGGTCGGCGAGCTCACCCGCGGTACGAAACTCGATGAATCCCTCGCTGAAGGGATCCCGCCCGGTGGTCTCCTCGAGCTCGCGCACCAGGGTGGCGAGATCCAGGGAGTCGATGCCGAGCTCGCCGCCGAGCAGCTCCGTGGACGCGTCGAGGGTCACGACGTCGAGCCCCTTCTGCTCGAGGATGTCCGCCACCAGCTTCTGAATCGCACTCAAGATTTCTTGTTTTTCCATCGGTCGTTCCTCCAGCCAAAGGGGGCAGACGCCCCTCGAGTATCGGCGGCTTCCTCGATCGAGCCAATCCGGCAGAGCGCCCGAACCGCTCCCGGCGGCAGGGTCGCTCCAAACGGCACGGTCGCTCCAAACGGCACGGTCACCCCCCTCGGCCCGCTTCGGGGTCCTAGGGAGACAAAAGCGACCGATCGGTCTCTTCGGGGTCCTAGGGAGACAAAAGCGACCGATCGGTCTCTTTGGGGTCCTTGCGTGCAGGGGGTCATGGCGCCTCCGGAGCGTCGACCGCCACCACGCCGGGCGCGGTGGCGGCGCCCAGCGCGGCTTCGATGTCCCCCAGGAGACGACGGGCCCGCTCGTGTCGGCGCTCCTCCTTCAGGTGGTAGACCGTGTCGAAGAACCAGGCGTCCGGCATGACGAAGGCCTCGGGGGGGCTCGGCACCTCGAGGGACGCCGTCCGCAGGGTTTCGTGCAGGCGACGGATCGCGCCTTGGTGCTCGCCGTAGAAGCTCTCGGCCACGGGGCTGTAGGAGACGAAGACCGTGACGCCCGCCTCCCGCATGACCCGCGCGAACTCCTGCATGCGCGCGATCACCCCCGCGTCGATCTCCAAGTGGCTCAGGTCGTAGCCCGGGTTCGGGGCGTCCGCCCACTCCACGCCCCGGTGGCTCACGAGATCCCCACGGGCCTCGAAGCCCGCCAGAGACTCGATGCGATCGAAGAGCGCCGTCGGATCCTCGGCGGAGTAGCCGCGCACCCAGTCTCGCGCCCCGCGCCCCACTTCGCGCACCAGGCGCACCAGCTTGTGCTGGGCGACGTAGGGGACCGCCTGGAGCACGTCGAGGCGCTGGGACCAGGTCAAGAACGCGAGGTTCTCCGGGCGCGCCTTCACGGCCATCAACAGATCCGAGGCGGTGCCGTCCGCGGACTTGTAGAAGCTGTCGTACTCGAAGGCCATGACGACCAGATCGCCGGCGCGCAGGTCGGGCTTCACCTCCTCGAGCATGAAGCGCACACCGAAGTAGCCGTTCATGCCCATGTTCACGACGTAGCGGCCCGTCGCGTCTTCGAGCGCCGCGCTGTCCTGGCCGTAAGCCAGGTTCGAGCCACCCACGAAGACCACCTTGCTCCGCGTCGCTCCCGCTCCCGCCAGCCGCTCGTGCTTCAGGCGCGTCGCGAGGGCGTAGTCGTTGCCCTCCGGGACGAGCCACACCGTGGCCAACGCCAACGACGCCGGCACCGCGACGAAGATCACCCCGAGCGTGATCAAGCGCAGGACCGCCTTCCACCCGCGCGGCGCCGCGACGCTCGTCGCCGATGACGCCGTCGCCGACGTCCCCGCGGACGACGACGGCGCCCGTCCCCGACCCGGCCCGGGCGCGGCGGCCGACGTGGCCTCCGAGCGCGGCGCTGCCGTCGGCTCCGTCGCGGGCTCCGTCGTGGGCTTCGTCGTCGAGCGAGCAGCTGAGGGGGTCTGGCTCATCTCAGAACTGGAAGTAAATGAAGCTCTGCTTCGTGTCGTACAGCGCGCCGAAGAGCAGGATGCCGATGGCGCACACCTGATAGAAACACCAGCGCACCCAGGCGGGCCGCGCCGCCAGCCGCTCCTGGACGTTCCCCGTCGTCTGCCCCGACTCCAGGAGCAGGACCAGCGCCGCCCCGCAGAGCCCGAAGCCGAGCTCGATCCACTGCCCGTCCAGGACGGCCTTCACCCCCGCCGCAGCGCTCCCCCAACCCGTGAACAGGTGCGTCAGGATGTAATAGGCGTCGCTCATGCTGTGCGCCTGGAAGAAGACGTACGCGAAGCAGACGAGGGAGAACGTCACCCCCACCTTCCAGGCTTTGTGCAGCCGCGGCACCTGCTGGAGCTTCAGCGCCTTGGCGACCCGCGCCCGCCACTTCTGCGTGAGGGTCGAGCAGACCAGATACGCTCCGTGCAAGGCGCCCCAGGCGACGAAGGTCCACTCGGCGCCGTGCCAGAACCCGCTGACCACGAACGTGATGAACAGGCTGATCAAGATCGTATAATAGAATTTGATCTTGAAGCGCCGCTGGCGGGTGAGGGGCGTGTAGATGTAGTCGGTCAGCCAGCTCGTGAGCGAGATGTGCCAGCGCTTCCAGAAGTCCGACACGCTGGTCGCGAAGTAGGGGCGGTTGAAGTTCTCCGTCAGCTCGAAGCCCATCACGCGGGCCGACCCGCGGGCGATGTCCGTGTACCCGCTGAAATCGCAATAGACCTGGAACGCGAACAGCCAGGTGGCCAACGTCATGCCGACGCCGTCGAAGCTCCGCGGATCGTCGTAGACGCGGGCCACGAAGGGGCCGAGGCGATCGGCGACGACGATCTTCTTGAAGAACCCCCACGCCATCAGCTCGACGCCGCCCACGATCCTCGCGTAGTCGAGCTCGTGCTTCACCCGCAGCTGCGGGAGCAGCTTCTTCCCTCGCTCGATGGGCCCCGAGACGAACTTCGGGAAGAAGGTGACGAAGAGGCCGAAGCTGGTGAAGCTCTGCTCGGGCTTCTCTCCGCGCGCCACGTCGACCAGGTACGCGATGACCTGGAACGTGTAGAAGGAGATGCCGAGAGGCAGCAGTAGCTGGAGGACGGGCACCGGATAGTCGCCCCCGAACCATCCGAAGAAGGAGCGCAGCGACTCGTTGAGGAACCCCGCGTACTTGAAGACGACCAGGTTGGCGACGAGGGCGAGCACGCCGAGGGTGAGCAGTTTGTGCTTTCGCTCCTTGTCCGCAGCGGAGCCGATCGCGCGCCCCATCAGCCAACCCAGGGCGACGATCGCGAGCGTCTGCAGCGCGGCGACGGGGCTCGCCACCCCCACGAAGTACAGGCTGGCGAGCAGGAGCCAGGCGACGCGGGCGCGCTGCGGCAGCAGGAAGTAGCCGACGACGACCGCGGGGAAAAACGCCAGGTAGTGGAACGAATTGAAAACCATGGCGCCGAGTGCTCGCGGACCTGCGTCTGCCGCGTTGCCTGAGTTATCAGGCCCCCCCGAAACCGTCAATTACCGGCCGAGGGGCGCGCACAGTTCGTCCGGGACGTCCAGCTCGGAGGATGGAGTTGGCCTGCCGCGACTGTTGCGAGCGTCGACGACCGGCCGTTTCTCCGGGGAATCACCAGGGCGCGCGTCCACGGCGAGCGCCCCTCTCTGACCCAGGGTTCGCGACGACCCTGCGGTCACCCGGCGACGACCCTGCGGTCCATCGCCGGTATCTTAACGGACCAGGACGCCCGCCGATCTCGGGTTTTGGCTTCGTTTCCGCTGCGCTCCGGTGCTCAAGTACCCACGTACGTTCCGCTCCGGTGCTCGCGAAAGCCTCGCCAAAACCCGAGCT
>JAAZAA010000040.1 GCA_012514535.1 Myxococcales bacterium | reverse complement strand
TGGTGGACGGCCAGCGTGGTGGTGGCGGTGCCGCGCGAGCGCAGTGGCGGGGTGGCCGGCGCAGGGCTGCGGGGACTGCAGCGCCTGGCGTGTGGCGCAGCGCGGGGCCGCCCAGCGTGGTGGCAGCTCGGCTCAGTGGCGCAGCGCGGGGCCGCCCAGCGTGGTGGCAGCTCGGCTCAGTGGCGCAGCGCGGGGAGGCGGGGGCGCCTGCGGGGGGCGGGGTGGGGCTGGGGACGGGCAGAAGGTAGCCGTGACCCCTCGAAAAATCCGCGCAAGCGGTGGTCTCGAGGGGGGAGCCCCCAAGTCAGGGCAGGGTCAGAGGCCCTTTTCGCGGATGAAATCGGCGGTGAACTGGGCGCCGATGTCGTAGCTGCGCTTCAGGTCGGAGACGAGGCGCTTCTCGATCATGGAGCCCACCCCGAACACCTTCACGCTGACGGCGGCGGTGAAGATGCGCTTGAACTGGTTGTCCCCGAGGGACTGGGTGAAGAGCTCGCCGTCCACCTGCATCTTGTCCTGCAGGCGGTTGGGGATGATGCGGATGCCGTAGTGGCGGCTCTTCTTGTCGAAGCGCCCCTCCTCCTTGTAGCGGAGGCCTTCGCCCACGACCTTTTGGATGGCCGCGGGCAGGTCGCCCAGGGCGGGCTCGACCTCCACGACCCGCAGGATGTGATCTCCGCGGTCCTCGCTCGAGAGCTCCTTCCAGTACGGGAAGCGCAGGGCCTCGAGAAACATGCGCCGGTTGTACTCCTCATCGAAGAATACCTTGTCCCAGAAGGTGTCCTCGCTGCAGGCGAAGGTGTGTTCCACGCGGATGTTCTCGGCCATGGGCGCATCCTATCGAGCTTTGCTGGGGTGCCAAGTCGGAGATCGAGTCGAAGTGGCGTCGGGGGTGAGGTTCGCGTCGGAGGTTGTGGTAGGTACGGCCCCAGCTTCATGGTGCATGATTCCCGCCGTTCGGAGGCAGCGACGGTGTCGCAGGGGCCGAGCGAGGCGCTCGTCGATGTCCCGGTTCCGCGCGCGCCGTCCTGGTGGGGGCAGGTCTGGCTCGTGCTGCGCAAGGATCTCGCGATCGAAGCGCGCACGGGCGAGGTCACGGTGACGACGGGGTTCTTCGCCGTGCTCGTCGTGGTCCTGGCGTCCATGTCCTTCTTTGGCGGGCCGGCGGCCGGGCGCGTGGTCGTGTCCGGGGTCCTGTGGCTTTCCATCGCGTTCGCGGCGGTGCTCGCCCTGGGGCGGAGCTGGGCTCGGGAGCGGGAGGAGGGGGCGCTGCAAGGGCTGCTGGTGACGCCCCTGCGGCCGAGCGCGCTCTACGCGGGGAAGGCGGCGGGGCTCCTCGCGTTCCTGTTCGCGGTGGAGATCGTGGTGTTCCCCCTCGCCGCGCTGTTCTTCTCCGTGGATTTGTTCGACCGGGGGTTCGGGCTCCTCGCCATCGCGGCGGTGGCCACCCCGGGCATCAGCGCGAGCGGTACCCTGTTCGGGGCGATGACCGTGCGGACGCGGGCGCGGGACCTGATCCTGGCCATCATCTTGTTTCCCCTGCTGGCTCCTACCTTGCTCACGGCGGTCGCGGCGACCCGGGAGGTGCTGCAGGGGGTCCCCGTCGACCAGCTGGGCGACTATTTCCGCTTGATGGCGGTCTTCAACCTCACCTTCGTCGTCGGGGGGCTGGCCCTCTTCGGGAGCCTGCTCGAGGGCTGAGGGTGCGGAGGCCATCCCGCTGCCCCGGACGTGCCCTGGACGCGGGGGCGCGGGGCGCGGGGGAAACGGGGGCGGAGAACTGATGTGGGGCGGGCCCTGTGCTAGCGTCGGGTCTCGTCGCCGATGCGCCTTGGACTCTTGGGACCGGCACAGGGTGATCCCCAGACCCTGGAGAGAGCGGCCCGGTTCCTACGTCGGGAGCTGGAGGCGGAGCGCGTCGTGTACCTCGGTGTCGACGGGGCCCTCGATCGGGTCGTGGAGTCCTGGGCGGAGCAGCTCGTGGGGGAGCACCCCGAGGACGCCGCCTTGTGCCGCAGGGCCACCGCTCGCTGTCTGCGGGCGAGCCCCGAGGAGATCGACGCCTACGTGGCCCGAGAGCAGGAGCGCGCTCGGCTCCGCATGTTCGAGTCCCTGCCCGGAGAGCGGACGCGGTCCGTGGAGCTCTTCGCCGGGCGCGTCGCCGTGATGATCCACGACAAGGCGTTCCTCGACGAGGAGGACATCCTCCCAACGACCTGGCTGATGTTCGGGGCTAGCCCGACGCCTCTCGTGAAGCGCATCGGGCGGCGCTGGTTCCTGTCGCCGGGCTGCTTTCCGGAGGGGGGCGTGATGCTCCTGGAGGACGCGGGCGGCCTGGTGCGGGTCAGCTGGTACTCCGGGGCCCTGGAGGAGCTGGGGACCGAGCAGCTCGGCCTTGCCCGAGAGGTGAACCTGCGCGTGTCGGGGGAGGGGTGATGCGGCTGGCGGTCTACGGCGGGAGCTTCGATCCTCCGCACCGGGCCCATGTGCTGGCGGCGGAGCACGTGCTGCAGAGCGGGGAGGTCGACCGGGTGCTCGTGGTGCCGGTCTTCCGGCACGCGTTTCACAAGCGCATGGAGCCCTTCGAGCATCGGGTGCGCATGTGCGAGCGCGCCTTCGCCGGGCTAGACGGGGTGGAGGTCTCGACCATCGAGGCGGAGCTGCCCGCGCCCAGCTACACGGTGCAGACCCTGCGGGCTCTGCGGCGGCGCTACCCCGACGCCGAGCTGCGCTTCGTCGTCGGGACGGACGCGGTGCAGGAGAGCCACAAGTGGCACCGGTTCGACGAGGTCTGCCGGATCGCGCCGCTGATCGTGCTCGGTCGCGTCGGTGTCGAGCACCTGGGGGGCCCCGAGCCGGTCCTGCCGGACGTGTCGTCCACGGAGATCCGCGCGGTGTTGCGCGAACGCGCCGGGCGGGCCCAGGACGATCCCAGCCCCCAGCTCGCCGCCGTGCCGCAATCGGTGTTGGCTTACATCGACGAGCACGGTCTGTACCGCGCCGAGGTCGGCTCGGCCGGTGATGGCGCGGGAGCGGGGGCCAGAGAGGGAGAGCCCGACCCGGGGCACGAGCGCTCTCCGAGGAGCCGCTCCCTCGGGTAGGTGGTGCTGCCGTGGATCTCCGAACCCGCACGTCCCTCTTCTGCGGCGCGCTGGCCATCGCCATCGCCGTCTCGATCCTGCTCCGGGGGAGGTTGCGGCGGCCGCAGATCTGGTTCGCCGGGTTCGCGGCGGACATCGGGCTCTGGTACCTCGCCCAGTGGCTGTATCATTTCGTGAGGGCCGACGTGTGGGTCCGGTTCACGGCGATCCTCGCCGTGCTCCTGCCGCAGTTCGGCTTGCGGCTGTTCGAGGCCCTCGTGCCGGAGCGGGAGCGTCGCTCCACGCTGCTGCACGTGGCGGGGGTGCTGCTGCTGCCCGTGGCCGCGGTCGCGCTGCTCGTCCCTCTCGCCTATTGGTGGGTCAGGAGCCTCGTCTTCGTCTACGCCTTCGGGTTGCTCGGCGCGGGCTTGTGGTCCCTCGGCGTGCAGGCAGCGAGCACGCGCTCGCGCCTCACCCAGCGCCGTGTGCGGTTTCTGGTGTTCGTCGGGGCCCTGGCGGTCGCCGCGAGCTTGGCGGACTTCCTGTGGTTCTTGGGGTTCGACGTGCCGCCCATCGGGGCGGTGTGCGCGATCTTGTTCCTGTTCGTCTTGTCCGAGTCGCTGATCCGGCAGCGGTTCGTGGATCTGTACGACGTCGTGAGCCAGGTGGCCGTGTCCGCGGCGCTGGCGAGCTGCCTGGCGGGCATCTTCTACGCGTTCGTGGTGCTCTTCGGCGGGTTCGACACGATGTACCTCGCGGCGTTCCTCGCCACGATCGTCATCCTGGTGCTCTTCGAGCCCCTGCGCGAGAAGGCGAACGCGGCGATCCACCGGGCGTTCTTCCGGGAGCGCGTCGATCTCGACCGCGCCGTCACCCAGGTGCGCGGTGAGCTGGCTCACGTCCTGCGCATCGACCAGCTCGAGCAGGTCGTGATGGGGGCCCTGGCCGCCTCGCACCGCGCGACGGGGGCCGCCTTGTACCTGCGGGACGATCTGGGCCTGCACTACGAGCTGGTCGCGCAGTTCGGTCCGCGAGCGCCCCGGCGCATCGACGCGGCGATGGCGCGCCCCCTCCTCGATCGCCTGAACCAGCACCCCTCGGTGGTGTTGGAGGAGGTCGTCCGCGAGGTCGCGCTGGCCCGGAGCCGGGGGTGGAGCCGCGAGGCGGACGCCCACGAGCGCGTGCTGGCCGCTGCGGAGCTGCTCGAGGCCTACAAGCTCGGGGTGTGCACGAGCTTGCGGGGGGAGCAGGAAGATCTGCTCGGGTTCCTGGTCGTCATGGATGACCGGGTGGCGGACGCCTACTCCCCGGACGAGGTGCACCTGCTCGAAGGGCTCGCCCTGCAGATCGCCGTCGTCGTCGAGAACTCGAGGCAGTACCAGCGCATGCAGGCGCGGGATCGGCTCGCGCTGCTCGGGCAGATGGCCGCTGGGTTGGCCCACGAGGTCAAGAACCCCCTCGGCGCGATCAAGGGGGCGGCCCAGCTCCTCAGCGATCCGGGAGCGAGCAGCCTGGACGCGAACGACCGCGAGTTCGTCGGCATCATCCTCGAGGAGGTGGACCGCCTGGACCGGGTGGTGGGCTCCGTCCTCGACTACGCGCGGCCCGCCACGGGGGAGCCCGGTGAGCTCGACGTGAACTCCGTCGTCGAGCGGACCCTGCGGGTGCTCTCCTCCGAGAGCTCCGAGTGCCGCTTCGAGCAGCAGCTCGCTCCGTGGCTGCCGCCCGTGCGTGGGGACGCGGAGCAGCTCCGGCAGGTGCTCATCAACCTGGTCCGCAACGCCGTGCAGGCCATGCAAGGGAGAGGCACGGTCACGGTGTCCACCCGCGGCGGCGGGGAGGAGCCGACCTCGGCGCCCCGCTGGATCGACTCATCGGAGGACAACGAGGCGCCGCGCTGGGTCGAGATCACCGTGAGCGATCAGGGGCCGGGGCTGGACCCGAGGGTGATGAAGAATTTGTTCGTGCCCTTCGTGACGACGAAGGATCGGGGGACGGGGCTGGGGCTGGCCATCAGCCAGCGCATCGTCGAGGAGATGGGGGGGCGCATCGAGGTCTCCTCGCAGCCGGGGCAGGGCTCCGCGTTCTCCGTGGTCCTGCCGGCGGCGCAGAGCGCCGCGCGACCGCCCGTCGTCCGCCCGGCGGCCGGTCCAGGGCCGGCTCCGGCAGGCGCGCGCTCGCCGCTGGGCCCTCTGGGGGCCCTCCCGGAGCAGCCGGAAGGTCTCTCGTCGACCGAGCTCGACGACCCCGCTCCGCCAGCGGAGAGTGAGCTCCGACCCATCGAACGGAGGCGCCCATGAGGGCTGGCCCGGTCGGGGAAACCTTGGCTTTCGTCAACTGTTTGCGATCTTTGTGCTTTCTTGACCCTCGTGGCGTGCGCCGCCTATGCTTTTGGGCGCGTTCGCCGGCTCCTGCCGCCGTCGGGCGGGGCAAACGCCTACACTCCAGGATGGCCTCCAGCTCACCGTCGAGTTGGGTCAGGTCGTTGTGCCGCCGATGAACTCCTCGTCGAACTCCCCTGATGCCGGTCCTCCCGAGAGAGGGCGGCTCGCTCTCCGCTTCATCTCGGGGAAGTACCAAGGCGGAGAGTTTCCGTTGAGCGAGGGTGCGTCCGTCGTCGTCGGGCGCTCCAGCGATCTGGACATGGTCCTCGTCGAGGAGATGGTCTCCCGGAAGCACGCGCGGATCGAGGTGCGTCAGGGGGTCGTGGAGATCGAGGATCTCGGCTCCACCAATGGGACCTTCGTGAACGGGGAGCGGGTGGAGCGCGCCTCCCTGCGGGAGGGAGATCGCCTGCTGATCGGGACCAGCATCCTCAAGCTGGTGAGCCTCGACCAGCAGCAGGGCTCCTCGAACCTGCAGCGCGTCGCCTTCGGCAAGTCGACGGTCCGCCACTCGGGGACCTCGGGGGCGGCGCGGATGAGCGGGAACCTCGAGGAGATCCCCCTGCCGGATCTGATGCAGCTCTTCGGCACCTCCCGGAAGTCCGGGGTGCTGGTGATTCACTCCGCCGACGTGGGGCGGTTCGTGCTCCGGGACGGCCTGATCGAGGACGCCAGCATCGACGGTGTCCCCGAGATGAGCCCCCAGAAGGCGGCCTTCCGCATGCTGGCCTGGACTCAGGGCACCTTTGCCCTCGAGCCGCCCCGTGAGGAGCGCTCCGAGCACCCCCTGGACCTGTCGGCTCAGGAGTTCCTGATGGAAGGTTTCCGGCAGCTCGACGAGTTCAACAACCTCCGCCAGATGTTGCCGGCCCCCGACAAGCGGCTGACCTTGAAGACGCCCTTGGAGGCGCCGCTCCATGAGCTGGAGCAGAGCCAGCTGGACGTGCTGCAGCTCGCCATCAACTCGCCGAACCTCCAGGCGACCCTCGACAGGTCGCCGAAGTCGGATTTGGAGACTGCCCAGGCGATGCTGGCGCTGCTCCGCAAGGGCTACATCGAGCCGGTGGGGTGAGGGGCGCCTTCGCGGCGCGGCCCCGCGTCGTCGATGCCCGGCCAGCCGCGCCCGACGAGCCGCGCCCTGACGAGTGCCCCGGAGCTCAGGCTTGCGCGCGCGGCGGCTTGGTGCGGACCTCCACCGCGCGGGCGTGGGCTTCGAGCCCCTCGCTGCGGGCGAAGGCGGTGATGTCGTCGGCCTGGGCGGCCAGGGCGTGCTCGGCGTAGCTGATCACCGAGCTGCGCGAGACGAAGTCGTAGACCCCGAGGGGTGCGCCGTAGCGCGCCGCTCCGCCCGTGGGGAGCACGTGGGACGGACCCGCGAGGTAGTCTCCGGCGGCCTCCGGCGTGTAGTGGCCCACGAACAGCGCTCCCGCGCGGAGGATCCGGCCGGCGAGCTCGGAGGCGTCGTGGGTTTGCACCGCGACGTGCTCCACGGCGAGAGTGTTGGCGACGCGGGCCAGCTCGTCCCGGCTCGACACGACGAGGGCGAAGCCGTTTCGGCGCACGGACTCCACCGCCACCGCGCGGCGAGGTCGTCCCCGGCCGTCCGTCTCCGGGAGCGCCGCGAGCTGACGGGCCACGGCGGCGCTGGTCGCGCGGGCGAGGGCCTCATCGGTGGTCAGCAGCAGGGGGTAGGCGTCCTCGTCGTGCTCCGCCTGGGAGAGCAGGTCCGCAGCGACGACCTCCGGATCCGCCGAGTCGTCCGCGACCACGAGGATCTCGCTCGGCCCGGCGATGCTGTCGATGTCGACTTCGCCGAAGACGAGGCGTTTGGCCGCCGCGACGTAGATGTTCCCGGGGCCGACGATCTTGTCCACGCGGGGGACCGTCTCGGTGCCGTAGGCGAGGGCCGCCACCGCCTGCGCTCCGCCCGCGTCCACCAGCGCGGTGACGCCCGCCAGGTGACAGGCGGCGCGCACCTCGGCGCTCGTATCGGGGCTGGCGAGGTAGATCGCCTCGACGCCGGCGACCGCCGCGGGGACGGCGGTCATGAGGACGCTCGAGGGGTAACAGGCCTTGCCGCCAGGAGCGTAGATGCCCACTCGCGCGAGGGGGGTGACGCGGCTCGCCAGCGTGACGCCGTCCTTCTCGTACTCGAAGCTGCGCTGCTGGTCCGCCTGCCGCTCGTGGTAGTCGCGGATGCGCGCGGCGGCCGTCTCGAGGGCTCGCCGGAGCTCCGGCGCGAGGGAGGCGAGGGCAGCGGCCCCGCCGTAGTCGTGCACGACGAGCTCGGAGACGTCGCGGTTCTCGAAGCGCGCGACGTAGCGCCGCACTGCGGCGTCACCCTCGTTGCGCACCTCCCGCAAGATCTCTCGCACCGCGGGCTCGACGCGATCCAGGTCCGTCTCGCCACGCCGGCTCAGCTGCTCGAGGAGCCGCTCGAAGCCGCTCGTCCCTTCGAGCTCGATGGTGAGCGTGTCGTCCTTCATGTCCAGTGCCCGGCCTTCACCGCTGCGGGGTCGTACTCGCGGATCTTGGGGCCGAGCGCTTCGCGGAAGACCTCTTCATCGTCCATGTCGATGTCGTCGTCGGCGAAGCCGCCCGCCACCTGCATGCTGACCGCGAGGATCCGCAGGAACATGGCGAAGCTCGACGCGCAGAGCCGGGGTTGCCACGTGTCGGTGCCGCTCATCGCGGTGTACACCGGGCAGTCGCCCTCCGCGTCCGCCTCCGCCACGTCCAGGAAGTAGGGGTCTCCGAGCAACGAGCTGTGACCGATGATGACCCAGCTCGGACGCCACCCCGACGGACGGGGCTGCTCGATCCGCTCGCCCGACTCGTCGAGGGCGTAGCCTTTCTGCTCTTCCAGGAGCTCGCTCGTCGGGATCAAGCGGACCCGCTCCGCGGGGGTCCGCGTCTCCAAATCGAGGGGGTCACACTCCTTCAAGAAGTCCCGATAACGTCGCGGGAGTTCGAGCTTGGAGCGCAGGGCGGTGATCGCCGCCTCGTCGCCGTCGCCGAGGGAGAGGGGCACCGCTCGAGCCTCGAAAGCCTCTTTCAACGCGCTGATCGATTCCGCAAGATCGCTGTCCAAGGGGCGACCTACTTTCTGATGGCGTGCGCTCGTCCAGGCCCGCCCGGAGGTGGCACCGGAGCCGGCGCCGATGGTCGAAGGGTCGAGGTAACCTTTTAGTCGGGGTCCATTCGAAGGCAAGCCGAGCCCCTGGGGGAGAGGCCGGAAACCCCTTCAGCGTCGGCGATTTCGGCCTCCGCGGTGGTGGGCCGCCAGGGCGACGTAATCCAGCGGAGCCGGAACGCCCCGGGGTCGTGCCGCTTCCGCGGGCGCGCCCTCGGCTTCGGCTGCCTCCGCCTTGCGCAGCTCTTCGCTGATCCGGTCCGGCCAACGGGCGACCTCCGTGGGGGCCTCCGCGCGGGCGGCCCGAAGGGCCTCGAGCGCGCGTCCGTTCAGGTGGCCGCGGCGCTTCAGATCGAGGTAGCTCCGGGCGAGGGCGTCCAGGTCGAAGCGGAACTGATCGCAGAGCTCTTGGGCGACGCGGTAGGCCGCCACCGCAGGGAGATGACCGTCGTCCACCAGGATCAGCGCCGCCTGGGCGTAGTTGTAGAAGGGCACCAGGCGCGGCGTGTGGCTCGCGAAGCGCGAGGGCGGCGTTTGTTGATCCAGGTGGATGAGGATGCGGAAGCGAGCGCGGCCGCTGGCGGTGGTCCGCGCTTCCTCGTGTCGTCCGTCACGCTCGCGTCCTCCGTCGGCGTCTTTGCCGTCGCGGGGCGCCCGCAGGCTCCGCACGGCGGCGAGGCACTGCTCGGTGATCGCGGAGTCCACGCGCCCCGCGTGGAGCACCGTCTCGAGCTGCTCCATGTCGACCCGCCCCGAGCAGAGGTCCGCGTAGAGGGAGTACACGAAGGCATCGGCCTCCGAGTCGTCCCCGAGGAGGATCTCGGGGCAGGGGGGAACGCCCAGGACGTGACGCTCGCGCATGCGCGCCTCGAGGAGCGCAGGGAGCTTGTAGCTCAGCTGATCTTTCAGGGCTCGGAAGCGCAGGTGGAGCAGGTTCTGTAGGTTCGGTTTGAGCGTGAGCTCGTCGTAGAAGACGCCGTCGAGGGACAGGCGCTCGGCGATGGCGCGCCGCATCTGTCGCGGGCTCCCGCTGAGGATGTGGATGCGGGCTCCGACGTGGGCGAGCTCCCGCAACAAGCGCGCCGCGCCGGGGACGGCTCGCTTCTGATCCGGGCGCTCCAGCGCCGCGCGCAGGAGATCGCCGAGGGTATGGAACTCGGTGCGTAGATACGTCTTGTCGAGATCCCAGCGGGTGACGAGAGGGGGCGCCGGCTTCATGGGTCGGTGCGATGGCGCGCCGCGTTCCCGCGCCCGCTCATGGAGACGACCAGGCGCGCCGGGTGTCCGCAAGGGTCGAGGCGAGCTCGAGGGCGCCGGCGCTCTCGGCCACCAGGATGGCCTCGTCCAGACACCGGAGGGCATCGGCGGCACGGCGCCGTCCGTGGGCGACGTGCGCCAGCGCGCCGAGGATCTTGGCGCGGTCTTCGCTTGCGGGTCCGGCCAGGTCGAGGGCCTCCCGCAGGACGCCCTCCGCGTCCGCGAAGTCCCCGGCGCGGGTGAGGGAAGCCCCCAGTTTCCGGCTGAAGATGAGCACCGCGCGCAGCGGGTCGTCGAGCTCTCCCCGGGAGATCTCCTGTCGGGCGATCTCGAGGCAGCGTCGCAGCGCGAGCACCTCCGTCGCCGTATCACCACGGGCCGTCGCGCGGTCGGCGACTTGCTCCAGGAGCAGCAGCGCGCCGAAGGCTTGCTGGGAGAAGTAGGCGTGCTGAGTCCGCACCTCCAGGGGAGCGCCCTTGCGCTCCTCGAGCCGGAGGGCGCGGCGATGGAGCTCGCGCCGCACCTCCACCGGGATCCCGGCCAGGGCGATCTCGCGGATCAGGGGGTGTCGCGTGGAGAGCTCGGAGCCGACCTGAGTCACCATGCCGCGGGCGACCAGCGCCGCCACGGGCTCGTCGAGGGGCGGTTCGAGCTGCAAGATCTCGGCGATGTCCTCGGCGCCGGCGCGATCCCCCAACACCGCCAGAGCCTGCAGGATCCGGCGAGCGTCCTGATCGAGGGTGTCGATACGCAGGGCGATCAAGTCGACGAGCCTGCCCGGGAGCTGCCCGCCCCCCTCGATCTGGTGACGCATCGCCTGATCGAGATAGAGCGGCAGGAAGCGATCCCGCTGGGGCAGATCCATCTGCGGGCTGACGAGGAGGCGCACCTCCCGCGCGGGGAGCTCCTCGAGGACCCGGGCGACGGAGCGCTCCGCGCCCCAGCCGGATTCGAACCCCGGAACGTGGGAGCAGACGAACAGCGCCGGCACCGGCGGCGGCTCGCCGAGCACGTCGGCGAAGGCGTGGCGCGACGGCCCGTCGACCCGCTCCAGATCGTCGATGATGAGGATGGGCACGCCGCGCCCGTTCGAGGCGGCGCGCACCAGCGCCCAGCGCAGCGCGTCGGAGAGAGCGTGGCGTCGCTCCAGGGGGGAGAGATAGTTGTTGCGATCGTTGCCGAAGAGATCGCGCAGCCCGAGCACGGCCTCCGGGGCGGCGCCGGGGAAGGCCTCCTCGTCGATGGCCTGCTGATCCAGGCGCGCGAGCATGCGGATCGCTTCGGCGAGGGTGTGCCCGCTCACCCCCGCGAAGTACGGATCCGGACCCAGGGTGAACACCTTGTCCCCGAGCACGCTGCAGCGGCCGGCGAACTCCTCGAGCAGGCGGGTCTTGCCAGCGCCGGCCTCGCCCACGATACGCGCTGCCTGGACGACGGCGGAGACGGGGCGGCGCGCCTCGAGCCACGCGAGGTCGTCGTCCCGCCCGATGAACGGCACGCCCATCTGGATCGACTGCTCCCGGGGCAGGGGGGCGGCGCACTCACAGCAGTAACGCGCCGCGGGGACGCGGTAGCCGCAGGCCTCGCAGACGGTGTGCTCGCCCACCAGCAAGCTGGGCGGGAAGGCGGAGCTGCTGCTCGGTGGGGCGTCGTCGCCGAGATCCTCGACGGCTTGACGGAGGGCCTGCGCCAGCTCGTGAGCGTCCTGGTAGCGTTGGGCGGGGCTCTTCGCGAGGGCCTTCTTGACGACCTCCGCGAGCGCCGCGGGGATCTGCCGCTTGGGGCACACTTGCCGCGGATCGGGCGCGGGGATCGACATGTGCATCATGACGACCTGGGTCGGCGCCTCGGCTTCGAAGGGGAGACGCCCCGTCAGGAGCTGGAACAGAATGACCCCCACGGCGTACAGGTCGCTCCGCCCGTCGATGGTGTCGCCGCGGCCCTGTTCGGGGGACATGTAATCCGGCGTCCCGCAGACGATGCCCGGGCTCGTCACGCTCGTGCTCTTGGGATCGGCGCGTAGCTTGGCGAGGCCGAAGTCGACGACCTTGACGAAGTCGCCGCCTCGGCGCAGGGGCTGCAGGATGATGTTCTCGGGCTTGAGGTCCCGATGCACGATCCCGAGATCGTGCGCCTCCCCGAGGGCGGCCAGCACCTGGCCGAGCACGTCGACGATGCGGGAGAAAGGCAGCGGCCCCTCTTCGTAGGCGACCTGAGCGAGGTCCTTGCCGCGCAGGAACTCCATCACGAGATAGGGTTGCCCCGCCTCGGTGCGGCCGAAGTCGAAGACGGCGACGCTGTTCGGGTGGTTCAGCTGGCTCGCGGCCCGCGCCTCCGTGAGGAAGCGGGCGGCGGAGTTCTCGTCGGCCATCAGGTGCGGGTGCACGATCTTCACGGCGACCGTACGCCGCAGAACGCTCTGCTCCGCGCGATAGATGCGTCCCATCCCGCCGACCCCGATCAGGTCCAGGATGTGATGTCCGCCGGGGAGCGTGGTCCCCACGAAGCGGTCTTCCTCGGGGGCGATGATCTCGGTGATGGGAAAGCCGCACTGGGGGCAGTACTGGTGCCCGGGGGCGCACGTCTCCTTGCACTGCGGGCAGGGCCGCGGCTGGCCGTCTCGAGGCAGGGCGTTCGCTGTCGTTCGCTGCGAGGTGGGGCGGGTCATGACCGTGGGTCGCGGGCTTCGGTGCCGCTCGTAGGTGGGCCGAACTCCCACCCTACAGGGCTTTTGCGGCATTGTCGCCGATCGCCGAGACGCCCGCTTTTTGCCCCCGAGGGCGTGCGCGAGCAAGCGCGTCGGTCAGTGGGGAGGAGGGTCGAAACATGTGCCGGGCTGGTGGCGGTGGTGGGAGTGGCGGTGGGCGCACGTCGGAGACCCGTGGCGGAGGACCCATGGCGGAGGACCCGAGGACGGCCGCCCCCTTGGTCGCTGCGGCAGAAGCACGTAGCCTGTGGTGATGGATCGGAATCGGGTGCGTCTCGGAGAGTTGCTGGTGGGAGCGAAGATCATCACACCCGAGCAGCTCGAGGAGGTGCTCGCCCTGCAGGCCAGCGACAAGCGACGCCTGGGCGCCCTCCTGGTCGCGAGCGGCTACGTCACGGAGACCCAGGTCACCCAGGTCTTGAGCCAGCAGCTGAGCGTCCCGTGGGTGTCGCTCCACCACATCGATTTCTCGCGCCAGCTGCTCAACCTCGTGCGCCGCGAGCTGGCCGAGCGCCACTGCCTCATCCCCATCTACGTCCGCCGCTCCCGGCACCAGAAGGACACGCTCTACGTCGCCATGGACGACCCCACGGACCTGGAGGCGCGCGCCGAGGTGGAGCTGTACGCGGGCTTGCCGGTGCGTCCGATGATCGCGCCGCCGTCCGAGATCCGCTCGGCGATCCGCGTCTACTACGGGGGGCAGCCTCCGCCGGTTCCCGCGCGCCCCGCGTCGGCGCAGATGGCCGTGGCCCCGGAGCAGGTCGCCGTACCCTCGGGCGAACCCCAAGGCGCGGATCCCACCCAAGGGAGAGCTGCGGTCCTCGATGGCTCCGCTGCACCGAGCCCTGCCGCGCCGAGCCCTGCTGCGCCGAGCCCTGCCGCGCCGAGCCCTGCTGCGCCCGGGGCCCCCCGGGTTGCGTCGGAGCCCCCGACGGCGCAGGCGCCCTCGACGCCCGCTCCCCCCGACGCCGAGGCTCGTGGCCCCTCCCAGGCGCCCCCCTCACCCGAGGAGGCTGCTCCCTTCTCCGACGACGAGCCGAAGAGCTCGCCAATGGCCTCGCGGGAGCCGTCGATGCCTGCCCCTCCCGCGGACGACGGCGCGAAGATGGTGACGCTCACGTTGCTGGACGGCACCCAGCTGATCCTCCCCGCCGCCGCGGGGCGCGTCTCGCGTCCCGAGGGGACGGCGGACATGACCGCTGGAGATCTCGTCGCCGCGCTCCGGGCGCACGCGTCCGGAGCGGACACGTCGGCGGTGCTCGGCAGTGAGATCAATTGGCAGCGTGTGTGCGCCGCGCTCCTTTCGATATTGCTACGGAAGCAGCTCATCGCGGACTGGGAGTTCGTGGACGAGCTGCGGCGCTGACCCGCGGATCGGATCTCGGATCGTCGAGAGCGACGGCGTCGTCGGATCCGGCTCCGCTGCGGTCGAGTTTGCGGTCGAGCTCGGCTGCGGCGTGTCGTGCGTGAGGACTCCATTTGACGCCATCGGGCGCATGGCTCTAAAGGGCCCCCATGCGGGTTCGTGGATCGACGTGCGCTCTGGTGATCTCCTCGCTGCTGCTCTCGGCGGCTTGCTCGAGGCAAGGACACCCGCCGCTGACGGTGTCCTCCGCGGGAGAGCCGACCTACGCCGCCCGGTATCCGGACGGGCTGACGATCCAGAGGGGCTGGTTCGCCGAGTACGAGACCTCCGTCCAGTCCAGCCTCGAGGAGATGCAGGGGTATCCGGACGCGCTCGAGGGAGCCGATCCGGAGATCGTGCTGGAGATCGTCACGGCTGCCGACGCCGCAGGGCGCAGCAGCGCCTACGCAGCGCGGTTCGCGGAGGCGGAGCGGATCGATCGCTTCTTCCACGAGGAGAAGGGCGAGGTGGGCAAGCAGCTGGCGGGTTCCGTGCGCTACGCCGTCAAGCAGAAGGGCGCCGGGGACGAGGTGGTCGACGCGGCGGGCTCCGCCGCCGTCTATGGGTTGGAGAGGGCGGTCGCGAAGCGGCTCGAGGAGCGGACGCGGGCTCTGAACGAGGCGCATCGTTCGTTGGAGGAGCACGAGGAGGCGCTCGGCAAGGCGAACGTCGAGAAGCTCCAGAATCAAATCGACACGATCAGCCGAGCGAGCTACCTCGTCCATGTCGGTATGATCGAGCTGCGCCGGGATCTCGAGGCGCGGGTGGCGGAGGGGAGCGAGGTCCGCGCGACCCTCGATCGAAACATCGACGAGCTGCGAGCGCGGGCGGAGGACACTGCCCGGACCGACAAGCAGCGGGCCCTCGCGCAGAAGCGCCTCGCCGTGGTGCAAGCGGCGCGCGAGCGCCTCGACGCGGAGCTCGAGGGAGCCGAGGCCGGGCTGGCGGAGATGGAGCAGCGCGAGCGACAGCTCCAAGAGGACTATTCCAAGGCTCTGGACGAGCTGAAGCGACGGCTCCGGGAGCGCGCGGACAGCAGCACGCCCCAGTGAGGCGCGCAGCTCCCGAGGCGTGACACGCTCGGGCGTGGGGGGGACGCTCTCCTGGCGAGGGGAAGATTTCCCGCTCATGCTTCAAGAGATGACCGTGGGGTGGCCGTGACCTACCGATCGGCCCCGCGGGGGCCGATCTCGGAGGGGGTTTCCCGCTTGCGGGCGGGCGATGGAGGGATCCGTCCGTCGGACGTCGTCGTGGGACACCTGGTCGAGGCGGCGACCTCCCTCGGCGCCGCCTTGAGCGTCGAGCAGGTCGCGGAGGCAGCGGTCCGTGAGGCGCGTCGCGCGGTGGGGGCCGACGCGGGATCGTTGTTCGTGCCTCGCGGGGACGGCCGCGCGCACGTGGTCGCCGCCGTCGGCTATGCGCCGGAGTTCGTCGAGCGGCTCGAGGAGATCACGGGCGGGCCCAGGGGGCCCGCGGCCGATTCTCTGCGTGAGCGGCGCGCCCTGATTTTTCCGACCCACCGGGAGCTGGAGGAGGCGTATCCCCAGCTCGTGGCGGGAGGGCTCCGCCGGGGGACGCTCGTCGCCTGGCCCCTCCTCGTGGGCGAGCGGGCGGTGGGGAGCCTCCTCTTCGGGTACGCCGCCGAGCACGCCTTCGGGCGTGATCGGGAGATCGTGCTCGAAGCGCTCGCTGGTCAGTGTGCGCAGGCCCTGGAGCGGGTCCGTCTCTACGAGGCGGAGCGGGTCGCGCGAGCAGAGGCGGAGCGGCTGCGTGCGGAGGCGGAGCTGCTCTTCGAGCTCACCAGGGCGGTGAACCGCGCGAGCAGCATCGCGGAGCTGTACGGACCAGCGCTGGACGCGCTCGAGCGGGGCTTGAGCCTCGAGCGGGCGTCCGTGCTGTTGTTCGATCCCGACGGGGTGATGCGGTTCAAGGCGTGGCGCGGGCTCTCGGAGGAGTACCGCCGGGCCGTGGAGGGGCACTCGCCCTGGGGCCCGGAGGAGCGCGAGGCCCGCCCCTTCGCGGTGGCGGACGTTCTCGCCGATCCCACGCTGCGCCCCTACCACGACAAGTTCGAGGCGGAGGGCATCCGCTCCATCGCCTTCATCCCCCTGGTGCACGAGGGCAGACTGCTCGGCAAGCTCATGCTCTACGAGCGCGAGCCGCGGACCTTCACGGAGCGCGAGCTGCGGTTGGCCGAGGCCATCGCCAGCCAGATCGCGCAGGCCGCGGCCCGCGCGCGGCTCTTCGAGCGCGAGCGAGAGTCGCGGGCCATCGCCGAGCGTCACGCGGACAGCATGCAGCGCCTGCAGCAGCTCACGGCTCAGCTGTCCGGCGCCGTCGATCCCGAAGACGTCGCCGAGATCGTGATCGACTGCGGCAGCGCGCTGGTCGGCGCCCTGCGGGGAGGCCTCTGGCTGGTGGACGAGGACGCGCGAGAGCTGCGCCTGCTCCGAACGTCCGGGTACCCGCCGGCCTGGGTCGATGGCTTTGGCAGCCTCCCGCTGGAGCGGGGCAATCTCATCGTCGACGCCTACCTGGATCGCGCGCCCGTGTGGATTCCTTCCCGCGAGGAGTACGCCAGGCGTTACCCCGCCCTCGAGGCAAGCACCCGAGAGGCTCGGCTCCCGTCGGAGCTCGCCATCGCAGCCGTCCCCCTGTGGGCGGGCGATGCCGCGATCGGAGCGCTCGCGTTCACCTTCCCGGGGACGGTGCGGTTCGACGAGGAAGGCCGGGCGTTCTTGGAGGCCCTCGCACAACAAACCCACCAGGCGATCGAGCGCGCGCGACTCTACCGCGCCGAGCAATCGGCCCGAGCCGAAGCGGAGGCGGAGCGGAGCCGCGCGGCCTTCCTCGCGGAGGCGAGCGCGCTGTTGTCCGCGTCGCTCGACTATCAGGTCACCCTGCAGAAGGTGGCGCGGTTGGCGGTGCCGGCCGTGGCGGACTGGTGCACGGTGGACGTCGTCGACGAGAGCACCGGCGCGATCGAGCCCGTGGTCATCGCTCCCGCGGAGCCCGCCCTGGAAGCCCTCGCCCACGAGCTGCGTCGGGGCTTGCTCGCTTCGCCGGGAGTCGACGTGGGGATCCACCAGGTGATTCGGACGGGCGCGTCCGTCTCGTTCCAGCAGGTCGACGACGAGCTGTTGCGGCGTGTCGCTCGGGACCCTGCGCACCTCGAGCGGCTCCGCGAGATCGGCGTCCGCTCGTGCCTCCTGGTCCCGGTGGGTGCGCGGGATCGTGTCTTCGGCGCGCTCACCCTCGTCTCCGCGGCGTCCGGGCGGACCTATCGGGACGCGGATCTGCAGATGGCCGAGCAGCTGGCGCGCCGCATCGGCGTGGCGATCGACAATGCGCGCCTCTATCAGCAGGCCATCGGCGCGGTGAACCTCCGGGACGAGTTCCTGTCCGTCGCTGGGCACGAGCTGAAGACACCTCTCACGGCGCTGCTCCTGCAGAGTGAGCTGCTCCTGGCCGCTCAGGGCGGCGGGGCCCCCGCGCGGGGCCTCTCGGAGGCGCTGAATCGGGTGCAGCGCAACGCACGGCGTATCTCCACGCTGGTGGACGAGCTGCTCGACGTCTCTCGGATCACCTCGGGGCGCCTGGAGCTCCACCTCGAGCCGGTCGATCTCCAGGAGCTGATCACCGAAGTCGTCGCCCGGGAAGCCGAGAGCTCCCGGCGGGTCGGCTGCACCATCGAGCTCGACCTCGGGGAGGGACTCGTCGGACGCTGGGATCGCCTGCGCGTGGAGCAGGTCGTGACGAACCTGCTCACGAACGCGATGAAGTATGGGGCCCACGCCCCGATCCGGATCGCCGCGCGGCGCTGGGGGGACGAGGTCCGCCTGAGCGTCCACGACCAGGGCATCGGCATCGCGGCGGCGGATCAGGCGCGCATTTTCGAGCGCTTCGAACGCTCCGTGTCGTCGCGGAAGTTCGGGGGGCTCGGGCTCGGGTTGTGGATCGTGAGGAAGATCGTGGACGCACACCACGGGAAGATCGGTGTGGTGAGCGAGCCGCAGCAGGGATCGGAGTTTTGGGTGGAGCTGCCCGTGAGCGTCGCGGCGGCGTCGGCTCCCGAGCGCTCGGAGGGATCGTGAGCGCGACTCGGGGTACGGTGCTCGTGATCGAGGACGACGCGGACGTGCGGGAGGTGCTCGCGGACGTGCTCCGCGCCCACGGCTACACGGTCGTGACGGCCGGCGACGGGGAAGACGGTCTGCGCGCGGCTCGCGGCGCCCCGCCAGGGCTGATCCTCCTGGACCTGATGATGCCGCGGATGAGCGGCTACGAGTTCCTCGAGGTTCGCGCGACGGACAGGGAGCTCCGGGCCATCCCGGTCATCGTGTTGACGGCGGACCGATCCGCGAACGACCGGCTGAGTGACGGCGGGGCGGCGTTGGTGTTGAGTAAACCCCCGGCGCTCGACCAGTTGCTCGACAGCGTCACTGCCCTGTGTCGGGACCGGGCCGCGACTGGCTGAGGGCTTCGCCCAGCCTGGGTCCTGCCCGCGCTCCGCGATTTGCGCTCCGGCGTGCGCGCCGTGGGCTCAGCGGCTCCAGCTGCTGCGGCGGTGGGCGAGCACCCAGGGGCTCGTCGCGGCGGCGCTGGCGCCCGACGGGCGCAGGGCGCTGGTCTGGGAGGCGTGGTGCTTCAAGGCGGCGAGGGCCGCCAGCTGCGCCGCGCTGGGCGTCGCGGGGCTCCCCAGTACGTCCGCGAGGTTCTCGTCCAGGAACCGAGTGTCGTGCCGATCCTCCACGAAGGCTTCGTGGGCGAGCACGCGTCGGAGGAAGTGCACGTTGGTGGCGATGCCCGTGATCCGATACTCGGACAGGGCGCGCAGGGCCCGGCGTAGCGCCTGCCCTCGATCCCTGCCGTGGACGATGAGCTTCGCGACGAGCGGGTCGTAGTCCGCCGGGATGAGCTGACCGGCGCGAGCCCCTTCGTCGTTGCGAACACCGGGTCCCGCGGGGAGCACGAGCTTGTCGATCCGGCCGGGGCTGGGCAGAAAGCCCTGCTCCGGATCTTCTGCGTAGATCCGACACTCGATGGCGTGCCCCGAGCGCGGCGGAGGAGCGCTCAGGCGGAGCGGCTCCCCGCAGGCGATCCGCACCATCTCCTCGACGAGATCGACGCCGGTGCACGCCTCCGTGATCGGATGCTCCACCTGGAGACGCGTGTTCATCTCGAGGAAGTAGAGCTCTCCCGTCGGGGCGAGCAGGAACTCCATCGTGCCGGCGGACCAGTAGCCGATCGCTTGCGCCCCGCGCACGGCGATCCTCCCGATCTCGTCGACGCGCTCCGGGGCGAGGGCCAGGCAGGGGGTCTCCTCCACGATCTTCTGGTGTCGGCGCTGCAGGGAGCAATCGCGCTCGTAGAGGTGGACGACGTTCCCGTGGCGATCGCCGAGGAGCTGGACCTCCACGTGGCGCGCGCCGTCGAGGAGCTTCTCCATGTACACGGCGTCGTTGCCGAAGGCGCTGCGCGCTTCGCTCTTGGCGCGCTCCAGCGCCTCGGGGAGCTCCGCCTCCGAGTGGACGCGGCGCATGCCCTTCCCGCCGCCGCCCGCGGATGGCTTCAGCAGGACAGGATAGCCGATCGCGCTCGCGCTGCGCCGGGCGTCTTCGAGGTCACCCGCGGGACCCCCAGGAATGATGGGCACCCCGGCGTCGCGCATCGCCTCCCGGGCCTCGACCTTGAGCCCCATGCGGCGCATCGCGGCGGCGGGGGGACCGATGAACTCGAGCTGGGCGTGGGCGCAGGCGTCCGCCAGCTCGGGCGACTCCGACAGGAAGCCGTAGCCGGGATGCAGCGCGTCACAGCCGGCCTTCCGCGCCACCGTGAGCAAGCGCTCCACGTTCAGGTAGCTCTCCACCGCGGGAGCGGGGCCGATGGGGAAGGCTTCGTCCGCGGCGGCGACGTGGAGGGCGTCTCGGTCCGCCTCCGAGTAGACCGCGACGCTCGCGATCCCCATGTCCCTCAGGGTCCTGGCGATCCGGACGGCGATCTCGCCACGGTTCGCGATCAGCACTTTGCGCAACGGCTTCATGAATCGTATCGCCCCACGGAGGACACGACCTACGGCCTCCGTCGGGTCTTATACAGCGGCGCGCGGGGCGTGGCGCGGCCAACGAAGGGCGGCGGGCCCGGATCGCGGCTCCCCGGAGCCGGCACCGGCCCACCGAAATCACGCTGGACACACCGGAGGCCCGGAGAAATCCGGCGCTGGAGCGGGCCGTCGACGCGGCCGGGGTCGCCGCCGCCGTCTCGGCGCGCTCGCTTGGGCCGCGGCTTTCGGTCTATAGGGGCTGGACGATGGGCAGGGCCGACGAAGAACGAGTCATCGGCGTCGCGGAGCTGGCGCGACGCCTGCGCATCACCCTCGAGGGCATGAGCGGCACCGACTGGGTGGAAGGCGAGATCGGCGGCTTCAAGCGGGCCCCGAGCGGGCACTGCTACTTCACCCTCAAGGACGAGCGGGCGGACGCGTGCATCGAGTGCGTGATGTACAAGTTCCAGGCGACGCGGGCCCGCGCCGTGCTCAGCGAAGGTGCGCGGGTGCAGCTGCGAGGGCGCGCGACGGTCTACGAGCGGCGGGGACGTCTGCAGTGGGTGGCGGAGGCGGCGCGGCCCGCGGGGCGTGGCGCGCTGCTGGAAGCTCTGGAGCGGCTCAAGCGCCAGCTCGCCGCCGAGGGGCTCTTCGACGCTCGGCGGAAGCGTCCGTTGCCGCCAGATCCGCGCGTCGTGGGTGTGGTCACGAGCCGGAGCGGCGCCGCGGTGCACGACATCTGCACGGTCGCGCTCCGGCGGGGGCGGGTGCGGGTGGTGGTGAGCCACGCCACGGTGCAGGGAGAGGGCGCCGCGCGGAGTCTGCTGGAGGCTCTCGATCGCATCGAGGCCTACCCCGGGTTGGACGTGATCATCATCGGCCGCGGTGGCGGATCCGGGGAAGACCTCATGGCCTTCAACGACGAGCGTGTGGTCCGGCGAGTGTCCCGCTGCAAGGTGCCGGTGGTGAGCGCCGTGGGACACGAGATCGACACCTCGCTCACGGATCTCGTGGCGGACCGTCGCGCGGCCACGCCGTCCGAGGCCGCCGAGCTCGTCGTGCCGAGCCTGGAGGAGCGGCGGCAGACGATCCGAGGCTACCAGCGGCACCTGCGGCGCGCGATGGTCAGCCGCCTCCACGAAGAGCGGCTGCGCTCCGAGCGGTTGGGGCAGCGGCTCAGCGATCCTCGGTTCCTGATCGCCGCGCGGCAGCAGGATCTCGACGAGCTGCGAGGGCGTCTGGAGGCGGCTCTCCGGCGCAGCCTCGCCCAGCGACGAACGCGCCTCGAGCAGCAGCATCGGCGGCTCGCCCTCCATCACCCCCAGGCGGTCCTCGCCCGGGCGCGGGGAGAGCTGACCCCCTTGAGCGGTCGCCTGACGGCGGCGATGGCGCGGGTGCTCGACCGCTGTCGTGCGCGCCTCGGGAGCGGCAGCGCGGCGCTCCAGGCCCTCTCCCCCCTCGCCATCCTGGGTCGAGGCTACGCCCTGGCGACCCGCGCGGGGGGGATCCCGATCCGCTCGGTGGAGGAGCTCGCGCCCGGGGAACGCGTGGAAGTACGCGTACGTACAGGGGCTTTCGCTGCCGAGGTCACCTCCGTGCTGTCGACGGTTGAAAACGCGGGCGGCTTGGACCATGAGTGGCCGGCCGGCGCCCGTGGGGAGTCGGGGGAACTCGGATGAGCGAGCGCTTTCTACTCATTGGCCATCCCGTGGCCCACTCGCTCTCGCCGGCGATTCATGGGGCTGCCTACGAAGCCCTGGGCCGCGCGGGGCGGTACGAGCTCGTCGACGCGCCGGACGAGGCCGCGGTCGCCGCGCTGGTGGAGCGCTTGCGGAGTGGTGACATCCAGGGCGCGAACGTCACCGTGCCCTGGAAGCGGCTCGCGCTCTCCCTCGCGGACCGCGTCGATGAATCGGCGCGGGACGTCGGAGCGGCCAACGTCCTCGCCCGCGCGCCAGACGGCGCCGTCGTCGCCTACAACACGGACGCGCCGGGGCTCGCGCGGGAGCTCGCCGAGCTCGTGGACGAGCTCGGCGGTTGGGGGAAGGCGTCGGGCGCCTGCGTCTTGGGGAACGGCGGTGCCGCCCTCGGGGCGGTGGTGGCGTGCCGCCTCGCCGGCGCCAAGCGGATCCTGGTGACGGCGCGGGCGTTCCGCGCGACCGAGGATCCCCTGAGCTGGTCGCGTGCCGCGGCGCTGCGGCGCCTGGGGGCGGAGCTGCTGCCCTGGCCGGAGCCTCGCGAGGGGGGCGGGCAGGGTGTCCAGCTCGCCCCGGAGCAGCTCGACGGGATCCAGCTCGTCGTGCAGGCGACGAGCGCGGGCATGCACGGCGCCGATCCCGGTGAGGGGATCGGTCACCTCGTCCCCTGGACGCAGGTGCCGCGGCTGGCTGCCTACGACCTCGTCTACAACCCGGAGCAGACGCCCTTCCTCCGCAGGGCCGTGGAAGCCGGACACCTCGCCCGCGGCGGGCTCGGCATGCTCGTGCGTCAGGCAGCGCTCGCCATCGAGATCTGGTGGGGCACGCTCCCCCCGCTCCCGCCTCTGCGACGGGCCGCGGCCCATGCCCTCGCCGCCCGCGCCGCGAAGGAACCGGGGGACGCGGGACGATGAAGACCCGGGAGAAGGTCACCTGGCGGGGCCCGATCGACGGCCCTTGGCCCATGGTGCACGTGGGCGGAGACCTCGAGCTCGCGGAGCGGGAGTGGCTGCACACCAACGGCGCGGGCGCTTACGCCATGAGCACCGTGGCGCTCATGCACACGCGGCGTCATCACGGCTTGCTGGTGGCGTCGCTCGGGGCTTTGGAGCGTCACGTCGTCATCAGCCACGTGGAGACGACGGTGGAGGCGGAGGGGCGCACCTATCGCCTCTCTACCCATCAGTTCCCGAACGTCGCGCCCACGCCCGGATACCGGCATCTCGAGACCTTCGCGCAGGATCCGTTGCCGCGCTGGGTGTTCGCCGTGGGGCGCGGGGCCCTCGAGCGCACCCTGTGCCTGGTGCGCGGGCACAACGCGGTGGTCCTCGGCTTCACCTGGACCGGCAAGGACGTCGCGCGGTTGAAGCTGCGTCCGCTCATGCCCCTGCGGCTCTCCGAGGAGCTCACGCGGGAGCACGGGGCGATGCTGCAGACGGTGACGCTGCGGCCCAACGAGGTCGACGTGCAGCCGGTCCTGCGCTTGCCGAGCGTGCGGTTCCTGCACTCCGGCGTGTTCATGGGCTCGCCGGATTGGTGGCGGCGCTTCGAGTACCTGGAGGATCGGGGACGATACGAAGACTTCCAGGAGGACATGTGGAGTCCTGGCATCTTCGAGGTGGAGCTGTTCCCTGGGCGCACCGAGTACCTCGTCATCGCCGTCGGTGAGCTCCCCGATCGCACCCCCGCCGAGCACGTCATGGACGCGGCGGCGCACGTGCTCGCCCAGGATCCGGGGCAGGAGTGGGAGCCGATGGCGCGCGCCCTCAGCGTCGCCGCGGATCAGTTCGTGCTCGAGCCAGAGGGCGCCATCGTGGCCGGCTACCCGTGGTTGGATGTCTGGGCGCGGGACGTGGCCCTCGCGCTGCCGGGGATCCATCTCGCCCGCGGTCGTCTGGAGCAAGCCCGCTCCTGCCTGCGCTACCTCTGCGGTCAGCTCGTCGGAGGGCTGCTCCCGAACCGGCTCTCCTACGGTCCGACGACGACGGCGCTGCGCCCGCCCGTCCCCGCGGATCCAGAGCCCGCCCTCGACGCCACCCTCTGGTTGTTCGAGGCTGCTCGGCACTGGGCCATCCAGGCGGGGCCCGGCGATCCGTTCGTGCGTGAGGAGGTCTTCCCCGCCCTCCGAGAGGTCTACGAGGTGCTCACGGGCGGCGGCTCCGAGTTCGCCTGGATCACCCCGGAGGGTTTCCTCGAGAACGCCGGGGAGGGGGCGCTGACCTGGATGGACGCGCGCAGCGACGCGGGGCCCGTGACCCCGCGCCACGGGCTGGCGGTGGAGCTGCAAGCCCTGTGGTCGCGGGCCTGCGACACCCTGAGCGCCTGGGCGCGCGACGCGGGCGACCCCGATCTGGAGGCTCGTGCCGCGGCCAGTCGGGACGCGGTGCGGGCGAGCTTCCGCGATCGATTCTGGTGTCATCAGACGAGCTATCCCTTCGACTGCGTCAGCGGCGCGCGCCACACGGGTGACGCCTGGGCGGATCCGTCGATCCGCCCCAACGCGCTCATCGCGCTGGCGGTCGATCCAGAGCTGTTCGAGCCGTGGCAGCGCCGCGCGGTGATCGAGCGCTGTGAGCGAGAGCTGCTGACCCCTCGCGGCCTGCGCAGCCTGTCTCCCACCGAGCCCGCTTACGTCGGCCACGTGGGGGGGACCGTGGCGGAGCGCCAGGCGTCCTATCATCAGGGTCCGGTCTGGCCGTACCTGCTCGGGTACTACGCGCGGGCGAGCCTGCTCGTGTACGGGGACGACCCGACGACCCCGGAGCGGCTGCGCAGTCTCGTCGAGAGCGCCCTCGAAGAGGGCGTCGTGGTCGGCCAGGTGGCTCAGATCACCGACGGGGACCCGCCACATCGCTGGCGTGGGTCCCCTGCTCAGGCCACCAGCGTGGCCGTCCTCCTCGACCTCCTGGTGAACGTCCTGCCCCGCAGTCCGGTCGTCGACTGACGGACGACGAGCGACGCCCCCCCCTCGCCGCGGGTACGGGCGGGGGGCGGGGTACGCCTCGTTGGGAGCAGGGCCTCGGGGGCGGGGCGCCGTCAGGGGGAGTCGACGTGGCTCAAGAGGTCCGAGCCCGTCGACAGGACCAGCGCGTCCTTCTCCGTGATCGTGTTCTCGTACACCTGCAGGCTGCGGGTCAGAGCGTAGAAGTCGGGGTCCTTCCCGTAGGCTTCCGCGTAGATCCGAGCGCTCTCACCGTCGCCCTCACCGCGCAGGCTCTGCGCGTCCCGGTACGCCTCGGCGAGCAAGATGGCGCGCGTCTTGTCCGTCTCCGCGCGGATCTTCGCGGCCTCCTCGTGTCCCTCGGAGCGGTACCGCTTCGCGCTGCGATCGCGCTCGGCGCGCATACGGGCGAAGACGCTCTCCTGCACCTCCAAGGGGAGGTCGGCGCGCTTGATGCGGACGTCGACGAGCTCGATGCCGAAGGCGGCGACGCGACCGCGCGCCCCCTCCGCGACCCGCTGCATCATCGGGCCTCGCGCCGTACCGATGATGTCGCCGAAGTCGTTGTTGGCGATCTCGCGCCGCAGCTCGCTGTTGACGATGTCGCTGATGCGCGCCTTGGCGCCCGACTCGTCACGCACCGAGGTGTGGAAGCGCAGCGGATCGACGATGCGCCAGCGCGAGACGGGATCCGCGACCAGCTTCTTCTTGTCGAGGGTGAGGTACTCCTGGGGAGGAGAGTCCGTCCCGAGGATGCGCCGCTCCATGCGGTGCACCTCGTTGGCGATGGGCCACTTGGGGTAGAGGCCCGGTTCGCGCACGCTGTACCGGTACTCGCCGAAGTGGGTCACGATGGCCTGCTCCCCCTCGTGCAGGATGTAGAAGGAGCTCCACGCGAGCCAGATGCCGATGATGGCGAGGACGATTGCCAGAGAACGATTCATTGTGCGGCCCCCTGTTCCGTGGCGACGGTCGCTCCGACGGCGGCGCGCACCGCGGGTTTGTTGCCGAGAGGAAGGATCGGCAGGGTCGATCCGGAGAGCTGCCGATCGACGATCGTCTTGCTGTCGACCTTCGCCAGCACGCGCTCCATGGATTCGAGGTGGAGGCGGCGACGCGTCACCTTCTCGGCCTTCCGGTACTCCGCGTAGAGCGCGTTGAAGCGCTCGGCGTCACCGGTGGCCTCGAGCACGCGCTGCTCCTTGTAAGCCTCCGCGCTGCGCAGCATCTGCTGCGCCTCGCCGCGGGCGCGCGGGATCAGATCCTCCTGATAGCCGCGAGCCTGGTTGATCAACTTCTCCTTCTCCTCGCGGGCGCGCACCACGTCGTGGAAGGCGTCCTTGACGGGATCGGGAGGATCGACGGACTGGAGCTTGACCTCCGTGATCTCGATGCCGCTCTCGTAGGTGTTCATGAGCCGCTGCAGCTCCTCCAGGCTCTCCGTCTGGACCTGACCTCGGCCTCGCGTGATCACGTCGTCGATGGTCATGCGTCCCACGACGCTGCGCAGCACCACCTCCGCGGTGGCGCGCAGGGTGTCTTCGGGGCGCGCCAGGCGAAACAGGTACTTGCTCGGATCTGCGATCCGGTACTGCACGATCATCTGCGCCTGGACCATGTTCTCGTCGCCCGTGAGCATCTGGGCTTCGGCGGCCTTCACCTGATCGCCGCGGAAGCCGACCTCGATGCGCCGGACCTCGGAGATGTCGACCACGTCGACCCGCTGCAGCAGGGGGATCCTGAAGTGCAAGCCGGGCTCCGTCCGGCCCGTCTCCTTGCCCAAGGTCCGCACGACCCCGACCTCGCCGGGTTCCACCTGATAAAAGCCCGTCGCCGCCAGGAACAGCAGGAACAGGATCAGAACGACCGGGCCCAGCTTGCGAAAGTTGCGGCCCAGGCTGTCCGATACCTGCGCCATCACGTCCGCGAGGTCGGGAGGGCGCCCACCACCAAATTGATTGCTCATCGGTTCGCTACGCGGGCCGGCAGCACATCACGGCCACTCTGGACGCGATCGGGAACGCCGAACCCTCGGCCCGAACTTATCGGGCCTTCCAGGTCACGGCAAACCGCGGACGCCGAAATACTAGTCGGAGCGTGGGAGCTGGCGAGGTTTCACGGGGCGCTCGTTTCGGCCAAGGCGGGGGCTCACGACGAAGGGCCCGGCGTTCGAGCCGTCGTCCTTCCCCCGGCTCAGTGGCGGACGCGCCAGTTGCCCGTGAACGTGCGCCCGACCTCGTCGCAGGTCGGGTCGGTGACGATCAGCTCCGGGCGACCTTCGTGACAGAAGACGACGGTGTTCTGCCGGAACGTGCGCCCGAAATAGACGCACTCGTCCCGGTCGATGCCGTGGACGAGCCAGGCCGGCTCGCGCCAGACGCCGTCCGGCTCTTCGTCGTAGCCGATGCACTGCTCGACGCGGTAGCAGCCGAGGATCAACAAGTCGCGCATCACCTGGTGACGGCCGTCGTTGACCCGCCGGGGCAGGAGCATGGAGCGCGGGTTGTAGGCCGTCAGGATGGCGAACTGCGTGCGCAGCAGGGGGGGGAGCGCGCTCTCGTCCTTGACCATTTCCCCGTCCAGGGAGGCCCGGACGACGCCGGACTCCGTGGGGAACTCGTAGACCGTGGCGAGATAGGAGCGGAGGAGGGTCTGATCCATCAGCGGGCGAAACGGTAACCGACTCCCCGTACGGTGAGCAAATGCTTCGGCGCGGCGGGGTCGTCGTCCAGCTTGTTGCGAAGCTGGAGGAGGAAGTTGTCGATGGTGCGGAGGGTCCCATGATGGTCCGGACCCCAGACCTGCGCCAGGATTCGCTCGCGAGAAAGCACCTGTCCCTCCGCCGAGACGAGGCACCACAGGACGTCGAACTCCGTCGCGGTGAGCCCCACCGGGACGCCGTCCTTCAAGACCTCCCGAGTCGCGGGGTTGATCTCCAGGCGCCCGGCGAGCACACGCTCGCGACCGCGGCGCTCCTCCGCGCGGTGCGCACGCTGGATCTCGCTGCGGCGCAGCACCGCCTTCACTCGCGCGAGCAACTCGGCCAACCCAAAGGGTTTGGTGATGTAGTCCTCGGCGCCGAGCTCGAGGCCCAGGACTTTGTCGTGCTCGGCGCCCCGGGCGCTGAGCATGACGATCGGGACGATGCTGCCCTCGCGCCGGAGCTGCTGCACTATGGCGAAGCCATTCAATTTGGGCAGCATGACGTCCAGGATCAGCAGGTCGAACTCGGAGCCCTGCGCCGCGCGGAGGCCGCGCTGCCCGTCGGACTCCAGTTGGACCACGTAGCCCTCCGCCTCGAGGTTCAGCTTGAGGCCGAGGGCGATGCTGTCGTCGTCTTCGACGATGAGGATCCTGCGAGGTTCGGTCATGGAGCGTTCGTCGGCGGCTCGGGGGAGGGCGTGGTGGCTCGCGGGAGGACCAGGGAGAACGTGCTGCCGCGCCCCGGGCTGCTCTCGAGCTCGACGCGGCCGCGGTGGGCCTTCATCACGTGCTTCACGATGGCGAGACCGAGCCCCGAGCCCTCCTGTTCGCGGGACAAGCGGTCATCGACGCGGTAAAATTTTTGGAAGATCCGCTTGTGTTCGGAGTGCGGGATCCCCGGCCCGTCGTCGCGCACGTGGATCCGCAGGTGCTGCGGTGTGACGCTGGACCAGACGCGCACGCGACAGGGGGTTCCCCCGTACTTGGCGGCGTTGGTGAGGAGGTTGAGCAGAGCGTCGTTCAGGGCGCCGCCGTCCGCGCGCACGAGCGAATCCGGGGTGGGGGGCTCGACCTCGAGTTCGACGCCGTCCCGGTGCTTGACGGTCTCGAAGGCGAGGACGGCCTTGTCGATGAGCTCCCGCACCGACACGTCGGTGAAGGTGTAGGTGCGCCGCCCGCTCTCCATGCGCCCCCAATCGAGCAGGCGGTCGATGAGCTCTTGGAGCCGCGTGCTCTCCCGTTCCAGGGCGGCGATGCACTGACGCTGGGCCTCCAGATCGTGGCCGCGCAGGGCGAGCGTCTCCGTGAACAGGCGGATCGAGGTGAGGGGCGTCCTCAGCTCGTGGGACACGTTCGACACGAAATCGCTCTGCATGCGGGCGACGTTGTGCTCCTTCGTGACGAAGACCCACACGAGGATGACCCCGGTGACCGCCGCCCCGGACAGGGCGAGCACGAGGATCCCCATGAGGAGGTTGAGCTCCACCTCCCCGAGGAACAACAGCACGACTCCCAGCGTCAGCAGCAGCGCCGTGGGGACGACGATCAGCGAGACGAGCAGGAGGATGATCCGCCGGTAACCCAGGGCGGCCAAATCACGGGACGCCACGAGTCGAGCATAACCACGGGCCCCAGCCCCGACCACCGCCGTGGTCCCTGGAGCGCCGGACGAATCGACCCCGCGCGCTCCGCCCCTTCGCGGCAGGCTCCTGCTTGACCAGCGCCGGTGGCTCGCTAGGTTTCCCCCGTGTCCGGCGTCAGCCGCGCTCTCGTGCGCGGCGGCGCGGCTCGAGTGGGCTTCGCCCTCGGCAGACGGAGCCCGGTCGGGACCGGGCCGAGCTGGGGTCCCGCGAGCTGGGGTCCAGGCGAGCTGGGTCCGGGCAGGCTCGGTGGCGCGCCCGGAGGTTGTCGGGTGGCGTGAGTTCCGGGCTCGTTCAGTGGCGTGGGAACGAGGAACCGATGAGTAGAACGGTCAATTGTGTGAAGCTGGGCCGCGAAGCGGAGGGGTTGGAGAAGCCGCCGCTCAAGGGTGAGGTCGGTCAGCGGATCTTCGAGAACGTCTCGAAGGAGGGCTGGAGGATGTGGCTGGAGCACTCGAAGATGCTGATCAACGAGTACCGGCTCGACGTCACGAGCGAGCACGGCCAGCGCATCTGGTACGCGGAGATGGACAAGTACTTCTTCGGCGAAGGGTCGGCGGCGCCGCCGGATTTCGTCCCCGACGAGAAGAAGTAACGAAGGAGCGTCGTCGCCCACTGCCGATCCGTCGCGCGGGCCAGAGCCGTCGATCCTGACGGTGGTGGGCGAGCACGTGTTGGGGCCGACGGGGACCCGCACCGAGCGTCGAAACCGAGAGATGCCGCGCAGGTCAGGCCTGCTCGGCGTCTTGGGGCGGCGTCTTGGGGCGGTCGTCGATGGGCGCCGAGGGCGGGCGGTGCGATGGCCTCCGGGCGCGTCGTCGTTCGGACGCGGCGCGCGGGGCGCTCCTCGATGCGACGCCTCAGTGGGGCGCGCCGTCGCCGCGAACGTCCGGCGGGAGCACCCACTGGATGAAATCGCGCTGGGCGAGGCTCTCGAGATCCGCCTGGTTCTTCCAGCGCACGCCGAGGAACTCGTGGAAGACCTGGAGGGCCAACGCTTCGACCGAGTGGTCCGCCGTCGCTCCCTCCCGCGCAGCCTCCCACTCCGCCTGCTCCCAAGCCTTGGCTCGAAACTCTCCGAAGCGGGCCGCGCCGAGCCCGGTGGTCTGGTAGGCGCGGGCCCCGACGATCTGCTGAGGGACCTCTGCGCAGGCGGCCGGGCGCTCCACGGCGTCGAGGCAGAGCACGACCGCCGAGACCGTGTAGTGCGCGCTGAGGGCCACGTGGCGGCGCACCACGTGGGCGGCGTGCGCGTCGAGTCCCGTCTTACGCTGGGGCGGGAGCTGCGCGGTCGCCGCCTCGACCACCTCGACGGTCTGTCGCTCGATGACCGGCGCCGCGCCGAAACACTCGCCGCGGAGGGTGCGGACCACCGAGGCGGACTGGGTGTCGCGCGCCCAGCCGTCGACGGCGTCGAGCCCCCGCAGGAGCTCCCCGCGGGCCTTCGGGGGGAGGCAGAGCGTCACCGCACGCCGCGCCAGGGTGGCGCACAAGAAGAGCAGGCCCCGGTGGGTCCGGTCACCGACCGCGCAGCTCCGGGCGGCGCGCTCGAGCGCTGGGGGAGCGATGCCCAACAGCTCGTCGGCAGCTCCGACGAGGGCGAGGCGACGCTTCCTGGGAGGACCGGACGAGGCCATCGTTCGCCCCTTCAGCAGACGTGGCCGGCGTGGAGGTCGGCGAGATCCCGGGCGTTGAAGCCCATCAGGTACAGCAGCGCGTCGAGGCGCTCGTTGTAGTTCAGGCTGGTGTGGGCGACCTCCTGCAGCTTCGGCTTCGCGCGGAACGCGATGCCGAGCCCCGCCGCCTGCAACATGAGCATGTCGTTGGCGCCGTCCCCGACGGCGACGGTCTGCCCCATGCGCACGTGATAGACCTGCGCCATGTCCTTGAGGACCTGAGCTTTGCGCTCGCTGTCGACCACCGTGCCCTGGACGCGACCCGTCAGGCGATCGTCGCGCACCTCGAGCTCGTTCGCGAAGGCGAAGTCCAGCCCGAAGCGCTCCTTCAGGAGCTCCACGAAGAAGTCGAAACCGCCGCTGACGAGCCCCACCTTGAAGCCGAGGCAGCGCAAGGTGCGGACGAGCTCGCTGGCCCCCGGGGTCAGCTCGAAGCGGTCGCACAGCTCCCGGGCGCGGGACATGGGCAGCCCCTCCAGGAGCCGCACCCGCTCCGCCAGAGCCTCCTTGAAATCGAGCTCGCCGCGCATGGCCCGCGCGGTGATCTCGGCGACCTGGCTCTTCACGCCCACCAGATCCGCGAGCTCGTCGATGAACTCGCCCTTCACGAAGGTCGAGTCCACGTCCATGCACACCAGGCGCTTGCCCCGACGGAAGATGTCGTCGCGCTGGACGGCGAGATCCACCCCCAGCTTTCCGCCCATCTCCAGCAGCTCTCCGCGCAGCTGGGTGAGGGCGGCCTTGGTGATGCCTTCCCCCGGGGGATCCGTGATCAGCTCGAGGCCCGTGAGGCGCCCCATGCTGAGGGAGCGCACCTCGCGGAGGTTGAGCCCGCGCTCGGCGATGTACCGCGTGATCGTCGCGGTGGAGCCCCCGTCGCCGAGATCTCCCAGCATGGTGACGCAGAGCCCCGGCGCCGGGTACGGCGACTGGGGCGGGAGCTCGTCGTCGAAGGCGCTGACTTCCATGCGCAGACCGAGTTCGGCGGCGGCGAAGAGAAGGCGGCGCAGGGCGCTCGAGCCCGCGGGGATGTCGACGATCGCCGACAACATCAGATAACCGTGCAGCACCGACTGGCCGAGGTTGACGAGCTCGGCCTTCTCCTCGGCGATCACCTGGGTGATGCGGGCCGTCACACCCGGGCGGTCGAGCCCGGCGACGTGCAGGACGATGCGGTCGGGATGCTGTGGGGCGGTCATGGGGCGCGTACGCTAGCACGCCGATTCTCCGCGGAAAGGCCCAGGAGCCGGCCCCGCGTCGCGGGCTCCCGGTCAGTCCGTCGGCGGCCTGCGCGCGGCCTTCTTCGCTTTGAGGCGAGCCTTGGCGTCGAGGCGGCGGGCGACGGAGGCGCGCGTGGGGCGCGTCTTGCGGCGTTGCTTCGGCGGCGGGAGCGCTCCGCGGATCAGCTCCGCGAGTTTGCAGCGGGCGCGCTCGAGGTTCTGGGCTCGAGAGCGCGTCTCGTCGCAGACGATGACGAGATCACCGTCGGCGGTGACGCGGTGACGAGCCCGCTCCATGAGCCGCAGCCGCACGGGCTCGGGCAGGGAGCTCTGCTGGACGCAGAAGCGCAGCTCGATCTTCGTGGCGACCTTGTTGACGTTCTGGCCTCCCGGTCCACCGGAGCGGACCGCGTGCCAGCGCAGCTCGTGCCCGGGCACGTGCAGGTCCGGCGTGATGGGGAGGAGCTCGGCCACGGCGCCTCCCTAGCTCGTTCCGGAGGCGCGAGCACGCTCGTGGTGGCGAACCCCACCTCCTGAAATCCACTCGGGGGCGACTGGGGGCGAGGGGCGGCGCTCCGGGGTCGAGGCTCAAAGTGTGCCGGTATGTGCCAGGTCGCGCTCTGGTGCCCTCTGGTGCCCCTCGTCCGCGTAAACGGAGGCACGGGCAAGTGCGGAGGAGCCGCCGCTTCCGACACTTGGCAGGCTTCTTGCTGACCTGGGGGTATGGCTTTCACCCCTCCCCACGTTTGGTCGCGCTCCCTGGTTCCCATCGCCTTCGCCCTCCTGGCCTGTGGTTGTGAGGGGTCCGAGCGCCCCCCGGCGGAAGGCGAGACCTCCTTTCTGTCCCACCTGCCACGAGCGGGAGGCGAGGCGATCAGCGGAGATGCGAGCCTCGACTCAGGGGCGCCCGTCAGTCGCGGGGACGAGGGGAGCGCCGCACGGGCCATCGCGGAGGCGGACATCGTCCGGCTCGACGGCACGCGCCTGTACGCGCTGTCACGGTACTCGGGGCTGAGCGTCGTGGATGTGAGCGATCCGGGAGCGCTGCGCCTCTTGGGGAGCTATCGCACCGGCGCGATCCCGTTCGAGATGTACCTCGAGGACGACCGCGCCTACGTCATGTACAACGGGTGGGGCATCTACTCGTACGACGAGTCCGGCTACTCCTACGATGTGGCGAGCCGCGTCCAGGCGCTGGACGTCAGCGACCCCGCCGCGATCCAGCTGCTCGGGGACGAAGAGATCCCTGGAACGATCTCCGATTCACGCAAGGTCGGTGACGTCCTCTACCTCGTCACCCACGAGAACGGCTATTGCTGGGGCTGCGATACGAAGGCCAACACGCGCGTGGCCTCCTTCGACATGTCCGATCCGGTGAACTTCGCGCTCCTCGATCACGTGCGCTTCGAGGTGGAGGACGCGTACTGGCTCGGGACACGCAGCATCTCCGTGACCCCCGAGCGCATCTACGTGTCCGGTCGCTCCTGGTCCACGGCCGACGCTCCCGGGATCATCGACGTGGTGGACATCTCCGATCCGAGCGGGGCGCTCGAGGTGGGGGCGCAGCTCTCGGTGGCGGGCCCCATCGACAGCCGCTGGCAGATGGATGAGTACCAGGGGGTGCTGCGGGTGATCAGCCAACCGGGTGGCTGGAACTCCGGGGTCCCACCTCGGATCGAGACCTTCGAGGTGACCTCCGCGAACGCCATCGAGCAGGTGGGGGCCCTGGACGTGGTGCTGCCCCGTCCAGAGGTCCTGCGCAGCGTCCGCTTCGACGGTCCGCGCGCCTACGCGATCACCTTCGAGCAGACGGACCCCCTGTTTACCTTCGACCTCACGGATCCTGCCGAGCCGGTGCAGCTCGGTGAGCTCGAGATCCCGGGCTGGGTCTACCACATGGAACCTCGTGGTGACCGCATCTACGCCCTGGGCTTCGATGACACCGTGTCCGGCGGTGCCCTGCACGTGTCGCTCTTCGACGTGAGCGACATGACCGATCCCCGGCAGCTGGCGCGGGTGAACTTTGGCGGCGACTGGGCGAACTTCGCGGAGGATCAGGATCGCATCCACAAGGCGTTCAACATCGTCCCCGAGGCGGATCTGATCCTCGTGCCGTTCTCCGGCTATTCGCGCGACGGCACGGAGTGCAGCTACTACTACAGCGGCTATCAGAGCGGGATCCAGCTCGTCGACATGACCGAGGACGACCTGACTCTCCGCGGCGTCGCGCCGCAGGTGGGAGATGCCCGGCGCGCGCTGCTCCTCGGGGAGGACACGGTGCTCGGCGTCTCCGACGACGCCGTGCAGACCTTCGACATCTCCGACCGTGACGCACCCGAGGCGCTCGACCGCCTCGACATCGCCCGTGACATCCAGGACATCCGAGCGCTGGGGGACGCCATGCTCCGCTTCGGGACCAACTGGTGGACCCGCGAGACGCAGCTGGACTTCGCCGCCCTCGATCGCGTCCACGAGGCGACGGCGCTGGGCAGCCTCGACCTCTCCTCCGTCGTCAGCGATGACTCCGAGCTGTGCCAGGGGCTCTCCTACTGGACGGGTCAGGTGTTCGTTCACGGGGATCACGCCTACCTCCCACAGCGCTCCTACGAGTGGGAGGGCGACGGGGACGGAGGTGAGTATCTCGAGCGCATCCGCATCTACATCGTCGACATCAGCAAGCGCACGAAGCCGGCGCTCGTCGGCTCCTTCGCCTTGGACTCCAACGATCCCGAAGAATCCTTCACGAACATCACGAAGACGGAACGCGCCTTGCTCGTGGGGCGCAGCAAGGGACACTACATTCCCGATCCGTCGGGGAATCGAGCCGAAGTGCGGCTGTCCTACGACGTCATCGCGCTCAATGACCCGACGGCCCCGCAGGTCGTCGCCACGGTGAAGCTCCCCCGGTCCATCGCGTCCGGCGGGTTCGGGTATGGGGTGCCGGGCTGCGCCATCGACGCTGGCTGGGGCTGGTGGGGAGGCTTCTTCGGTGGCTCCGGGCAAGCGGCGCTGGTGTCCGGAGACGTGATCGTCAGTCAGCACGAGGTCCCGGTGCGGGATGGCACGGACCGGGTGCGGTATTACCTCGATCGACTCGACGTCAGTGATCCGGAGAACCCCGTGCTGCTGGAGCCGGTGAACATCCCCGGGTCGCTCCTGGACTTCGACGTCGCCTCGGGGCGGATCGTCACGGTCGACTACCTCCTGGAGGAACAGAGCGCGCGCTCTTGGGAGGAGTGCGTCGGCTACTTCGACGGCGACACCTGCCGCGTCTATCGCCGCCGTCTGAACACCCTCCAGCTGGAGGGCGAGGTGGCTCGCCTCATCGACACGGTGATCCTCGATCGAGGCGACCAGTTGGCGGGGAACATCGCGGCCACGAAGACGCGCGTCTTCATCAGCCGGCACGACCGCAAGTCCGGCGCGGCCATGGTGCAGGGCTTTGCGTTCTCCGCGCGGGGGAAGATCGAGCCCCTCCCGGAGGTGATCACCGGCTCCCCCGACGCGTGGGGCGCGCTCGTGGCCCGCGACGAGCGGGCGTTCCTCTCGGCGTCGGGTGCGCTCACCATCGTCGACACGACGGATCCGGAGGCACCCACGACCCGGACGCTCCCGATGGGGGGCTACTCCTGCAGAGCCCTGGAGGTCACCGAAGACACGGCCTACTGCGCCCTGGGCGCGTATGGCGTGCAAGCGTTCTCCCTGGAGTGAGGCTCGGCGCGCCCTCTCGAGCTCGCGTCGTTGCAGCGCCCCGTTCTCTCCC
>JAAZAA010000260.1 GCA_012514535.1 Myxococcales bacterium | reverse complement strand
GTGCACCCTCGAGGCGAAGCTCTGCCCCGATGGCAGCACGGTCGGGCGTGTCCCGCCCAGCTGCGAGTTCGCACCCTGCCCCGACACCTACGACCCCTGCGCCGGTAAGTCCTGCGGCGATCCGTGCACCCTCTGCCCCCCCGACGCGAGGGACTGCGCGGAGACGGCGGTGCTCAAGTACTGCGGCTCCGACGGCACCTGCAGCCACACGAACGCCGCCTGCCAGTGACGCGCGGCGACCCGACGGGCGGCGACTGACGGCCCCCCACAGGCGAAGGCCCCTGCCCCGCGGGCGGGCAGGGGCCCTCGCCCCCTCCCCGGGCACGACACGGGAAACCCCGCGACGGCGCTCCGGAAGAGCCCCTCGAGAATGCCCTCGTCCGTGGGTGCTTCACTTTTTCACCGCCGCTGCTGAAGGTCGCCCCCGGCGGGGTCTCTAAGGGGGTGGTTCGACCGAAGGGGGTCGAGCCGCCACCCCAGGAGGCCCCTTCATGCGATTGTTCAGAGGTTTCATTTTCGTCCCGGTCGCCCTCACCGCCTGCGCCCTCGACGCAGGACCCGAGCGCCAGGAGGCACCCGTCGCCTCGCGCTCCGACGAGCTCGTCGGAGGCCGCGTCGCCACCGAGGCCGAGTATCCATCCACCGTCTACCTCGGGGGATGCACGGGCGTGAAGGTCGGTCCGCGCCACTTCCTCTCCGCGGCGCACTGCTTCAGCGGCAACGAGCAGTACCTGAACGTCACGCCGGACAACGAGCCCCAGCAGGTCCAGAGCCTGACGATCACCTCGGTGAACATCCACCCCGAGTACGCCCACTGCACCGCCTGCGCCGGCGATGGATCCATGGAGGACTTCGGGTACCGCCCGGACATCGCGCTGATCACCGTGCACGAGCTCACCCCGACGATCCCCGAGGCCGTCATCGATCCCACTCCCGTCGAGGTGGGCGATCCCGTGACGTTGACCGGCTACGGCTGCGAGAACGGCGTGGGGCAACCGGTCGGCCCCGCGCGCTTCAAGGTGGGCGACACGAACGCCGTCGACCCGCTGAGCGTCAGCGGCGCGGCGACGATCCCGGACGGCTACGTCACGACCGTCGGGCCCGCCGTGGATCCGGACTCCCCCGGCCTCTGCCCCGGCGACTCGGGCGGCCCCCTGTTCCGCACCGACACGAACCTCGTCGTCGGCATCAACGCCCTGGTGAGCTACGTCGTCGATACGGGGGCGCCCATCGGCAACTGGCACACCCGCGTCGACGCGGAGTCCCGCTACGACGTCTGGTCCTGGGTGACGAACCTCATCGCCCAGGTGCCGGCCACCCCCTGCGCGGATCTGTGCGAGTCCCCCGAGGTCTTCACGAGCCAGTGGTACTCGAGCGGCAACCTGGGCACCCAGGCTCGCTGCTTCGAGACCACCGCCCCGTTGAGCTCCGGCAACTGCGGCGGCTTCAGCGGTGGCCGCACCCTGAGCATCAACGGAGCGGCCATGAGCTGCAACGGGCAGGGCTGGACGCTGCCGCCGAAGCAGAACGGCGGCTACTGCGTCCAGGTCGCCGCCGGCAACGACGCCTGGGCCTGGTTCACGACCTGGTGAGGCGGCGCCGGTGAGACGAGCTGGGGTGGCCAGAGGTTTCCCGTGCGCCACCCCAGCTCGAGCTCTGGCCCACCCTGGTGTTCCTCCGCGACGGACACGAGGCGACTCGTCGCGTGCGTCCGAGCTCCCCGGACGATCTGCGCAGCGCCTCCGACGAGTTCACGGGCGGCACCGCGCCTTGATCCCCGCGTCCGCGCAGGGTAGCGCCACGCTCGTCGGATGGAGAGTGCCCTCGACCTCCGCAGCGTCGGCGCGCTGTTCCTCGCCATGGTCGTCCTGGCGGCGGTTCCCAGCGTGAGCGTGCTCGCGGTCACCGCGCGCTCCGCGAGCCACGGTTTCCTGCACGGCGCGGCGACCGCGTTGGGGGTGGTCGTCGGCGACCTCGTCTTCGTCCTCCTCGCCCTCTTCGGGCTCGTGCTGTTGGTCGAGGCCCTCGGCGGCCTGTTCTTCCTCGTGAAGTACGTCGGCGGCGCCTACCTGATCTTGCTGGGCGCCCGCCTCTGGAAGGCCCGCTCGGCGGCCGCTCGAGAGCTCGCCCCGGCGCGCCCCTCGCTGCTGTCGGGCGTCACCACGGGGCTGCTCATCACCCTGGCCGATCAGAAGGCGGTCCTGTTCTACCTCGGCTTCTTCCCTGCCTTCGTCGATCTGCGCGCCCTGTCCGCCGTCGACGTCGCCCTCCTGGTCGCGGTCACCCTGATCGCCGTCGGCGGCGTGAAGCTCGTCTACGCCTACGCCGCCCACCGCGCGGGCTCGCTCCTCGGGCAGCGCACGAGCTCCACCCTGAACGCCCTCGCCGCCTGCGTCATGATCCTCGCGGGCGTCGTCGTCCTCGTCCGCGGCTAGCCGACCGCCGGGTGCACCGAGGTCGCCGACCCCTGGGGCCGCTCCCTCCCTCAGAAGAAGCCGCCCGCGCCGATCGCGAACACGATGCCGTCGACGTTCCGCTCGGCGAACACGTTGTTGTAGCTGATCTCCCCCGTCAGGTAGAGGGGCTGGAACAGCCGCCACAGCAGCCGCACCCCCGGCGCGATGTTGAACTCGTCGTCCCCGTCGAGATCCTGGCAGCCGTTCGCCGAGCAGATCTCGCCGCGGGTCCAGAGCCACCCGAGGCCGAGCTGCGGCCGCACGACGAAGGACTCCCCCGCCGCGATGTCGTAGCCAGCCACGAACATCAGATCGAGGAAGTTCGACGACACCTCACCGACGAGTGTGTCGTCGTCGCCGCCGAAGAAGTAGTCGAAGCGCCCGCCCAGGTAGAGATCGAAGTCGAGGGTGTAGCCGGCGTTCGCGCCGAGCCCGAGACCATAGGGATTGGGATCGCCCTGCCCGACGTAGGCGCCGAACATCACCTGGCCCCCGACCTGACCAGTCGAGCGCGTGAAGGGTTCCTGGGCTCGTGCGGGCGCAGCGGCGAAGACACCGCAGAGCGCGAGGGCGACGACGAGGAGCTTGTTCATGTTCGTGATGCGGCTCCACCGCGCCAAACCTTGAGAGCCATCACGCAGCGGAAACACGGACGGCCTGGCCAAAGGGCGCTACGCCGCGTCCTCGACGAAGGCGGCCTCCGACAGACGCTGGATGTGATCCCTCACGTCCGCGGGCCAACCTCCGATCAGCTCCAGGAAGCGCGCCCGCTCCCCGGCGAACAGAGCGCGCGTCGCCTCCTCGAAGCAGGGCAGGTTGCCCGCGAGCACCGTCATCGCGTTGCTCACCGCCTCGCGGACGCGCCGGGCTCGCTCCTGGGCCGGCTCGTGCCGAATGGCGGCCTCCACGAGCCGCCGCAGGGCGGCGGAGATGCCCGCCGGTTGATGTTCCAGCCACTCCCAGTGGCGCGGAAGCAGGGACACCTCCCGACTCACCACCCCGAGCCGGGGACGCCCTGGGCCGGTCCGGGGTGCGGGTGCCGCGCGCTCGACCACCTCCTCCACCGACCCGCGGAAATCGAAATCGACGGGACGCCCGCTCTGATCGTCGAAGATCACGAGGGGCGCGTCGTCGCACGTATCCACGTGCCGCTTGGTGGGCGGGAGCATCTCCCGAAGGGGCCCGTGGGCGATGAGGCGGGTGCCCGCGAAGGCCGTGTAGGTTCGTTCGTCGTCCATGGGCCCAATATTACCCGGGTAATATTGGCCGTCAATATCCGCCGGGTAATATCCGAGCTGGCTCCGGAACGCCACCTCCGTCACTCCGCAGCCGCTCCAGCGCGCCACACAGCCGTTCCCACAGCGCTCCAACGCGCCATGCGGCGCCCGTGCCACACGCCGCCGCCCCC
>JAAZAA010000259.1 GCA_012514535.1 Myxococcales bacterium | reverse complement strand
CGTCAACGGCAGAACCAGCGTCGCCGGCAGCAGAGCTGGCGCTGCCGCCATCGGAGCCAGCGCCACCGAAGCCCGTGCTCTCCCCGCGGACCCCGAAGGCGGCGGGGTTCGCCCTGCGGGGGCTGGGGGTGCGCGGGAGCGCGGCGCTCCTCGAGGGTGGCGGGCGCGACGACGCGGTGTGGAACGGCGGCGGAGACCTGTACGAACGAGGCGCCGGGGTGCTGCGCCTCGAGCAGTTCTCGGGGCGCTACTTCGACGAGCTGTGGATCGGGTACGGGAGCGAGGGGCTGCGGTACCAGCTCGCGGGGCAGCTGGGGTTCGGGGGCATCTGGCTCGTGGATGGAACGCAGGGCCCTGTGGCGCGGCTGGCGCTGCGGGGGGAGCTGCGACGGGAAGGGGGGGTGTACTCGTCGGAGGCGCGGCTGCCCGGCGGCGAGGTCGGCTACTTCTGGAACCGCGGCAACCGACAGCTCGAGATCCTCGGGCACGCGGGGTGGACCTTGACCGGACGCTTCAATCCCGAAGGACAAAACAGAGATCTACGTGGGATGAGTTATGGATCTTCCCTCTCGATCGGTTGGGGACGTGCGCGTTTGGATGCGGATGTGAGCTGGGTCGACGCGCACGACGCCCTCGGCGCGTTGCTCCACGGGAGGGCGCATTTCTGCGGGCTCTCCCGCGATCGATGGGGGGGGACCAGGACGAAGGCCGAGCGGCGCCGCGACGTCGGCCGCCCCCCGCCGCCGCCCGGATGGGCGATTTGTGCGGATTTTCGCGTACTCCAGGGGCGTACGGCCCTGCGCGCCGGGGAGGACGAGGCGACGTTCACCACGCAGTACGTGGGGGGGCTTTCCGTCGTCCTTGGACAGGTGGGACATCTGTGATTCCCTCGTAGGCGGGGCAGAGAGGCGCCTCGTCGACACGAATTCGTCCGGAGCGGGGCGCTCATGATAGAAATCAGGGGCCTCACGATCCGCCACGATCCCGGGCGCGGGGAGCGCTGCACCCGCGGGCTCCGTCGCGGTCGACGCGCGTCGCGGTCGTAGGATTTGGCGCAGGACTTGGCGCGGGATCTGGCGCGGGATCTGGCGCAATTCGACCCACTCCGGCCCGGATTGGCTCATGGGGGTCGGCGCTCGATCTTGGGCGATCTTGCGCGACCTCGCGCGACCTCGCGCGGGCGCTCTCGTCCTCGCGGAATGGAACTGTTCGTGGAGAGTGAGAAAGCTCTTCCTTTATGGGCGGTCGATCGATAATCTGCCGGCGCCTCATGCTCTGACGCGAGTCGGGCGTGAGTGGAACACCGGAGGCGCTTACCCCCTTGCCTCCGGTTCAAGGAGGAAGAACATGATTCGACATCTCAGTGCTGCACTGCTGCTCGCAACCCTCACTGGCGGTTGCGCCATGTCTGCCAACGCGCCCGTGACCGGCACGGTCTACCTGGGTGCCAACGGCGCCACCGCTGCGACGTCCAACGCGCTCAGCGGCAAGTCCGGCAAGTCCTGCGCGAGCTCGATCCTGGGCATCGTGGGTCTCGGCGACGCCTCGATCGCGGCGGCGGCCAAGGCCGGCGGCATCTCGAAGGTGGCGGCGGTGGACAGCGAGAACTTCGGTGTCCTCGGCATCTACGCCAAGAACTGCACCGTCGTCACGGGCGAGTAAGTCGCTCTTTTCGTCAGTTCATGAGGCGGCGCGCGGGCGAGAGCTCGGGCGCCGTTTCTTATTTGCGGCGCCGGACTCGACCGGAGCTCGACCGGAACTCGACCGGTCGGCTCGCTCGACCGCAATCGTCGCGGCCCTCGCGGAGATGGATCCTCGACTCACCGGCGTGGGTCTTCCAGTGACCACGCCGCGACGCAGGTTCGGGGCGGGCGGCGGGCATGATCCAGGGGAGAACGCGCGCGTCCGCGTCGATGCGGGCGGGGACAGGGCGGGGACAGGGCGTTGACCAGGCCCGGCACGGGGGTTGCACGACGTGGGGCCCATGACGCACTCCACCGCCTCGCTCCGCAATCCGACTGACGACAAGCTGACTGGTCGCCGACTGGCTGGTCGCCGACTGGCTGGTCGCCGACTGGCTGGTCGCCGACTGAGTGGCCGCAGATTGACGGGGACGGTCACCGCGCTGTCCCTGTCCCTGTGCGCTTGCACCGTGGAGGTCCAGCCGGAGGGGCAAGGAGGGCTCGAGGGAGCGCAGCCGGCGTCGGCGTCGAACGTCGAGCGGGACAGGAGCAGCCTGGGGAGCGGGGACCTCACGGTCTTGATGGTCGTGGATCGCTCCGGGAGCATGATGTACGAGTGGGAGGGGACGCCGAAGTGGCAGATCGCCCGCAACGCGATCGATCAGGCGATCGTCGGCGTCGAGGAGGAGCTCACCATCGGCGCGCTGCTGTTCCCGATGGAGGCCGGCTGTAACGTGGCCGCCCTGCACGAGCCGGGGCAGATCGACTTTCAGCGGGGTGGCTCGTTCCAGGAGGAGTGGGCGGACAGCGCCGTGTCGTACCCGGCGGGGGCGACGCCGCTCGGGGAGGCGTTTCGGCAAGCGGACAGCGCGATCCTGCAGGCGGAAGAGCTGGGGTTGCTCGAGCAGCGCTTCCGGGTGGTGGTCATCACCGACGGAGAGCCGACCTGTGGTGAGGACCCGAACGAGCTCGTGGCGTACGCCGACCTGTGGCGTGAGAAGGGCGTGGAGGTCCGGGTGATGGGCTTGCCGGGGAGCTCGGGGGCCGCAGCGCTGCTCAACCGCATCGCAGGGGTGGAGCTCTTCGAGGATCCGAGGACCGGTGAAGTGCTCGTCCCCGACGCGGGGGCGCGCTGGGAAGAGGGAGACCCGGACGCCCCCGGTTACATCGCGCCGCCCTCGGGAGACGACGTGGACGGCAGCCTGCACTCGGTCGTGCGCTGAGGGACCGACGGCTCTGCGCGCGCCGGGTGCTCAGGCCTTCTCGATCAGGGCGCGGAGCACGTGACGGTGGCAGTGCGGCTCGTCCTCCGGGCAGTGGCAGAGGAGGGTGACGTCTTCCCGCTCGGCCAGGTAGCGCAGGAGCCGGAGCGTGTGTCGCTGGCCGTGGTTCTTGATGGTGGCGTTCTCCGCGTCGATGGGCGCGGGCTCGGCGAGCTGGGCGCGGTAGGAGGTGCGGAAGGCGGGCCACCCGATCGTGCCCTTCAGGAACCCCTTGAGCAGTCGCTCCGAGGGCGCCAGGTTGGGCATCCACACGTCGTAGGCGCCCCGGGGCACACCGTGGCCCCGAAAACGGGCGACGAGCACGCGCAGACCGTCCGTTGCCTCCACCGGCGAGCGCATGCTCTTGGTGCGCAACATGGAGCACATGATGTCCGAAACCGTCGTCGGGTGCACGCACCGCACGGAGCCGGGCACGCGAGCACGGGAGCGGCGAGCCCACGTCCTGCTTGCCTCGGGAGCGCATGTCCGAGGGCACGGGGCGGACGTGGAGGCCCCTCGCGGTGAGGCTCTGGCCATGGATTTCCGGGGCTTAGGGCTGTGGTCGAGAGTGGGACCAGGGACCTCGTCGCGGCCGGACGCGGACTCAGGCATACTGTCGAGGACCATCGGGTCCACGCCGGCCCCTCCGAGTCGGCGGCCTCCCCACTCGATATGGTGCAACGCCCATGACAATCACCCCCGGTCTCGTCATCGACGGGAAGTACTCCATCACGCGTCTCATCGGCGAGGGCGGCATGGGCGCGGTCTACGAGGGCACGAACGTGCTCATCCGCCGGCGTGTGGCCATCAAGGTCCTCCTGGCGGGGGCCCGCGAGGCCAACGGCGTGCTGGAGCGCTTCGAGCGGGAAGCGCAGGCGGCGGGCTGCATCGGGAACGACCACATCCTCGAGGTCCTCGACCTGGGCACCTTGCCCAGCGGCGACCGCTACATGGTGATGGAGTACCTGGACGGGGAGTCCCTGGCCGACCGGATCCGGCGGCGGGGGCGTCTCACGCCGGAGGAGGTCGGGCCCTTGCTGCGCCAGGCGCTGGTGGGGCTCGACGCCGCGCACCGGGCGGGGATCGTCCACCGGGATCTCAAGCCCGACAACATCTTCGTGCTCAAGGAGAAGGCGGGGCGACCGGACTTCGTGAAGATCATCGACTTCGGCATCTCGAAGTTCAACGCGCTCGGCGGCGACATGAGCATGACCCGCACCGGCACGGTGATGGGCACGCCCTATTACATGTCGCCGGAGCAGGCGAAGGGCGCCGGTGGGGTCACCCACCAGTCGGACCTGTACTCGATGGGGGTGATCGCCTTCGAGGCGGTGTCCGGGCAGGTGCCCTTCGACGGGGAGTCGTTCAACGATCTCATGTTCAAGATCGTGCTCGGCGAGACCCCGAATCTGCGGGAGCTCGTCCCCGGCATCGATCCAGCCTTCGTCGCCATCGTCGAGCGGGCGATGAAGCGGGATCTCTCCGAGCGCTTCGAGAGCGCCGAGCAGTTCATCGCGGCGATCGACAGCTGGCGCCCCCGGGGGAGGACGGTGCCCGACGGCACCCCGGCGCCCGCGGAGCTCCTCGCGGCGGCGACCAGCGTGGAGGCCGCAGCGAAGTCCCCTTCTCCGACGAACCTCGACTGGGCCGCGTCCCAGACTGTCACGAGCACGTCGAAGAAGGCGCCGCTGTTCCCCGCGCTGCTCGCCACCGGGGCCGTGCTCCTCCTCGCGGGGGGCGGGCTGGCGTGGTGGAGCGCGAGCGGGGGAGACGACGGAGCGGACTCGCCCGTGGCGGCCACGGAGGGGCTGACGGCGGAGGAGGTGGCTGCAGCAGAGGCGCCCGCAGCAGAGCCCACAGGCGCAGATCGGGCCGCGGAGAAACCCGCGGAGCCCGCCGAGGCCAAGGAGCCGCCCGCCAAGGCGGCGGAGCCCGCAGCCGCAGATCGGGCCGCAGAGAAACCCACGGAGCCCGCGGAGGAGCCGAAGAAGGACGACACGCCGGCCGCCGCGCCGCCGCCCTCGACGACCGCTCCCGCCACCACCAAGCCGTCTCGGCCGGCGCCCGCGCGCCCCAAGCCCAGCACCCCGTCGTCCTCGAAGCCGAAGTCGACGGTTCCGGACTTCGGCTACTGAAGAGCCAACGAAGGAGCGGCCGACCTCTCGACGGTCAGCTCCTTCGCCGGAGCGCGGCGACGGCTCAGAATCGCCCGCTCAGGCCCACGCTCCGCCAGCCCAGGACGGGGCGGACGTGGGGTTCATTGTGCTGGCGGGCCGTCTCTGTCGAGGAGTCGTTCGTGAGCAGGAGGAACAGCCCGGCGCCGACGGCCGCGGCGCCCACCCCGAACCCCACGATGGACAGGGTCCCGGAGGTGGCCGCCTCCGAAGACAGATCCTTGATCTCGTTCTGCTCCGCGACGGTGCAGGCCCCGTCGAGGGCGCAGCCGCGGTCGTTGAAGAGATCGTCCGCGTCGCCCTTCTTTCCCAGGTGGTCGATGAGGAAGAACGTCCCCACGCCCAGGGCGACCGCGCCCGCGCCCAGGGCGACATAGGCGGGCACGGGTGAGGAGCCCGAATCCGCCGGTTCCGCGGCGGGCGGTGGGGGGGCCAGCGGGGCCGCCTCGACGGCGGTGAGCCGCAGGGTGACGGACTCCCGCGCGCCGGCGTCGATGGTGACGACGACGGGCTCCGCCTCGGCGCCCTCCGCCACCACGGTGAACTCGTAGGTCCCCGGATCCATCGGGCGCGGCACGCCCAAGAGGGCCGCGGGCACGGGTTTGCCGTTCGCCAAGACCTCCGCTCGGTCCGCCCCCGGACCCTCGAGGGTGACGGTCACGCGGGCGAGGCGCGGTTCGATCGCCTTCATCTCCTCGGCCGCGCTCTCCTGGGCGTCGACGAAGGCGCGCGGCGCCGTGGAGTCCAGCTGCTCGCGCACGATCTTGTTGTACAGCTCCAACGCCTCGACGAGCTCCCCGAGCTTCTCCTTGCTGCGAGCCATGTACAGCAGGTGCGGCGGGGCGTGGAACAGGCTCTCCGCGCGCTCGAAGTAGTCGTGGGCTTGCTGCCACTCACCCGCCGCGAAGGCCTCGGCGCCTTGACGCGCCAACTCGCGCGCGCCGGCCACTTCCTCCGCGGTCTGAGCGACCGCGTCGTCGGGAAGCGCCACGACGAGAGCTCCCGCGAGGGCGGCTTGGAGGGCGAGGCGCGACACCCAGGAGGCGACGCGGGATCGGGCGACGCCGGACCAGCTGGCGCGGAGCAATAAGCCACTCATTGCAGCGCATTTACCATGTGCCGCCACTGGAGAGAAAGCCCGAAGGTGGGGACGTTTCATGGCCGAGTGTCGTGATGGACGAGGGCGCTTGCTGGAGAGAACCACGCGAGAGGCGAGCGTGGCCACCCATGCCCACAATGTGAGTCGCCCGCAGAGCCTTGTCGGGTCCTGGTCGGTGCGGATTCGCGGAGAGGAGGAGATCGGTTATGCTGCGCGGGCATGCGCTTCTCGTTCATCCTGGTCCCCTGTGTGGCGCTCGTCGGATACTCCGCGTGCACCAGCAAGTACACCGACGAATACTTCGGAGCCCCGCGGGACAGTGGTGGTCAAGGACAGGGTGGAGAGGGAGGCAGTGGAGGCGACGATCCTCACGCCGCCGCCTGTGACGCGGCCGGGCTCGACTGCGGCGATCACGGGAAGTGCTCCGTCGATGGGGAGGAGCCCGTCTGTGTCTGCGACGAGGGCTACGCTGGCCCCGAGTGCGGCGAATGCGCCGACGGATATCAGGACAACGATGACGACGGCACCTGCCAGGAGAGCTGCGAGACGAACGATTGCTCGGGGGCGGGGACTTGCGACGACACCTCGGGAACCGCGGTGTGCGCCTGTGAGGGGCTGCGGGCGGGCGACCAGTGTGAGCGGTGCACGGCGGGCTACGAGCTGAATGGCGACACCTGCGAGTGGGTGGGGGGCATCGTGCGGAACGGGGCCTTCGACGACGACTCCGTCTGGAACGTCACGGGCGCGGCGACGATCAACCTGAACGGCTTCTTCGGTCAGCTGCCCCCCGACGCGCTCTGCTACGGTGGGCACATCAGCCAGGAGCTCGAGATGCCGCCCCGGGAGGCCGCCGAGCCGATGGTGCTGCGTTTCAAGGCCTGGCAGACGGGGGCGCAGTACAGTGGAAGGATCGCCGTCCGTCTCGGCGGCGTCACTCACGACGTGCTCGTCGACGGATCGAAGCCGCCGACATGGAACAACTCGATCTGCGTCGGTCCGACCGCCCTGGGAGGCACGCACACCCTGCGGTTCCAGGCGGGGGCTTTCCCCGACAACTGTGCGTTCGACACCTTTCAGGTGGACGACGTCGAGATCGTGCTCGACGAAGAGGGCCAGTGCGCCACCGTCGAGGGCATCCGCAATGGGGATTTCGAAGACGACTCCGAGTGGGCGCTGAACGCAGCGGGGGTCAACATCAACGGGGGAAGCGTTTACTTTTACGCCCCTGGTCAGTGTGGCGTTGGTGATCTGAGCATTTCGCAGCCCTTCATCGTGCCGACCGCCGATCAGATGCCGGGGGCGGCCCTCCGCGTGACCTATCAGACGGGGAACGGCGATGGCTCCAGCGCCTGCAACGGCTCGCCTTCCTGTGCCGATACCCTGTATCTCCAGCTGCGCGACCAGGCGAGTACCGGGGCCGTTCAGGTCGCCGCGCTGCGCTCCTTGGAGACCAAGACGGACGTGGTTTGTCTTCCTCCCGGGTGGCGCGGGAGCAACGTCGTTCTTCGGGCGCAGATCAGTCGTGGAGGCTGCGCCCAGGCCTATGGATTCGACAGCCGCGTGGACAGCATCGAGCTCATCGACGAGCCGGGATGCGCGCCGGTGAACGGAATCCTGGACGGTGACGCGGAGAGCGAGACGCCTCCGGACGTGCCCTGGTCTTTCCAGGGGACCCCTGTGTTCGCCAAGGTCTCCGACGAGGAGGTGGCCCCTCAAGGAGAGTCCTTCCTCGAGCTCGGGGTGGACTCTCGCTGTCAGGTGCCAGGGGTCGAAGTCCCCTTCGTCACGCCGGATCGGAGCGGCGATGCCAGGGCCGCCATCATGTTCCACTATGATTTCCCCGATCTGGGCGAAGCCACCCATGGCCAGGTGTGTACGGGCCTGGAGTGCGTCGATCTGGACTTCACCGACGGCTGGGAGGAACGAGTGGTCTGCGTCGATCCTCTCGGCATCGCCGGCGGCCTCTCGAACTTCCTGAGGTTTCAAGTGACGGTGCCCATCGGGGACGGGGCCTGCAACGACGCCATCGCCGCGCAGGGGTTCCGCATCGACGACATCCGCGCGGGCACGCATCCCAGCTGTCAGTGACCCTTTACGGGAGCCCGATCACCAGCTCCCAGAGGGTCAGCAGGAGGAAGAGTCCCAGGAAGACGCCGAGCGGGGCGAGGAGCCACAGCCAGGCTCGGGGCCGCCCGTGCCAGAAGGCGCCCGCCGCGCGCAGCCACAGGCCGGCGGTCGCGACCATCAGCAGGATGGCCAACACCTCCTCCAAGTCGTAGCCGTCGACGGCGTACTCCTGCAGGACGCCGAACGTGGCCACGGCGAGCAGGAACAGCGCGGCGACGATCAGGACGATGCCCAGCAGCCGGCGGAGCCACAGGGTCACCGGGTGGGGGGCGACGCCGCGCGCGCCGTGGGGGTCCGTCACGTCCGCGAGCTCGTTCCGAGGGGGCGCGTAGGGGTTGTGCATGGGAGGGGGCGCGGCGGGCGCGCGGCTCAGCGAGGGCGGTCGGGGTCCCCGGTGGCCCAGCGCTCATCCCGACGATAGACTGATTTCGTGCCGTTGGCTCTCGAGCGCGAGGTAGAGCCCACCGTCTGCTCCGGGCGGGTGGCGTGAAGATCCCCACGCACGCGCGCGTCGTCGTCATCGGTGGCGGCGTGATCGGCTGCTCCGTCGCTTACCACCTGGCGAAGATGGGGTGTCCGGACGTCGTCCTCCTCGAGCAACATCGCCTGACGGCGGGCACCACCTGGCACTCCGCCGGGTTGATGGTGACCTTCGGATCGCTCTCCGAGACGTCGACGGAGCTCCGCAAGTACACCCGCGATCTCTACGCGCGCCTCGAGGCGGAGACCGGGCAGAGCACGGGGTTCCGGCCGATCGGCTTCATCGAGGTGGCGACCGACGCCGATCGGCTGGAGGAGTATCGCCGGGTCGCGACGTTCAACCGCTACTGCGGCGTGGACGTGGAGGAGATCTCACCGGCGGAGGTGAAGGAGCTCTTCCCGCTGGCGCGGATCGACGACGTCCTCGCGGGCTTTTACGTGAAGGACGACGGGCGCGTCGATCCCGTCGACGTCACCATGGCCCTGGCGAAGGGCGCGCGCCTCCAGGGGGCGACGATCCTCGAGGGCGTGAAGGTCACCGGCATCCGGAAGCGCGGCGGCGCCGTCGCCGGTGTGACGACGTCCCACGGCGACATCGAGGCGGAGAGGGTCATCAACTGCGGCGGCGCTTGGGGGCGCGAGCTCGGCGCCCTCGCGGGCGTGACCGTGCCGCTCCAGGCCGCGGAGCACTACTATCTCATCACCGACGAGATCCCGGGGGTGTCGAAGTCCTGGCCGGTGCTCGAGGATCCGAGCTCCTACGGCTACTACCGGGAGGAGGGCGGCGGCTTGATGGTCGGGCTCTTCGAGCCCGAGTGCGCGCCCTGGCGGCTCGAGGGGATGCCCGCGGAGTTCGCGTTCGGTGAGATCCCGCCGGACTGGGAGCGCATCGGCCCCTACCTCGAGCGGGCGATGGGGCGCGTGCCGGTGACCCTCGAGACGGGGGTGAAGAAGCTCTTCTGTGGGCCCGAGTCCTTCACGCCGGATCTCGCGCCCTGTCTTGGCGAGGCCCCGGAGCTCCGGAACTTCTTCGTGGCGGCGGGGCTCAACTCCATCGGGGTGCTCACCGGCGGCGGGGTGGGGCGCCTGATGGCCCACTGGATGCTCCACGGGCGTCCCGACATGGACGTCACCGGTCTGCACGTCGATCGGCTCCAGCCGCATCAAGCCACCCGTGAGTACCGGCGTCAGCGCACGGTCGAGTCCCTGGGCATGGTGTATCGCTGCCACTACCCGATGCGCACGATGCAGAGCGCCCGGGGCGCCAAGCGGTCCGCGCTGCACGATCGCCTCGCGGCGCGGGGCGCCTACTTTCGGGACGTGAGCGGCTGGGAAGGAGCGGATTGGTATGCTCCGGAGGGCACGCGCCCCGACCCGGGGCCGCTCTCCTTCGGCAAGCCGCGCTGGTTTCCCCAGTGGCGGGCGGAGCACGAGGCGGCGCGGCGCGGCGTGATCCTGATGGACATGTCCTTCATGGCGAAGCTGCTCGTGCAGGGGCGCGACGCGGGGCGCCTGTTGAATCGGCTCTCGACCGGCGACGTCGACGGCCCCTGCGAGCGCGTCACCTACACCCAGTGGCTGAACGAGGGGGGCACCCTCGAGGCGGATCTCACGGTGACCAAGCTCGACGAGGAGCGATTCCTGGTGGTCGCCTCGGACACCGCCCACCGGCACGCGCAGACGTGGCTCGCGCGGCACGTCCCCTCCGGGGCGCACGTGTTCACGACGGACGTGACCTCCGGCTACGCGCAGATCAACGTGCAGGGGCCGCGCTCCCGGGAGCTGCTCCAGAGCGTGACCAGCGCGGACCTGTCGAACGAGGCGTTCCCGTTCCGCACCGCGCGGGAGATCGAGATCGGCTTCGCGCGGGTCCTCGCGCTGCGCATCACCTACGTCGGTGAGCTGGGTTACGAGCTCTACGTGCCCACGGAGCAGGCGGTTCACGTCTACGAGCTGCTCGTCGACGCGGGCGCCCGCTTCGACCTGCGGCACGCGGGGTTGAAGGCGCTCTCCAGCCTGCGCCTGGAGAAGGCCTACCGGGACTACGGCCACGACATCGACAACACGGACTGCGTCCTCGAGGTGGGCCTCGGCTTCGCCGTCGACCTCGACAAGCCGGACGGGTTCATCGGCAGGGACGCGGTGCTGGCGAAGAAGGCGGCGGGACCGCTGCGACGGCGCCTGGTGCAGATCCTCCTCGAGGACCCCGAACCCATGCTCTTCCACGCGGAGGTGGTGCTCCGGGATGGGCGGCCCGTCGGGTACGTCCGGGCGGCGTCCTACGGCTTCACGCTGGGGGGCGCCGTGGGGCTCGCGCTGGTGGACGCCGGCGAGCCGCTCACCCAGGACTGGCTCGACGGAGGCGCCTGGGAGGTGGACGTCGCGGGCCGGCGCTACCCCGCCCGCGCGTCCCTGCGCCCCCTCTACGATCCGAAGAGCGAACGCGTCCGGCTCTGAGGCTCTCGGTTGTCGAAAAGCGTGCGGTCGTCAGCGGCACCCCTGAGCGCGGCTCTCGCTATGCGACGGGCACCACTGGGCGCCACTCTGGGAGCAGCTCGTGCTCCAGGAGCCGTTCTCGCCGCACGCGGGGACCTCGGACCGCCAGGCGTTGGTGCCGCGACCGCACGACTCGCTGCTGCCGCACCCGGTCGTCGTACCCGTGTACTGTTTGGTCTCGGTGCCGTTGCAGTCGAAGTCGAAGCCGCCGCACCCGGTGCGCTTCGTGCTGAAAAAGGAGGGCTGCCCCGGGTAGGCTCTGGGGTCCGTGTCACAGCAGTCCGTGGACGTGGTGGCGTAACCGCTGGGCGGCGAGGTGCCGCAGAGGGACGTGGCGGTGCCGTGATACCCGTCCTTGTCCCCATCCGCGTAGAACACGTTGCAGCTGCCGGAGGCGCACTCCGCCGCTTTCCCGCAGGGTTGCCCGTCCTTCTTCAGGCACGCCCCGTCGCGGCAACCGAGGGCGCACTCTTCCTCCGCCGTCCAGGCGCCGTCCGCGCCGCAGCGGAGCAGCGTGGAGCCGTCGCAGCGAGCGTTGGAGGCGATGCACAGGGTCGTGCAGGCGCCGTCGACGCAGGCGGGCCGCTCGTCGGCGGCGTCCGCCGTGCAGACGTGGCCACAACCGCCGCAGTTGCGGGGGTCGTCCAGGGGCGCGACGCAGCCGACGCCCTCCCCGTCGTCGCAGCACAGCTCGTCGGGGCCGCAGGCTGCACCGCTCCCGCACGCGCAGAGCCCCTCGGAGCAGGCGTCGGCCCGATCGGGGTCGCAGGAGTTGCACCCGTCGCCGCAGTGCTCGAAATCGTTCGAGAGACCCAGGAGGTCGCAGGCTCCCCACTCCCCCTGCGCCGTGCATTGGCGCACGCCCGCGGCGCAGAGCTCTCCCACGGAGGAGAAACAGGCGGGCGGCGTGCCCCGATCACAGGTGTCGGTCGTGTCGCCGTCGCCGTCGCTCCCCGCGCTCCCCGCGCTCCCGGTGTCGCTCCCCGCGCTCCCGGTGTCGCTCCCCCCCGAGCTGCCGCGAGACGGATCGTGGGATGCGGCTCCGCCGCTGGGGCTTCCGGCGGCTCCTTGCAGCTCCTCGAACTTCCTCTCGGGAGCGCTGCAGGCGAGCGCCAGCAGGGAGAGCAACAGGGGAGCCGTCGCCGCGGCGCGTCGGCGGGCCGCGGGGGTGCGGTGCAGCGGCCGAACGAGGCCGCGGTCCAGGTCAGGGGAATTCTTCATCGTCAACGGTCCGTCCTCCTCCCCAGCTCGTGCCGCGATACGCTGGAGCCGGCGGTGACGTTCCCGCGACGCGCGCCGGATGTCGATGAGGCGGCAACGAACCCTTGGAGTCGGGGCCGCCCCCGAACCTTCACGAGCCCGGAGAGATTTCGTCGAATTTCTCGGGAGGGCGGCTCGAGGGGCGGAGCGGGCCGCCGTCGAGAGGTCGGCTGGTGGGACGGCCCTGCACGGGCTGCGACGGCCCTCGCTGGGTGCGGCGGTGCTGGTCCGCGGGAGCGGACGGACGGTGGCTGCGACGGCCCTCGCTGGGT
>JAAZAA010000258.1 GCA_012514535.1 Myxococcales bacterium | reverse complement strand
GTGCTCACGGGGATCGTCGAATTCATTGTGGGTCTTCCGATTGCGGGCGGTGGGGTGGTGCGTGAGCTGCAAGTGGGGGACGGCTGGGTCTTCCGATTGCGGGCGGTGGGGTGAGCTGATGACGAATGGCGGAGGGCTCAGCGGCGTTTTTCGAGGCTCTGGTGGATGGCTCGGGCCGGTGCGGTGGCGGGCTCAGCGGAGCTTTTCGAGGCTCTGGTGGATGGCCTGGGCGGTGCGGCGGAGGGCTTCGGGGGTGTGGGCGGCGGAGACCGTGAGGCGGAGGCGGCAGGATCCGGGGGGGACCGTCGGGGGGCGGATGGGTTGAGTGAGGAAGCCCTGGGATCTGAGGTCGTCTGCGACGGCCAGGACGTCCTCCGCGGTGCCGACCAGCACGCCGACGATGGGGCCGTGGCTCCCGGGGATGAGGGGCACGTCCAGCTCCCGGAGGGCGTCGCGGAGCAGCTGGGCGCCCTCGAAGAGCCGGGCTCGGAGGTCGTCCGCGGCGCGGGTCCTGTGGACCTGGGCCTTCGTCGTCGCCGCCAGCAGGGGGCTCGGGGCCGTCGAGTACACGAAGGAGCGGGCGCGGTTCCACAACCACGTCCTCAGGGCCGCGCTCCCCGCGATGAACCCACCCTGGGCTCCACAGGCCTTGCCCAGCCCGCCCTGGAGCACGTCCGCCTGGATCCCCGCTTCGGAGCAGAGCCCCGCCCCGGCCGGCCCGAAGATCCCCAGGCCGTGGGCTTCGTCCACGTACAGGTGCGCGTCGTGACGATCGCAGAGCCGTCGGAGGGCCCGTAGGTCCGGCGAATCCCCATCCATGCTGTAGTAGCTCTCCACCACGACCCAGCGCGCTCGCGCCGCGGCGGCGCTCTGCAGCTCCCGCTCCAGGGCAGCGAGATCGAGGTGCGGCACGATCCGGACCTCCGCCCTGGAGAGTCGGCAGCCGTCGATCAGGGACGCGTGGTTCAGGGCGTCGGACAGGGCGACGTCGCCGGGTCCCAGGAGGCAGCTCAGGGCGCCGACGTTTGCGGCGTATCCGCTCGAGAACAGCAGGGCCGCCTCGGTTCCCACCCAGCGGGCCAGCTCCTCCTCCAGCTCCAGGTGCTCGGTCGTGGAGCCGTAGATCAGGCGGGAGGCTCCGGCCCCGGGGGCACTGCTCAATGTTTCACGTGAAACATTCACGGCACCCAGCCCGAGGTAGTCGTTCGAGGTCAGGTCGACGAACTGCGGGCCGAAGCGTGCCCGGAGGGACGCGCGCGCGAGGTGGTCGTCCGGGGTCCGCAGGAGCCCGCTCCGTTCGAGGTCGGCGAGGGCGTCCGGGAGAGCGCGGAGGTGCGGCATGGGGCGCACGATATCACCGTCGAGGGCGCGCTTGGGGTGAAGGGTGGGCGCGGAGGAACGGAGGGATTCGGTGGAGTGCGGGTGAGGGGAGCTTCGGGGTGTTTCGACGAACGCGGGGCGGGGGCGCTTTGGGAAAATGGCGGCGCAGTGAGGGGTGCTTCGCGGTCGCCGAGGTGTCGGTCGTGTGCTGGGGGGCGTTTCGTCTGCTTGGGGGCGTTCGTGGGGGGGGCAGGTCCGTTCGCGTGCCTCGAGGAGATCCCCGCCGTGCCCGGGCGGGTGCGCGGCAGCGGGGACGAGGGGACGATCCGCGAGGGCCGGGCTTGGGGTCGCTGCGGCTCTGTTCCGGGGGAGGGGGTTCCGGAGTCTGGGAGCGAGGTATGGAGCGGGGGAGCGTGAGGAGGCTCCTCGTAGTGGCCCCACCTCTGCGTGCGAGACGGGGACAGCCTCCACGGCGTCCCGTTCCGCTCGGCGTAGCGCGCGGAGGAACGCGGAGGATGGCTGCGGGAGGCGGAGACTCCGCCCGGAGGCCGGGCCTTCGTTCAGACCGGCGCGATCCGCGGGGAGCACAGTGGATCTGCGGGGGCAGGACGCCTCTGCGAGCAGGGAGCGACCTACGGGGAAGCGGACGTCGAGGGGAGGATGCGGGCGGTGGGGGTGGCTCCGGGTCCCGTCGCGAAAGCAGGGGGCGGCTCTTGGCGGCGAGGAGTGAGGGGAGCGCGGCGTGAGAGCCCTGCGCACCGCGCGTCGACCTGAGGGCAGGTTCGGTGCGTTCTCCGCCGGACAGGGCAGGCCGAATGCTGGGCAGGCGGATGCTGAGCAGGCGGATGCTGAGCAGGCGGAGGCTGGGCGGGCGGAGGCTGGGCGGGCGGAGGCTGCCCAGGCGCGCACCTGAACGTGTTTCACGTGAAACAAAGGCCAGCCGTGCCGGGGGGCCGGCGGAGGTTTCCCGGGGCCGTCGGGGGGGCGAGGATGGAGCGGAGGATGTGGGCGCGGTTGGCGGCGAGGAGCTGGGCCCGCTTCGCCTTGGGGGTCGTCTTTTGGATCTCGTAGGGTGACGTCAGGGCTGCGCTGCGCCGGACAAGCCTGCGGAGTAGGAGCGAGCCGGCGCCGCCTGCGAGCGCGGCGCCTTCGGATCGCCCGCGCAACGCACCACGGATACGCCCCGCGCGGAGTCGAGGGGTCGAGAGCGCAGGGGAAGCGCCGCGCGTCGAGTGTTGGGGGGCGTTCGGGCGGTTCCTTGCCACGAGAAAGGGCGGCGAGAGGCCCTCCGGATTACGAGGCGCCGGAGGCTGCCCAGGCGCGCACCTGAACGTGTTTCACGTGAAACAAAGGCCAGCCGAGCCGGGGGGCCCGGCGGAGGTCTCCCGGGGGCCGTCGGGGGGCGAGGTATGGAGCGGAGCCGTGCGGGGAGGCTCCTCGTGGTGCCCCCAGCGCGGTGCCCCCCGG
>JAAZAA010000257.1 GCA_012514535.1 Myxococcales bacterium | reverse complement strand
GCGTCCCCTTTGCGGAAGGGCGCGTCACCCACGGCGAGCACGGCGACCTGGAAGCCCTCGCCCTCCACTCCGTAGATGCACGACGCGCCGTGGTACTCCCGCTCCACGACCCGGGCGGGCGCGCCGCCTTCGACCACGAGCTCGAGGGACTCGGGGCGCAGACAGAGGGACACGGTGCCGCTCGCCGGCACGCGCAGCGGCACCTCGCCGAGGGCGGTGCGCGCGCTCTGCCCCGTGGCCTCTCCCTCGACGAAGTTCGCGGCGCCGAGGAACTCCGCGACGAAGGCGCTCCGCGGCGCGGCGTACAGCTCCTCGGGGGTGCCCGCCTGCTCCGCGCGCCCGGCGCGCATCACGATGAGCCGATCGGCGAACGACATCGCCTCGTCCCGGTCGTGGGTCACGAGCAGGGCCGTCGCTCCCACGGACGTGAGCACGCGCTCCGTGTGCCGTCGCGTCGTCCCGCGCAGGTTCGGATCGAGGCTCGAGAAGGGCTCGTCCAGCAGGAGCAACCGGGGGCTCGGCGCCAAGGCCCGCGCGAGGGCCACCCGCTGCTGCTGTCCCCCCGAGAGTTCGAAGGGACGGCGCGCCTCGAGCCCCTCGAGCCCCGTGAGGCGGAGCATCTCCGCGATGCGCTTCGTGGCGTCGGCGCGCGACTGCTTCCTGAGCCCGAAGCCCACGTTCTCCTCCACGCTCAGGTGCGGGAAGAGCGCGAACTCCTGGAAGACGTAGCCCATCCCCCGGCGGTGGGCCGGCACGCGCACCCCGCCCGCGTCGGACTGCACGCGCCCCTCGAAGGAGATGCGGCCTCCGCGCACGGGCTCGAAGCCGGCGATCGCCCGCAGGGTCGTCGTCTTGCCACACCCGGACGGACCGAGCAGCGCCACGCGCTCCTCCGCGCGCAGCTCGAGGGAGAGGTCCTCCACGGCCACGTGTCGCTCCTCGCCGAGGCAGACGCAGAGCTCCTCCACCGTCAGCAGCGGCTCGCTCATCCCGTCGCTCCCACGCCCGCGGAGTCCTCGCGGTGCAAGGTGAAGGCCACCGAGGCCGAGGAGAGGGCGATCAGCAGCAGCGACGGCAGCGCCGCCTCCGCGAAGTAGCCCTCTGCGGTGGCCGACCAGATCTGCGTCGCCAAGGTCGAGAACCCGATCGGCGCGAGCAGCAGCGTCGCGGGGAGCTCCTTCATCGTCGTCAAGAACACCAGCGCTCCGCCCGCCACGAGCCCCGGGCGGAGCAGCGGCCACGCCACGAGGCGCGCCACGTCGAGCCCGCTGCCGCCCAAGCTGTTGCCCGCCTCCGTGAGTCGCGGGGACAGCTGGAGGAAGGCGCCGCGGCTCGCGCCCAGCGCCTGGGGCGCGAAGCGGACCACGTGCGCGGCCACGAGCAGCACGAAGGTGCCGTACAGGAACGGCGCCGCGCGGATCCCGAAGGACACCAAGGAGAGCGCGACCACGATGGGAGGCAGCGCGTAGCTCGCGTAAGCGGCCCGCTCGAGGACGCGCACCAGCGGCGACGAGGCGCGGCGGGCGGACAGCCACGCGAGCGGCAGCGTGCACAGCACCGTGACGAGCGCCGCCAGCAGGGAGATCCACAGGGAGTTCACCGCGGCGGTCCAGAAGCGCTCGAAGTCCCAGCGATCCGCGGCGCGGGTGAGCCACAGGACGATCACCCCGACGGGGACGCCGACGCCGGCCGCGAGGGTGCCGAGGACGGCGGCGAACCCCCAGACGGCGTGTCCGCCGAGGTGAGCGCGGCGCGGTCGCCGGCTCGCGCGGCCGGCGTGCGTCGGACCCTCCGCGCCACCGAAGAACCAGGAGCCCCCGAGCGCGAGCACCGCGAGGGCCATGAGCCCGAGGGACCAGAGCGCGGCGAGGGAGCGATCGAAGGCCCCCTCGAGCTGGAGGTAGATCGCTCGCGAGAAGGTGTCGTACTGGAGCAGGCTCACCGCGCCGAAGTCCGACAGCACGTAGAACGCGACGAGCAACCCGCTCGCGCGGAACGCCTGCAGGAGCTGGGGGAGCGTCACCCGCGCGAAGGCCTCGAAGGGCGACGCGCCCAGGCTCCGCGCGGCCTCGAGCAGGCTGCCGTCCTGGCGCAGCAGCGCCGCGCGGAACGCCAAGAACGAGAAGGGGAAGGTCGAGAACGTCAGCGCGAAGGTCGCCCCCCAGAAGCCATAGATGCGAGGGCGCGGCGCGCCCCACCCGTCCAGGAGGCCGCCGTCCCCGAAGGCGGCCAGGAGCGCGTAGCCGTGGATGAACGACGGCACCGCCAGGGGCAAGCAGAGCAACACCGTGAACGCGCGCCGCCCCGGGAGATCCGACAGGGTGGTGAGCCAGGCGAGCGGCAGCGCGATCAGGGTCGCGGCCAGGGTGACCGCGAAGGCCAAGGAGAGGGTGCTCCCCAGGAGCTCCAGGGTCCGCCCGCCGAAGAACACCTCCCACGCGCGCGCGTCGACCTCACCGGCCCGCAACAGCAGGTAGAAGCCGGGCAAGCAGGCCGCCGCCACCACCAGGCACGACGCGACCCAGAGCGCCGTCCGCGCGATCGATCCGAGCGGCCCCACGACCCTCAGAGCACTCCTTCGCGCTGCAGGAGCCGCACGGTGCCCTGGAGGTCTTCGAGCTTCGAGAGATCGAGCTTCGGGGCGCCGATCTCCGCCAGCGTCCGCCCGACCTTCTCGTGGGGATCGATGTCGGCGACGACCGGGTACTCGAACGTGCGCTCGGTGAAGTAGCGCTGGGCGCTCTCCCCCAAGAGGTACTGGACGAAGCGCTCGGCGAGGGCCGGCTGGCGGCTCGTCCGGAGGATGCCGGCGCCCGCCACGTTGACGAGGGCCCCCGGATCACCCTGCTCGAAGTAGTGGTTCTGCACGGGGAGCGCCTCGGGGCGGTCCTTGGCGGCGGCGAACACGTAGTAGTGATTCACGAGGCCCACGTCGATTTCGCCGCGGGCGAGCGCCTCGATGATGGCGGTGTTGTTCTTGTACTTCCTGGGCTGGTTGCTCTGGACCCCGCGCAGCCACGCGACGGCGGCCTCCTCCCCTTGCAGCAGCCGGAGCGCAGTCACGAACGCCTGGAACGACGCGTTGCCAGGCGCCCAGCCGAGGCGCCCCTTCCAGGAGGGATCCGTGAGCGCCTGCACCTTGCGTGGCAGCTCCTCGGGCTTCACGCGCTGGGTGTTGTAGGCGAGCACGCGAGCGCGCCCCGAGAGGCCGACCCACACGCCGTCCGGTGACCTGAAGCGCTCGTCGGGGACGCGCGCGAGGATCGGCTCGGGCAGGGGCGCCAGGCTCTCGGAGCGGGCCAGGGCCCCGAGCGCGCCAGCGTCCTGGGCGATGAAGACGTCCGCCGGCGAGCGCGGGCCCTCCTCGAGCAGCAACGCGGCGAGCTGCGCCGTCTCCCCATAGCGCACCTGGACCCGGATCCCCGTCTCGCGCTCGAAGCGCTCGATGAGCTCCCCGATCAGCTTCTCGTTCCGTCCGGAGTAGACCGTGAGGACCTCCGCCGCCGGGGGCGCGGCTTCGCTCTCGGGAGCGGAGGGCGTGCGCAGCGAGGAGACGCCCCAGGCGAGGAGCGCGAGCAGGGCGACGGCGCCGACGAGGAGGGCCGCGGTGAGGAGGGGGCTCTTGGGACGATCCATCGATGTACCGGGGAAGACAGAGGGGGGTCTAGCAGGGGGAAGGGGACCTCGGAACGTCCGGGGGCCGATGGGGAGGGCGTCGAGGGCGCCGCGGGAAGAGGGCGTGACCGTGGCCCAGGCCCTGGCTCGGGCCCGGGCTCGGGCCTCGTCGCGCCCGCGGGAGTGTGAAGCGAGGCGCCGGGAGTTTCCACGCGGAAACTCGCTCGACGAGCGCTCCCCGCAGGGTTTGCGGTGTTTCTCGGGCGAAAGGGGACAGGAATTTCTGCGGCCTTCGAGCGACGACGTAGGGTCGCGCGGGGATGAGCGCCGCG
>JAAZAA010000256.1 GCA_012514535.1 Myxococcales bacterium | reverse complement strand
TCAGCGCCATGCTCAGCGTCGCGCGCTCCGGCAAGCCCTTCGAACCGAGGCTTCCCGAAGCGCCGACCGCATGACGTTTTCCCTTGCGTGGGCATCCCGGTATCTCAGAAGAAGATCGGCGCTCCCGGGTCGAGCCGCGGACGCGAGCCGCGCGCTTCTTGCTGACCTGGGCGAGGCGTTCGCGCTGGCACCCTGCAGCGAGCCCCTTCGAGGCTTTGCTCGCGGAGCGGGACTCTGGGATCCGGCGGGCCCTCGTGTACGGCCCTGCGCTCTCGGGCAAGAGCACGCTCGTCGCGAAGCTCGCGGCCGACGTCGCACGCGCCGACGGCTGGCGGGTGGGCTTCGTGCCCCTGGGCCGAGCGAGCGGCCTCTGTCTCGAGTCGGAGGCACTGCCGATCCTGCTCGGGGCCCTGTGGGGCGATGAGGACCACCTCGGGTTCCCCTCCACCGCGCGCCTCCGTCGGCTGCTGCGTTCGACCCTCCGCAGGGATCGCTCCGGCGACGAGGCAGAGGTTCTGCTGGTCCTCGACGGAGTGGACCGTTGCGTGGATTGGCCGGAGACGTGCGCCACGTTCTCGCAGGTCGGCGCCGGGCGCTTCGTAGTGGTCACCGTGTCCGGCGCGTTGGAGCAGGCCCAGCGCTGGTGTGAACGGCTCGGGTGGGACACCGAGGACGTACGACTGCTCCCCGCGGAGTCGAACCCCGCGCATGCCGCGCGCTTCGACACCGACTCACACGTGAACACCGCCGTCTCCTGGCTCGAAGGGGCCGCTGCGGAGGAAAGCGCAGCTCGCGTCGTCGACGCCCTCGCACTCGCGTACGCGCCCCTGACCGGCGACGATCTGGAGCCGCTCACGGGTATCCCGGCGCCGACGCTCACGGAGCTGCTGCGGCGCTTCGCCGGAGGGAACGGCCCCATCGTCGCGGGCGAGGGGAACGAGTGGGGATTCTCTCATGACGAGTACGCGGCCCGCTGGCGCGACAGGGCTCCCGAACGGCTCGGGCAGCTCGAGCGACGGTGGCTCGAGCTGGGCGCGGAGCGGGCGATCCGTGCGCGTGCTCGCCGAGCTCATCGACGCTCTTCCCCAGCACGAACGAGAGGCGGCCCTGCGGGAAGGAGTACGCCTCCTCGAGACGGGTCCCTCGCCCGGTGACTTCCCTGCCCTCGCCCGGTTCCTCCGGCACCTCGACGCAGGAACTCTGAGAGCCCTGGCCACCGTCGACGGCAGCCCCGCGCTCCTCCGCGTCATCGCGCCTATCCTCGCGGAAAGAGGGTACATCGAGGAGGCGCAGCGCGCCATCGAACGCATACCAGCTCCTGACGCGCGTTGTGCCGCCCTCTGTGACCTTGCGGACGTGCTCGGCCCTGCCGGCGCGAGGTTCTTCGACCAAGCCCGAGCTGAGGCCACCGCGCTGCTCCCCGAGGCAGCAGAGCAACTCCTCCAAACCTCGCCGCAGACGATCGTCCGCCTCTTGGGGGGCCCTCGAGCTCTCGACATGGCCCGACGAAGTGGCCCCCCGAACGGAGAGTACGTCCGCGTCGTCGCTCTGGCCCGCCTGCTCCCCGCTCTGCCGGAAGGCCTACGCCGGGAGGCAAGCGACGCCCTGTACCGGTGCCTCCTCGCCGAGCCCGACGCCGAGGCTCTCGACGAGCTGCTCCGCGCCACCCCCTGGATCGATGCTCCGGTCCTCGCGCGCATCTTCGACGCGACACTCATCCACGCTGCCACACCCCTCACCTGGTCCGGTGCCCTCACGGGCTGGGCGGGTGTCGCGCACCTGGCGCCGTGGATCGAGCGCTTGGGAGGCGCCGCAGCTCTCGAGACAATCGCCCGGGAGC
>JAAZAA010000255.1 GCA_012514535.1 Myxococcales bacterium | reverse complement strand
CCGGTGTGGTGCGTCATCAGGTCGTCAACGACCTCCCCCTGGGCAGGAACGTGGACGAGATGCTGCGCATGGTCGACGCGCTGCAGTTCACCGAGGAGCACGGCGAGGTGTGTCCTGCGGGCTGGAACAAGGGCGCCAAGGGCATGAAGGCGAACCCCGAGGGCGTCGCCCAGTACCTGGCGGAGCACGCCAAGGATCTCTGAGGAGTCGCGCGCGGCGCGGAGCCCGCGCGGCGACGTCGACGACGAAGCCGATACCGCTCTGCCCGCCCACCCAACGAGCCGAGGGCCCCTCGCGAGGGGCCCTCGCCGTTCCATCGGGCGGCGAGGAGGGACGGGGTCGTCCGCCGGGCCAGGATCGGCTATCCTAGAAGTATGCTCAGCGCCCCCGCCCGCCCCCGCACTCGCTCTCCGGCCGCTGTCCGGGGGCTCCTGGCGGCGAGCGCGCTCGGGGTCGTGTTCTCCCTCCTGGTGAGCGCCTGCGCGGCGAACCAGCGACGGGACGTGGTGCCCCCGGAGACGGAGCAGCGCTCCCGGGAGCTCTACGGTCGTCAGCAGCGCTCGATGGACAGTTTCAACCAGACGCCCAGCGAGCAGGCAGGGGAGCGCCACGAGCAGGACACGCGGCCCGTACGCCCGGTCGAGGAAGAGCGCTGACCTCCCGAGACGTCGATCCCCGAGAGCGGCTCCGGCGCGGCGAGTGGCCTTGGCGCCACCCGACCCTGCTCGCGCCGATGGAAGGGCTCACGCACCCGGCTTTCCGGGCGCTGATGGCAGAGCGCGGCGGCATCGGGGTCGTGTGCACGGAGTTCGTGCGTATCACGCGGGCGCCCGTGAGCCTCAAGCTCTTGCGCCGTCACGTCGGCAAGCCCGCCGGGATGCCCCTCAGCGTGCAGGTCATGGGCAACGACCTCGACAACATGGCCGAGGCGACGGAGCTCGTGACCGCCGCGGGCGCGGACGTCGTCGACATCAACCTCGGGTGTCCCGCACCCAAGGCGGTGCGCAAGGGGGTCGGCTCCGCCCTGCTCCGCGACCGTGCGCTGCTGGGACGTCTCGTCACCGTCATGCGAGAGCGCACCCACCTGCCCCTGTCGGCGAAGATCCGCGCGGGCTTCGACGACGCGAGCGCGGTGGTCGACATCGCCCGGACCGTGCAGGACGCAGGCGCGGACTTCATCACCGTTCACCCCCGCCGCCGGACGGATTTCTACCGGGGCGTCGCCGACTGGCGCATCATCGAGCGGTTGCAGCGGGCGCTGACCATCCCTGTGGTCGGCAATGGGGACGCCTGGTACGCGGCCGATGCCCTGCGGATGCGGGCGGAGACTGGCTGCGTGGCCGTGATGGTGGGCCGGCCGGCGCTCCGAAATCCCTGGATCTTCCTGCAGATCGAGGCGCTGCAGGGGGCGGGGGAGCCGCTGCGTCCGTCCGGGAGAGACCTGGTGGCGCACCTGGACGAACTGGCCCGCCGCTGCGGAGAGGCGTTCTCCGAGCGGGGCGTCCTCGGACAGCTGAAGGAAGCGCTCGTCTACTTGGGGCGTGCGGTCCCGCCCGGAGAGCTCCGGGAAGGCGTGCGGGCCATTCTGCGGGAGGCGACGGTCGAGGCGGTGCTCGAGGCGAGCGCCCGTCGGATTGGGAGCCTCGACGCGGCGCAGCTCGACCTCGCCGCCGAGGGAGGGGCGCTCGAGAGCTCTGGACGGGTCGACCAGCTTCGCGATATCGCCTGAGGACGGTTCGGGGCGGCGTCGACGGAGCGCCGCGTTCGGGGGCCGAGAAGGGATGAATCCATGACACGTTGGATGAGATCGTCGGCGCTGATCGTCGCGCTGGGCGTTGGGGCGGTCGGTTGTGCCCACCGCGGGCGTTCCATCGAGGTGCGCGGCGCCTCGTCGCCGGAGGGGGTGCGCGTCTCCGGCCAGGGAGAGGTGAAGGCGCGGCCCGACGTCGCCCGCGCCACCCTCGGCGTCGAAGCGCGGGCCGCGTCCGCCGCGGAGGCCGTCGAACAGGTGAGTCGCACGATGCAGCAGGTCCTCGCGGCGGTGCGGGCGGAGGGCATCGTCGACGCGGACCTGCAGACGGAGCAGGTGAGCGTCTTCTTCGAACAAGAGTTCCCTCCCACGCCTCCTCCGCGCCCGCTCCCGCAGGAGGGAGAAGGCGCCGCCGGCGCGGTCGAAGCGGCGCCCGCCGGTCCCCGGGGGTTCTATCGCGCCTCGAACACGGTGCGCGTCACCGTGCGCGATCTCGCGAAGACCTCCGCCATCCTGAGCGCGGCGACCCAGGCTGGGGCCAACGCGGTTCATGGCCTGGCCTTCGAGATCGACGACCCCAAGCCGCACCTCGCCCAGGCGCGAGCGGAGGCCGTGAGGGATGCCCACGAGCAGGCGGAGCAGCTCGCCAAGCTCACGGGAGCGAAGCTGGGCCGGGTGCTCGCCATCAGCACGCAGCCCCAAGGGGGGATGCGCTTCGGCAGCAGCGCCGCGGCGCCCATGATGATGAAGGAGCACGCGCAAGTGCCCGTGGAGCCCGGGGAGCTGACCGTGCAGCAGCACGTCGAGATCCTGTACGCGATCGAAGCCCGGGACGATTGATCCGGAGACCCCGTCGGGGCTCCCGGAGGCGACCGGTGAGCGTGCCGGGCGGCCCCTGCCGAGGGCCCAACTGATGGGCCCCACTGAAAGGGCGGGCGCGCTCACCGAGCCGGCGCTGCGATCTCGCGGCGCGGCAGGCGCGGAGGTGCTGCGCCCTTGCGGGCTGCGGCTCAGCGGAGGCGCTCGGGTCGGAGGGCGGCATCAGGGTGGCATCACCTCCGGCGGCTTCGCCCGCGCGACGTCCGAGAGGCGGTCCATGGCGTGCGCGGGCGGGTCGAGCTGGCGACGGGCGCCTCGGGGCCTCAGATTTCCAGGGGGCGCGGTTCGGTTTTGCCTCGGGGCGACCTCGTTTTATGGTAGGCGTCCGCCGCGCGCGGGCTGCAAGGCCGCCCAGCGGCTCGGCCGGCACCCTCGTGGGGCGGTCGGGCCAGAACCGCGACAGGTAGGAACCACCGTTAGCCCACGCATCGAGGCCCTGAGCCGTCGCGGACAGCGGCCGCTAGCCGCGCAATCCCGCCACTTTCAACCAGCGAGCATTACATGTCGAAACTGAAGCTGAAGCCTGGCATCGTGACTGGCAGCGCCCTTCGGGAGCTGTTCGACTACCTCAAGAGCGTCGAAGGTGCGCTCCCTGCCGTGAACATCATCGGCTCGCACAGCGCCAACGCCGCTCTGCAGGCTGCACGCGAGGCCAAGTGCCCCATCATCATCCAGCTGTCGCAGGGCGGCGGACATTTCTACGCGGGTAAGTTCCTCGACAACTCCGCGCAGCAGGCGTCGATCGCGGGATCCATCGCTGGCGCCCACCACGTGCGCCTCTTGGCGGAGGCCTACGGCGTGCCGGTGGTGCTGCACACGGATCACGCGGCCAAGAAGCTGCTGCCGTGGATCGACGGCATGCTGGACGCTGGTGAGAAGTACTTCGAGAAGCACGGTGAGCCTCTCTTCAGTTCGCACATGCTCGATCTCTCCGAGGAGCCCCTCGAGGAGAACCTCGACATCTGTGCGAAGTACCTCGCCCGCATGAACAAGCTGAACATGACGCTCGAGATCGAGCTCGGCGTCACGGGCGGCGAAGAGGACGGCGTCGACAACACCAACATCGACAACTCCAAGCTGTACACGCAGCCCTCGGAGGTGCTCGCGGCTTACGACAAGCTGAAGCCCGTGGGCGCCTTCACGATCGCGGCGTCCTTCGGCAACACGCACGGCGTGTACAAGCCGGGCAACGTGAAGCTCACCCCGGTGATCCTGAAGAACTCCCAGGAGGAGATCCAGAAGCAGCGCGGGACCGGGCCGAAGCCCGTCGACTTCGTGTTCCACGGCGGCTCGGGGTCGTCCCGCGAGGAGATCCGCGAGGCGGTGTCCTACGGCGTCGTGAAGATGAACATCGACACGGACACTCAGTGGGCCTTCACTCGTCCCATCAAGAACTACATGGATGAGAAGGACGCCTACCTGAAGTCGCAGATCGGCAACCCCGAAGGCGACGACAAGCCCAACAAGAAGTACATCGATCCGCGCGGCTGGCTCCACCTCGGTGAGAAGGAGATGGCCAAGCGGCTCGTGGAGGCCTTCGACGACCTCGGGGCCCTGGGCAAGTTCGACTGAGAGGTTCGGCGTAACGACCCGGAGTCATGAGCCCAGCGCCCGCGAGGGGCGCTCGGTTCGTTCCAAGGTCGCGAAATCGGCCCTGCGGCACCAACGCCGCAGGGCCTTTTCCAATTCGGCCCGCCGCAGCGGTTTGCTGAGGTGATCGTTCATCCCGGCGGCGAGGCAGCGCGCGCGGTCTTCGCGGCTGACGTCCGCGGTCAAGGCGATGATGGGCACGTCCCGGGTGAGCTCGTGGCGGCGGATTCGACGCGTCGCCTCCACGCCGTCGACGTCCGGGAGCTGCAAGTCCATGAGGATGAGCTCGTAGCTGCCGGTGGTGGCGCGCTGGATGGCCTCTTCCCCCGTGGCGGCGATCGTGACCCGGTGACCGAGCCGCTCGAGGGTCTTCTGGGCGACGCGTTGGTTTACGGGGTTGTCCTCCACCACCAACACGTCGACGGGCGTGATGCGGCTGCCCTCCGAGAGGTCGCGGACGCTCGACGTGCAGAGGTGTCGCTCGAGGGACCGCTGCAGCTCCGGGAGCCGGAGGGGCAAGCGCACGCTCGAGGGGGTGAGGGACGTTACCCGGTGACTCGTCCAGGGGACGAGGAAGATCGTCGTGGGACCCCGCAGGGAGGAGCTGGAGTCGGCGACGACCAGATCGGGGCTGACGCCGCCGGGTCGAACGGGGACGAGCCCCCAGGAGAGCAGCGTTCGTTGCACGAAGGCCGCCGTCGTCGGGGCCTCCACGTCCACGAGGAAGTGCGCCGGCGGTAGCCGGGGGGGCGGGGAGCCGGCGCCGGGAACGGCGGGCAGCCGTGCGGTGAACCGAAACAGACTGCCGCCGCCCTCGCGGCCCTCGAGGCGTAGGTCGCCGTCCATGAGGCGGGCCAGGGCGCGGGAGATGGCCAGCCCGAGACCCGCCCCGCCGTGGCGCCGGGTGGGGGAAGCGTCGACCAGGCTGAACGCGTCGAAGATGAGCTCGCGCTGGGAGGGGGGCACCCCGATCCCCGTGTCCTCCACGACCATCTCGAGGAGCCCGTCCTCCGACGGCGCCTCGGGCAGGCGGAGCGACAGCACGATGCCCCCCTGGTTCGTGAACTTGATGGCGTTGCCGACGACGTTGAGGAGCACCTGGCGCACCCGCTCCACGTCACCGAGCACCTGGGCGGGCACGTCGGGCTCCGCGGTCCACTCCAGGAGCAGCCCGCGCGCCGCGGCGACGGGAGCCAAGGCGCGCAACACCTCGCAGGCGAGCTCCCGAGGTTCGAAGGGCTCCACCACCAGCTCCACCTGTCCCGCTTCGGCGTTCGAGAAGTCCAGCACCTCGTCGATCAGGCGCAGGAGCGCCTGCCCCGAGGCGCGCGCCGTGTGGGCGAGGCTCTCTTGTTCGGGATCGAGGGCGGTGTCGAGGAGCAGATCGGTCATGCCGATCACACCGTTGAGGGGCGTGCGCAGCTCATGGCTCATCACCGCCAGGAAGCGGCTCTTGGCCTGGCTGGCGAGCTCCGAGCGGGCGCGCGCTTCCTCGAGTTCGTCCCTCTGATCGCGGAGCCGCCAGACGAGCTCTCGCGCCAGGCGATGAGCGGTGATGCCGCGCTTGCGGAGCCGCTCCGTGGAGCGAGAGCTCGCGGTCAAGTAGAGGGTCACCAGATAGAGCAGCGCGGTCTGCAGAGCCGCGCGCGCAACGTCCCCGCCCTCCAGGAGCAGATCGACGCCGCACACGAGCACGTAGGCGAGGACCGCTCCATGGGCGAACCACGCGACACGGCGGGAGGAGGCCGTCGCCTGATCCGCGACGCGCACACACAACACGAGGAACAGCACGCTCTCGATGCCGCCCGTGCTCCACACGGCCGCGGCGCAGACCAGCACGTCGGCGCCGGCGACGATGACGTCCCAGGGGAGCCGAGAAGGCGTGCGGTAGATCCGGCGCAAGAGGAGCCAGCTGAGCAGCGCGTAGGCCGAAGCGCCGAGGGCGAAGGGCAGCGAGCGGCCGGTGAGCGCGGGGGTCAGGCCCTGGTTGTGGAGGGCGACCATGGCGCTGAGGAGCCCCATGCCCAGGGCGCGAACGAGGGGTGCTTCGACGGTGTGGAAGCGGCGCAGGCGTTCGGCGCGCGCCACTTGCGCCTGCTCCCGATCGACGAGGAGCTGCTCTTCGAGGGCCGCAACCGATCTCCGCATGGCGTCCAGGGCCCGGCTCATGGGGCCGTAGACGGGGGAAACGGACGAAAGCGAGACAGATTCACTCCCGCCCCGGGGGCTCTCGCGCCGCTTCGTGACGTCGAGGGCTTGGGGGCGGCAGATCGGCCGACCGATCGGTCTTCGGGGCGGCCCTCGGAGGGCTTCCCTCGGGAGCGAGCCGTGCAGTCTCGGTGCGACGGGCCGGACGGTCGGGCGAGCGAGCGACCTCGGGGCCGGCCCGGCCAGAGAGCCGCTCAGCCGTGCAGCTCGGCCTGGGCGCGCTCCATCCGCCGGCGCACTTCGTCCCGCAGGCGGCGCCAGTCGTGGCCGACCTCCTCCGGCGTGACGGGGGGCAGCACGCGCAGGGTCACGGGTTGCGGCGCGATCTGGAGGCGCTTCTTCGGCAGGACACGGTCCGACCCCTCGAGCACGAGGGGAACCACCGGGACCCCCGCGCGCAGGGCCAGACGAAAGGCTCCTGGATAAAAGGGGCGCATCCGCCCGGTCTCCGAGCGCGTCCCCTCCGGGAACAAGCAGAGGCTGAAGCCTTCGCCGAGCCGGCGCACGCAGGTGCGGTACATGCGCATGATGCTCGGCAGGTAGCCGCGGCGCAGGGGCACGTAGCGGTTCAGCCACATGTTCCAGCCGAGGAACGGCACGTAGAAGTTCTCGATCTTGCTCACCCAGAGGAAGGGCCGGGGCAGGGCATAGAGGGCCAGGATGTCCACCATGGAGAGGTGGTTCGAGACGTAGACGGCCTGCTCGACGGAGGCGAGGTGCTCGGCCCCCGTGACTCGGAGCCCGGCATAGGGCGCCCAGCCGAGGTAATGCCGCCCCCACCAGCGGGTGAACGCGCCGAGCCAACGCCGCTTGGGGTCCCAGGGCGCCGTCAGGAGCCACAGCAACGACGCGGGCGCGAAGAGCAGCACGCAGCTGCCGAGCAGGTAGGGCCAGTAGAGGACGTTGTAGATGGCGAGGCCCAGGGGGCCGAGCCGACAGGCGCTCAAAGCCCGGATCGAAGCCGAGGGGGCGCCGAGGGGCGCGCCGCTGGCGTTGCTGTCGGCGTTGCTGTCGGCGGAGAGCGCTCCGGTGGAAAGGCCGTCGGGCGAGAGGCTCTCGGAGGAGCGCGTCGCGGTGCTGCGTGCGGTGGAGTCGGCGAGTGGAGAGGTCATGGTCGGTCTCGCGCGGCGTGCCCTCGGAGGCGGCGCCGGCTTCGTTCCCGGAGGGCCGGCGGTCCCGGGAGCGAAGCAGCGTGCCGCGCAGCGTACACCGAACGGAGGGGCGTTGGGGGGCATGGCTCGCGGGAACGCGGCGTCGTGGTATCCGTGGGGGCGTGAAACTGTTTCGTTACGGTCCCGTCGATCAGGAGCGCCCCGGAGCCGTCCTCCCGGACGGGCGGGCGATCGACGTCTCTGGCTTCGGGGAGGATTACGGCGAGCGCTTCCTGGCGACCGGGGGCGTGGAGCGGCTGCGTCAGTGGCTCACCACCCACGCCGCCCAGTGCCCGGTGCTCGCCCCGGCCGCGACGGCGGAGGACTTTCGCGGCGCGGGGCTCCGGTTCGGCCCGCCGTTGACCCGCCCCAGCAAGATCCTCTGCGTCGGGTTGAACTATCGGGACCACGCGGCCGAGATGGGGGCGACCCTCCCGGCAGAGCCGAAGCTCTTCATGAAGGCCACCAGCGCCCTGTGCGGACCCTACGACGCGCTCGAGCTGCCCCGGGGCTCCACGAAGACGGACTATGAGGTCGAGCTGGCCGTCGTGATCGGGAGGCGGGCCAAGTACGTGAGCGAGGCGGACGCCTTGGGACACGTCGCCGGCTACGTCCTGTGCAACGACTACTCGGAGCGCGACTTCCAGAAGAACCGCTCGGGGCAGTGGGTCAAGGGCAAGAGCGCGGACACCTTCGCTCCCCTGGGCCCCTTCTTCGTGACCGCAGACGAAGTGCCCGATCCCCAGGCGCTGTCCCTCTGGCTCGACGTGAACGGTGAGCGGCGGCAGGAGTCGAGCACGCGGGAGATGGTCTTCGGCGTCGCTCGGTTGGTCGCCTACGTGAGCCAGTTCATGACCCTCCTGCCCGGTGACGTGATCAGCACGGGGACGCCCGCCGGGGTGGGCATGGGGCGTACGCCGCCGGGCTATCTCCAGCCGGGGGACGTCGTCGAGTACGGGATCGAGGGGCTCGGCGTGGCGCGCCAGGAGGTGGTCGCGCCATGACGTCGCCGCAGCCGCTGCGCATCGTGTCGCTGCTCTCCTCGGCGACGGAGACCGCCTGCGCCCTCGGGTTGGCCGAGCAGATCGTCGGCATCTCCCACGAGTGCGACACGCCGCCGGAGATCCTGGACCGCCCGCGGCTCAGCTCCACCAGGGTGGATCCGCGCCAGCCGAGCGCCGCCATCGACGGCCAGGTGCGGAGTCTCGTGCGGGGCGCCCTCAGTATCTACGACGTCGATGAGGAGCGGCTGGCGCAGCTCGCTCCCGATCTGATCCTCACCCAGGACCACTGCGCCGTCTGCGCGGTCACTCTCGACGACGTCGAGGTCGCGTGCCGGCGTCTCACGGGGGGCGACGCGCGCGTCGTGTCCACGTGCCCCGTCGACCTGGACGGCATCCGCGCGGACTTCCGCCGCATCGCGGGAGCGGCTGGCGTGCCGGAGCGAGGGGAGGCCCTCGTCGCCCGCTTCGACGCGCAGCTGGACGAGGTGCGACGGCGCGTCGCGGGGGGGCCCTCCGTGCGGGTCGCGCTCATCGAGTGGATCGATCCGCCGATGATCGCGGGCGGCTGGATGCCGGAGATCGCCCGCATCGCGGGCGCGCGCCCGATCCTGCTCGACGAGCCGGGGCACTTCCTCACCGTCGACTGGGAGCAGATCGCGCAGGAGGATCCGGACGTCGTCGTCGTGATGCCCTGCGGCTTCGACGTGCAGCGCACCCTCGACGAGCTTGACGGCAGCTTGGGGGCTGCCACGCTGCGTGGGCTGCGGGCGACCCGGGAGGGGCGCACCTTCGCCGTCGACGGCAACGTGTTCTTCAATCGGCCTGGTCCCCGCATCGCCGAGAGCGCGGAGATCCTCGCCGCGGCGTGCCACCCGGCGCGCGTCGCGGCGGCGGGGCGCTTGCGGCGCTGGCCCGACAGGAGCGCGCCATGAAGTTCGTCCACGCCGCCGATCTGCACCTCGACAGCCCCCTGCGCGGGCTGTCCGCCTACGAGGGCGCCCCGGTGGAGGAGATCCGCGGGGCGACCCGTCGCGCCTGTGAGAACCTGGTGGATCTGTGCATCGAGGAGGGCGCGGCGCTGCTCCTGATCGCGGGGGACCTGTACGACGGAGACTGGAAGGACTATTCGACCGGGCTCTTCTTCGTGCAACAGATGGCGCGCCTCCGCGAAGCGGACGTGCAGGTCGCCTGGGTGCGCGGCAACCACGACGCGTCGAGCAAGATCACGCGCTACCTGAACACCCCGGACAACGTCCGGGAGCTGTCGTTCTCCGCGCCCGAGACGCTCACCTACGAGAAGCTCGGGGTCGCGGTGCACGGCGTCGGCTACGCGACGGCCGAGGTGCGAGACAACCTCGCCGTCAGCTATCCGGATCCGAAGGCAGGTCTGCTCAACGTCGGTCTCCTGCACACGTCCCTCGATGGCCGCCCGGGGCACGCCCCCTACGCGCCCTGCGCCCTCGAGCAGCTGCGGGCGCGAGGCTACGACTACTGGGCCCTCGGTCACGTGCACGCGCGCGAGGTGCTCGCTCGCGAGCCGTGGATCGTCTTTAGCGGCAACCTGCAGGGACGCCACATCCACGAGACGGGTCCGAAGGGGGCCAGCCTCGTCACCACCGACCAGGGGCTGATCCGCTCCGTCGAGCACCGCGCCGTGGACGTGGTGCGGTGGGCGCGCTGTGAGGTGTTCCTCGAAGACGCGCGCAGTTTCGAGGACGCCCTCGAGTGCTCGGCGCGCCGGCTCCGGCAGCTGCTGCTCGAGGCGGACGGCCGGCTCCTGGCCTGTCGCGTGCGGCTGCGCGGGCCCACGGCCGCCCATGGGGCCCTGGCCTGTCATCAGGAGCGCTTGCTGGCGGAGCTCCGCGCCCTCGGCCTCGCCTGGGGCAACCTCTACATCGAGCGCGTCGACGTCGAGACGAGCCCGGCCATCGATCTCGAGGCGCTACGCGAGCGGGAGGACGCCATCGGTGAGCTGTTCCGTGGCATCGGGGAGGTGGGGATGGACGCGGAGTCCCTCGAGGCGCTGCGCGCCGAGGTGCTCGTCGGCCTCGATGGAATCGCGCAGGAGCTGCTGCGGGAGGAGGCGGTCGCGGAGGAGCTCCTCCTGGCAGCGGAGCGCCTCCTGCTCGGGCGCCTGCTCGGCGACGGCGACACGGAGGCGCGCTCGTGAGGTTCCGCTCGCTGCACCTCGAGGCCTTCGGTCCCTTCACCCGGGAGCGTCTGGATCTGTCCGGTGGCGCGCCCGGCGGGCTCCACGTCATTTACGGTCCGAACGAGGCGGGGAAGAGCACGTCGCTGCGGGCGGTCGAAGGGCTCCTGTTCGGGATCCCGGAGCGCAGCGCGGACGCCCACCTCCACCCGCTGAAGAGCTTGGCCGTCGCGGCGGTGCTCGAACGCTGGGACGGCGCCGAGCGGGAGGAGCTCCGCGTGACCCGACGCAAGCGCCGCAAGGACTCCCTCGTCGACGACGAGGGGCAGCCCTTGCCGGACGACGTCCTCGGCCCCTGGCTGGGGGGCCTCGATCAGCGGAGCTTCTTCGCGCGCTTCGGCCTCGACCAGGCGCGGCTCGAGCAGGGCGCGGAGGCCCTCCTCGGGGGGAGCGAAGAGGGCCTGTTCGCCGCCGGGACGGCGGGCCCCGACGTGGCGCGGCTCTTGCCGCGTCTCCAGGCGGAGGAAGAGGCCCTCTATGGCGTTCGCGCGAAGCGTCCGTTGAACCGCGCGCTGACCACCCTCGCGGAGGCTACCCGCAGCGCGCGCCAGGCGGCGCGCCCCCCGGAGAAATGGCGTGAGCAGAAGCGCGCCCACGATCAGGCGCTGGCGCGAGTCGAGACCCTGCGGGCGGAGCGGGGACGCCTCAAGCTCGAGCTGGGACGGCTCAACCGACTGGCGGCCGTGCGCTCCGACGTGGCGCGCTGGGTCCACGCCACGGAGGAGATCGAGCAGCTCGGGCCGCAACCGGAGCTGCCGGAGGACGCGGAGACCCGCCGAACCGAGGCCCAGCGCGCGCAACGGGATGGGCAGCGGGAGCTCGCGCGGCTCCGCGGCGAGATCGAGGAGCTGAGCCGCAGGCTCGACGAGCTGCCCGCCCCGAGCTCCCTGCTCGAGGTCGAGGCGGAGCGCTGGGAGGCTCTGGAAAAGAAGATCGGCTGGGAGCACAAGGCCCGTGAGGATCGCCCGAAGCTCGAGGGGAAGCTCGTCACGCGCCTCGACGAGCTCGGACGTCACCTGGCTCGCCTCGGCAAGCGCTCCACGGGGTCGGCCCTGGCGCTCGCGGACGAGCTCCGCGTCGAGTCCGCCGTCGAGCGGCGCGCTCGCCGGGCGACGTTGCGTCATGCCCAGCTCGAGCTGGCGGCGCAGGAGGCGACGCGGCAGCTGAACGAGCTGCGCCGCGAGCGTGGGGAGGGGGAGACGGCCGTGGAGGCGGGTCCGAGCGAGGTGGACGTCGACGCCCTCGAGGTCGCCCTGGGACGGGCTCGCCAGGTACACGCGCGGTCGGAGAGCGCGGGGGCCCTGCGGCAGGAGCTCGGCCAGCTCCAGGAGCGCGCGGAGCGTCTCGCCCGGGAGGTGCGGGTCTCCCTGCGCGGGGCGGAGCTCCTGGCGGCTTTGCCGGGGGAGGGCGAGGTGCTCCAGGCGAGGAAGGAAGCGGAGGCTCTCGAGGTGGCGTTCAGACGCCTCCGGGAGTCGAGGAGCGAGCAGCAGGCACGCCACGACGACGCCGTCGCTGCCCTCCGCGCGCAGGATCTGGCGGGCGAAGTGCCCAGCGAGGCGAAGCTCGCCGAGCTCCGGCGCCAGCGGGACGAGCTGATGGCGGGGCTCGAGCCCATCCTGGAGCGCCCCGCGGAGGTTCGACGCTGGGCGGAGCAGCTGACCGCGCTGCTCGCCGAGGTGGATCACGTCGCCGATCGGCTCCGCCTCGAGGCCCACCGGGTGAGCGAGCGGGACAAGCAGCTGCAGATCCGTGAGGCGGCGCGGGGCGCCCTCGAGCGCATCGACGGGGAGCTCGCGGCCCTCGACGCTCGCGCGCAGGGGCTCCGCGAGCGCTGGGCTGCCCGCTGGAAGAGCCTCGGCGCTCCACTCCCGGATCTGGTCGAGCTCCCCGCCGTCCGCGGACGCCTCGCGGAGCTCGGAGAGACCCAGGAGCGGATCGCGCGCCGGACGGCGACCCTCGCCGCCCTCCAGGGGGAGGCCCTCGAGGTGGCCCGGCTCCTCGCGCAGGCGAGCGGCGTCGAGTCCCTCGGGCCGTCCAGCACGACGGCAGGCGGCGCAGAGGGGGCTCTGGACGCGCTGGTGGACCTGGGTGCGTTGGTGGACCTGGGCGCGTTGGTGGACCTGGGCGCGTTGGTGGACCTCTCCGCCCAGCGCCTGACCTCCGCGCGGCAGGCGAGGGAACGTGCCCGCGCCGCGGAACGCCGCGCGAAGGAGCTCGAGCTGCGGATCGACAGGCAACGTGCTCGCGCGAGCGAGGCGGAGCGGGAGCTGGAGCAGTGGCGCGCCGAGTGGCGGCAGATCCTCCAGGACTTGGGCTTGCCGGAGGGGACACCTCCCGACGAGGTGCAAGCGGTGCTCGCCGAGCTCGCGGAGGTGGAGCGCATCGCCGAGGACGCCCGCGACAAGCAACGTCGCCTCGACGGCATCGACCGGGACACCCGCGGCTTCGCGACCCTCGTCGGAGGGCTCGTGGAACGCCACGCTCCGGAGCTCGCGGGGCTGGACGCCTTGGAGGCAGCGGCGGCTCTGCTGGAGCGGGTGCGCCGGGCCCGGGAGGTGGAGCGAGAGCGTCAGCGCCTGCGGGAGGAGCTGGCGGTGCGCCGAGAGGCAGAGAACGCGGCCAAGCAGACGGTCGCGGTCGCTTGGGCGGCGCTGCAAGAGCTGATGGAGGCGGCGCACGTCGACGATCCCGCCGAGCTCGGCGCCGTCGAGCAGCGGGTGCGCCGCGCGCGTGAGCTCCGGGCGCAGCGAGCGCAGCTCGAGGACGTGCTCCGCGGCAAGGCCGCGGCCGGTTCGCTGGAGGAGCTGATCGCCGAGGCGCGCGCCATCAGCAGCCTGGAGCTGTCGGCCCAGTGTGAGGAGCTGGAGGCGCGCCTGGAGGATCTCGAGGAGGAGCTGCGCGCCGCCGAGTACGACGCCAGCGCCAAGGGCGCGGGCCTCGAGCTGTACGGTTCCGAGGATGCGGCTCAAGCGGAGCAGCGGGTCGCCAGCGCGGCCGCGGAGACACGCCAGGTGTTGCGGGACTTCCTCGTCTTGCGCACGGCGCGGGTGCTCCTCGCCCGGGAGGTCACGCGCTACGCGGAGCGCCACCAGGGACCCATCCTGGCGCGGGCCAACGAGTACTTTCCGCGACTCACGCTCGGGCGCTATTCGGGCCTGCGCGTCGGCGTGGGGGAGCGCACCTTGCGCTGCGTGCGCGACGGGGCCGAGCTCGAGCTCGTCGAACTCAGCCGGGGCACCCGGGCGCAGCTGTACCTGGCGCTGCGGCTGGCCAGCCTGGAGCACTACTTCGAGGGGCGTGCGCCCGTGCCCCTCGTCTTTGACGATCTGCTGGTGGACTTCGACGACGATCGCGCCTGCGCCGCGTTCGAGCTCCTCGGCGAGCTGGCGGAGCGTGTGCAGATCCTCTACTTCACCCACCTGGGACGCGATCTGCACGCTGCGCGAGATGCCGTCCCTCCCCATCGACTTTTCGAGCACCGCATCGGTGTCTTGCCGGCGGTCGCGCAGCCAGCCTAGAACGCCCAACGAAAACCGCGAAGGTCGCGCGAGCCCCCAAAGCTTCGCTGGCCCGTGGCCGCTCCCATGCTCAGGAACCCCATGATGCAGTCAGCCCGTTTCAGTCTTCGTCTTCAGGGTCGTCACGTGCTCGTCGCGCTGGGCATGAGCGTGCTCACCGTGGGGTGCGACAAGAAATCCGCCGAACCCGCGGCGGAGGCCGCCCAGGACGAGGCGCCGGTCGTCGCCCAGCCGGCGGCCGAAGAGAAGGCCGCACCGACCCCTCCGCCGCCGCCCCAAGGCCCGGAGAAGCCCCTGAACGTGCTGTTGCTCACGATCGACGCGCTCCGGGCCGACATGCCCTGGAGCGGTTACCCGCGGGACATCGCCCCGAACCTGACCAAGCTCGCCGAGGAGTCCGTCGTCTACGACAACTACCGCTCCGTCTCGAGCTACACGGCGCAGACGGTCGCCACGATCTTGACGGGTCGGTACGCCTCGACCCTCTACCGGCAGGGGTACTTCTTCACGGGCTACTCGGAGCACAACGAGTTCATCACGGAGGCGATGCAGCAGAACGGCATCCGCACCATGGGCCTCCACGCGCACATGTACTTCTCGCGCGGCAAGGGCCTCGAGCAAGGCTTCGACGTGTGGGAGGTCGTCAAAGGCATCACCTTCGACGCCCAGACGGACAACCACGTCACGAGCGACAAGAGCGTCACTCGGCTCATCGAGCTCTTGAGCGACCCCGAGAACGTCAAGGGGCAGTTCTTCTTGTGGTCCCACCTGATGGACCCCCACGACAAGTACATCAAACACAAGGAGAGCCCGGATTTCGGGGACAAGAACCGCGACCGCTACGACTCGGAGGTCTGGTTCACCGACATGTGGCTCGGCAAGTTCTTCGAGTTCGCCAAGCAGCAGCCCTGGTGGAACGACACGGCGGTGATCGTGAGCGCCGACCACGGCGAGGCGTTCGGCGAGCACGGCATGTACAAGCACGCCTTCGAGCTGTGGGAGGTGCTGGTGCGCATTCCGCTGATCGTGAAGGCGCCGGGCGCCGAGCCGCGGCGCATCACCGAGCCGCGGACGCACATCGATCTCGCCCCGACGGTGATGGAGTTGATGAAGCAGCCGCCGCTGGAAGGCTTCCAGGGGGAGAGCCTGGTCAAGGAGATCTACGGCGCCGAAGAGCCCCGCAAGCGCGACGTGATCGTGATGGAGCTCGCGGAGGACACGCACAACCCCCACCGCCGCGCCATCGTGAAGGACGACTGGAAGCTCATCGTGTTCGACGCGGGCTGGCAGAAGCGCCTGTTCAACCTGAAGGACGATCCGGGCGAGGAGAACGATCTCGCCAAGAAGGAGCCCGAGAAGCTCGCCGAGATGGATGAGCTGTTCAAGAAGACCTTCGCCGAGATCCCCAGCATTCCTCCCTACGGTGGGATGAAGCTCAAGAGCGGCAAGACGGCGAACGGGCCCAGCCGGCCGGTCCCCCCCAAGAACGAGCCCGCGAAGAACGCGCCCGCCAAGAAGGCGGACGCCCCGCCCCAGCAGGCGGCGCAGTAAGACCCACGGTGGCGACGCAGGCGCCGGGCCCGGACCACCCCGCCCGCGCCAGCGAGCCTGACGAGCCGGCTTCGTCGTCACCCTGGCGCTCGCCAGGGCTTCGTCGTAGCCCAGGGCCGTGATCGAACGCCTGCCACGAGAGGTGGAGGTCAGCGTCGGCCTCGACGAGCCCGAGGACGAGGCGAGCCTGCGCGCCGCGGTGGCCCGTCGCTTGAAGATGCCCGTGGGGGACGTGCCGCCCCTGGTGCTCCGCAAGCGCTCCCTCGACGCACGTCGCGGTCGTGTCGCCTTCCACTTGTTGTTCGAGCTGGGCGCGCGCGCCCCGACGAACTTGGGGGAGCCACCTCCCCGCGAGGTGCGCGGGCCACCGCGGGTGGTCGTGGTGGGTGACGGCCCCGCGGGCCTCTTCTGCGCCTATCAGCTGGCGCGGGAGGGAGTCGCCTGCGTGGTGGTCGACCGGGGGAAGCAGGTGCAGCCGCGCCGGCGCGACCTGAAGCTGCTCAACGCCCGGGGAGGCGTGGATCCGGAGAGCAACTACTGCTTCGGCGAGGGAGGCGCCGGCACGTACAGCGACGGCAAGCTCTACACGCGCAGTCACAAGCGGGGGAACGTGAGGGACGTCATCGAGGTGCTGGCGCTGCACGGCGCGCCACCGGCGATTCTGACGGAAGCTCGTCCTCACATCGGGAGCAACCTCCTCCCGCAGATCATCACCGCGATGCGCACGCGCCTCGAAGGGTGCGGCGTCCAGTTCCGCTTCGGCGCGCGGGTCGTCGGGGTGCGCACCGAGGGGGTGGGCAGCGAGCGCCGAGTCGCCGGCGTCGAGCTGGCCGACGGCGACGTGCTGGAGGCAACCGCCGTCGTCCTGGCGACGGGGCACTCGGCCCGGGACGTGCTCGAGATGTGCCGCGGACTCGGCGTGCGGCTCGAGGCCAAGCCCTTCGCCCTCGGCGTGAGGATCGAGCATCCTCAGGCCCTCATCGATCGGGCGCAGTATGGGCGTCACGCCACGCACCCCAAGCTCGGGGCGGCCTCCTATCGCCTGGCGAGCACGGTGGACGGACGCGGGGTGTTCTCCTTCTGCATGTGCCCGGGGGGCTGGATCGTGCCCGCGTTGACGGATCCCGAGCACCTGGTGGTGAACGGGATGAGCCTGTCCAAGCGGGACTCTGACTTCGCGAACTCGGGCTTCGTCGCCGGGATCGAGCTGGAGGACGCCGCCGGGCTCGGGCTCTCGGGTCCCTTCATGGGCGTCGAGGTGCAGAAGCGCGCGGAGCGTGCGGCCCAGATCGCGGGAGGAGGGCAGAACCGAGCTCCCGCTACTCGCGTGACGGATTTCCTGGCGCGCCGGAGTTCGTCGACCTTGCCACCCACCAGCTACCTGCCGGGGCTGACCGCGACGGACGTGGGCGAGGTGCTCGAGGCGACGGGGCTCCCGATCGCGGAGCGCCTGCGCGCGGCGCTCCGGGCCTTCGATCGACGGCTGCGTGGGTACGTCACGGAGGACGCCGTGCTCGTGGGGGTGGAGTCACGGACGAGCGCTCCCGTACGCGTCGCCCGTGATCCCGAGACCCTCGAGGCCATCGGGTTGGCGGGGCTGTTCCCCTGTGGAGAGGGCGCGGGGTACGCGGGGGGGATCGTGAGCGCGGCCGTCGATGGGATCCGGGTGGCGAACCTGGTCGCGAATCGGGTCACCCGACGTCACCACGCCCTCCGTTGATCCTGGGGCTCACGGCGAGCGCCGTCGGGGACCCCGCCGTGGCAGCGTCAGAGGGCGTCGTCACGAGCGTGGTCGCGGTCGTCACCAGGCGGTGGGGAAGCCGCTCAGGCAGCCGCTCAGGCTCGCTGCGCCATCTCCGCGCGAGCCCCGCTGGCCAGCTCCACCACGGTGATCTCCGCCTCCGTGCCAAGCCGCATCGGCGGTCCCCAGTAGCCCGTCCCGACGCTCACATAGATCATGGTCCGCCCGAAGCGAGCGAGCCCGGCCACGACCGGTTGGACCAGGTGCACGACCCAGCTCCACGGCCAGAACTGACCGCCGTGGGTGTGTCCGGCCAACACCAGGCCCACGTCCCGCTCAGCGGCCTCGTGGACGGCGCGAGGCTGATGGGCGAGGAGCACGATCTCGCGATCCGCCGGGCAGCCCTCGAGGGCCCGCGCGAGGTCCGGAGCGTCGCCGTAGCGTCCAGCGGAGTAATCGGTCACACCCGCCAGCTCGAAGCAGTCGTCCCCCGCGCCGATGGTGACCCGCTCGTTGCGCAGCACGCGGATCCCGAGGCGCTCGAGCTCGGCGACCCACTCCTCGACCCCCGAGTAGTACTCGTGGTTCCCCGTGACGAAGTAGACGCCGTGGCGTGCGCGCAGCTGCCCCAGCGGCGCCACGTGCTCCCGTAGGTTCTCGACGGAGCCGTCCACCAGATCCCCCGTGATGGCGATCACGTCCGGCAGCAGGACGTTCGTCTCGTGCACCATGCGCTCGACGAAATCCCGGCCGATGGTGGGGCCCACGTGGACGTCCGTGAGCTGGACGATGCGAAACCCATGGAGCGCCGCGGGGAGCTTTGCGAGCTCCACGCGGACGTGCTTCTTGCGGAAGCCGTCGAGGGCCCGGGCCATCGCCTCACCGCCGAGCCCCAGGGAGAAGAGCGCCACGGTGGCCGCGAGCAAGCGCTGCAGGGTGCGGCGGCGGCTCGGATCTTCGGGCTCCTCCCCCTCGACGGCGGCTTTCCGGAAGCGAGCGACCCCGCGCGCGCCGAGCCGCGAGAGATCGACGAAGACCAGGGTCATGAACAGGAAGGAGAGGAACCCCATCCAGGAGAAGGCGGCAAACGCCCACGGGTGGATCGTGTCCCGAGGGAGATTGCGGCCCAGGAAGAACATGATGGGGTGGCTGATGGCCAGGACCGCGAGCGCTGCGGTGGCCGCGGCGTGCCAGGGGCGGGGGAGGCCGGCGTCCCGGACGAGCCGCCGCCACAGGTAATAGTGGCCCAGCCCCATGATGGTCATGGAAAGGAACGCCCAGACCAGAAGTGTCGCGGTGAGGGACATGGTCGTCAGGTACGATACGCGCCCGGGCGGCGCACGGCTTCGGCGGGGGAACACTTTCCGGCCCCCAAATGTTTCCGGAAAGGAGCGCGGAGAACCCTGCGCAGGCGCGGCCCGCCGCCCCAAACGGCGCCCCGCGGACCCCATGTCGGGACTCGACTCCGAGGTCCAGGCCGGGTAAGAACCTGGCCTAGACCCGTCACCGAGTCCCGGCCATCACCGTGACCGAGGAGAGGGCCAAAGACCGGAAATTCTGGGACGGCCCTCGAGGCCCGACCCGGACGGCGACGCCCCCCGCGGGCGAGCCAGATGGGCCAAGGAGCGTCGCGAAGCGCCGCGCTCCGCCGGAGGAAACACCACTGTGAGCACGAACCTGCCCGAAGCCATCGACCGAGATCCCCAAGAGACCCGCGAGTGGATCGACTCCCTCGAGTCCGTCGTCTCCGCCGAAGGTCCCGAGCGCGCCCGTTATCTGCTGCGCCGGGTTCTCGATCGCGCTCGTCTCCTCCGCGTGGAGCCCAAGGGGCCCCTCGTCACGGACTACGTGAACACCATCCCCGTCGAGGACGAGCCGGATTTCCCCGGCGATCGGGAGATGGAAAAGCGCATCCGGCGGATCATCCGCTGGAACGCGGTCGCCATGGTGCAGCGCGCCAACACCCGCTTCTCCGGCATCGGGGGGCACCTGTCGAGCTACGCCTCCAGCGCGACCCTGTACGAGGTCGGCTTCAACCACTTCTTCCGCGGACCGGAGGCGGAGGGCGGCGGTGACCTGGTGTTCTTCCAGGGGCACGCGGCTCCCGGCATGTACTCGCGCTCGTTCCTCGAGGGGCGGCTGTCCGTCGAGGCCATGGATCGGTTCCGGCGTGAGGTCGAGCGCGGCGCGGGGCTCAGCTCGTACCCGCACCCACGGCTCATGCCGACGTACTGGCAGTTCCCCACGGTGAGCATGGGGATCGGCCCGATCAGCGCCATCTACCAGGCGCGCTTCGCGCGTTACCTGCAGAACCGCGGCTTCAAGAACTCCGACGCCCAGCGCGTGTGGTGCTATGTGGGCGACGGGGAGTGCGACGAGCCCGAGACCCTCGGCCAGCTCAGCATCGCTGCCCGCGAGAAGCTCGACAACCTGGTCTTCGTGGTGAACTGCAACCTGCAGCGCCTCGACGGTCCGGTGCGCGGCAACGGCAAGATCATCCAGGAGCTCGAGGGGATCTTCCGCGGTGCGGGCTGGGAGGTCATCAAGGTGATCTGGGCTCCCGAGTGGGACCCCATCCTCGCCAAGGACACGGAAGGCGTGCTGCGGCGGCACATGAACGCCACCGTCGACGGCCAGTGGCAGCGCTACACGAACGCGCCGGGCGACTACATCCGCCAGCACTTCTTCGGCAGCGATCCCCGCATGCTCGAGATGGTGCAGGACTTGAGCGACGATCAGATCGCCCGGCTGCGCCGCGGCGGCCACAGCTACCGCAAGGTGTACGCCGCCTACCACCGCGCCACGCAGCTCCACGGGCAGGGCCGTCCCGTGGCCATCCTCTGCCACACCGTGAAGGGCTGGACCCTTGGTGAGGGCTTCGAGGGCGTGAACGTCACTCACCAGAAGAAGAAGATGGATCTCGACGAGCTGCGCGCTTTCCGCGACAAGCTCGAGCTCCCCGTTCCGGACGACAAGCTCCACGAGGCGCCCTTCTACCACCCGGGCATGGACAGCCCCGAGGTCGAGTACATGCTCGAGCGGCGGCGGCAGCTGGGCGGCGTGATCCCATCGCGCCGCACGAGCGCGCAGGTGCAGGTGGAGCTCCCTGACGGGAAGTTCTACGACGAGTTCGACGCGGGCATGGCGAAGGGCGAAGCGTCCACCACGATGGTGTTCGCGCGGCTCTTGGCCAAGCTGATCCGCGACAAGAAGCTCGGACGTCGCGTCGTCCCGATCATCCCCGACGAGGCGCGCACGTTCGGCCTGGACGCTCTCTTCGGGCAGGTGGGCATCTACGCCGCCCAGGGGCAGCTCTACGAGCCCATCGATAAGGGCAAGCTGCTCTACTACAAGGAGTCGAAGGACGGTCAGGTGCTCCAGGAGGGCATCACCGAGGCGGGCGCCATGGCGTCCTGGACGGCGGCCGCGACGGCCTACAGCGTCCAGAACGAGCCGATGATCCCGTTCTACATCTTCTACTCGATGTTCGGGTTCCAGCGCGTCGGCGATCAGATCTGGGCCGCCGGGGATCAGATGGCGCGCGGCTTCCTGCTCGGCGCGACCGCCGGGCGCACGACCCTGAACGGCGAGGGCCTGCAGCACGAGGACGGCCACAGCCTCCTCAACGCGATGGCGTTCACCAGCGTCAAGGCATACGACCCCGCGTTCGCCTACGAGCTCGCGACCATCATCGAAGATGGGATGCGCCGCATGTACACGGACGGGGAGAACATCTTCTATTATATCACCGTCTACAACGAGAACCACGCGATGCCGCCCATCCCCGGGCACGCCAACTGGGCTGCAGCGACGGGCCGCGACGCGGATCCGGAGCTCCTCGCCCAGGTCAAGCAGGGCATCATCCGCGGCATCTATCGCTACAGCGAGGCGGCGGAGAAGCAGGCGAAGCACGTGCAGCTCCTCGGCAGCGGGCCCATCATGAACCGCGTCCTCGAGGCCCGCGACCTCCTCGCTGAGAAGTACGGTGTGTCGGCGGACGTGTGGAGCGTCACCAGCTACCAGCAGCTGCGCTACGACGCCCTGGAGTGCGATCGCCACAACCGTCTGCACCCCGAGGCCGAGCCCCGTGTGCCCTTCCTCACGAGCGCGCTCCAGGGAGCGGAGGGGCCGTTCATCGCCGCCAGCGACTACGTCAAGGCACTGCCCGACATGGTGCGTGAGTGGGTCCCGGGTCAACTCACCTCCCTCGGCACGGAGGGCTTCGGCATGAGCGACACCCGTGAGGCGCTGCGCCGCCATTTCGAGATCGACAAGGAGTCGATCGTCATCGCCGCCCTCGACGCCCTGCGCAAGCAGGGGAAGGTGGACGGCAAGGTCGTCGCCCAGGCCATCCAGGACCTCGGCGTCGATCCCGACAAGCTCGACCCCCTCCACGTCTGAGCGACGCCGGCGTCGGCCCGTTCGAAGGCTTCCCTCCGAACGGGCCCGCTCAGCCCTCTGGAGCCCGCGCGTCCCGCGAAGTGCTTCGTGAGGCACGGCGGGTCGCACGCCGCGCACGTGGAAGCCGCTGCCTCGCGCGGCGAAGTGCTTCGTGAGACGCAGCGGGGCTCACACGCGTCGCGCCGCAGCCCCTCGTCTGCCGAGGTCGGCGCGTGGTCACCGCGCTACTGCCAGCGGAAGGTGCGGAGGGCGACGAGGAACCCCACGCCACCCCAGACCAACAGCACCACGAGCTGGGAGCCGAGGTTCAGCAGGGAGGCGCCGTCGTTGAAGATCGCCCGCAGCCCGTCCACGAGCGCCGTCAGGGGGAGGGCGCGGATGGGGCCGTGGAGCCACTCGGGGAAGCGCTCGTAGGAGAAGAACGCCCCCGACAGCACCCACATCGGGAGCTGCACGAGGTTCATCCAGCCGTTGGCGGACTCGGTGTTCTCGACCCGGGCGCCGATGAGCAGGCTGATGCCGGCGAAGGACGCGGCGCCGAGCACCGCGAGCGCGGCGAGGCTCAGGTAGTCGCCCTGCACGATCGTGCCGAACACGAGCGCCCCGAAGCCCACGAGTAGACTCAGCTCGAGCGCCAAGAAGACGCTGCGAGAAAAGAAGTAAGAGAGCAGGAAATGGGACCGCCGCATCGGGGTGACGGCGTAGCGTCGGAGCAGGCGGCGTTTGCGCGCGACGACCAGGTTGTAGCCGACGCCCCACATGCTGCTACCCATCAGGTTGAGGCCGATGAGCCCGGGCAACAGGAAGTCGATGTAGCGCGTCCCCGGCTCCGAGATCGTCTGCTCTCGGGGAGTGAGCGGATCGACGCGCCCGGCGGCCCGCTGCAACACGTCGTCGACGACGTGGCGCGCGCTCACGCCCTTCTCGTTCGACGCATCGAAGACGTAGGTGGGGGCCGGTTCCTCCCAGAGCACGATCACGTCGACCTTGCCGCGCGCGAGGCTGCGTCGGGCGGCGGCCTCCGGCAGCTCTTCGACGAGGACTCGCTCGCTGTCGCGGAGAGCGGCGCCCAGGGAGCCCGGGGGCAGGTTCACGGCGGCGACCCGCGGCGGCTCCGGCGGGCGCGAGCGAAAGGCGATGCCGAGCCCGATCGCCATGAGCAGCGGGAACACGAAGACCCAGAAGATCATGCCCTTCTCCCGCAAAAATTCGCGGAGGCGGGCCTTCACGAGCTCGGCGAGGGGATGTTGCGCCGTGGGATCACTCATGGCTCAAACCTCGACCGGTGAGGTGCAGGAAGACGTCGTCGAGCGTCGCCTGGTGCGTGCTCAGGCCGATGGGCGTCACTCCTTGCCGCTCGAGCTCCTCGAGGACGGCAGTGAGCGCCCTCAAGCTCCGCTCGATGCGCAGTCGGTAGCGGGCGCCGCGGCGATCCACCGCGTGGACGGCGGGCAAAGCCAGGAGCGCCGCGGAGTCGGGGGTCTGGGGGCTCTCGAAATCGACGAACTGCACCTCGCCCAGGGAGTCGATCAGGGCGCGGGGGCTCCCCCGGGCGATGATGCGCCCCTGATCCATCACGGCGAGCTCGTCGCACAAAGTGGCCGCCTCCTCCATGTAGTGGGTCGTGAGCAGGACGGTGCCGCCAGCGCTGCGAAAAGCCTCCACGACGCCCCAGAGGGTCTGGCGTGCCCGGGGATCGAGGCCGGTCGTCGGCTCGTCGAGGAAGAGCAGATCGGGCGCGCCCGCGAGGGCCGTGGCGATGGCGACGCGCTGCTTCTGCCCACCGGAGAGCCTCGAGAACTGCTGACGGCGCTCCTCCTCGAGGTCGAGGAGCGCGAGGAGCTCGCTCACGGAGCGCCCCGTGGCGTAGAAGGAGCGGAAGAGGGTGAGCACCTCCTCGACCGTCAGCTTGTCCGCGAGCTGCGTGTCCTGGAGCTGGACCCCGAAGCGCTCGCGGATCCACTGGTCCCGACCCTCGCCCCAGCGCGCACCGAAGATGCGGATCGTGCCGGAGGTCGGCGGGTGGAGCCCCTCGAGCATCTCCACGGTCGTCGTCTTGCCGGCGCCGTTGGGGCCCAGGAGGCCGAAGCACTGACCGCGCTGGACCACCAGGTCGATGCCCGCGACGGCGACCTTCGAGCCGTAGTGTTTGACCAGGGCCTGGCACTCGATGGCCGGGGCGTTGCTGTCGGCGCTGGCGCTGGCTCGGACCGCGGGGGAGGAAGAGGGGCTGGTCATCGGTGAGAGCTCGGCCGATGCGAGCGTAAGCACATCCTCCAGCCGCCGTACACCCGGGGGCGTCAGTCGCTGGGGCGGGTTCCCGCCCTCGTGCCCGTGGGGCGCACCGAGGATCGGCGCCGCCGATGGTGCTGGTTCCGGCGCGGGTCCTCGGGCTAGACAGGGGCGTGGATCTCGAGCCGAAGGCTGCGGACGACCTGCGACGGCGCCTGCTGAGCTGGTACGAGCTGCACCGCCGCGACCTCCCGTGGCGCCGTGGCGGGAGTGCTTACGCCGTCTGGGTGAGCGAGGTGATGCTGCAGCAGACGCGGGTCAGCGTCGTCGTCGACTATTTCGAGCGCTGGATGCGTCGCTTCCCCACGCTCGAGAGTCTGGCGCGGGCCAGCGAACAGGATGTGCTCCAGATCTGGCAGGGGCTCGGCTACTACTCCCGCGCGCGGCGGCTGCGGGAGGGGGCCCAGTACATCTGCCGGGAGCACGGCGGACAGCTGCCCCGAGACGTGACCACGTTGCTGACGATCCCAGGCATCGGACCCTACTCCGCCGGCGCGATCGCGAGCATCGCCCACGGGGTCCGCACGCCGATCGTCGACGGCAACGTGGTGCGCGTCCTGTGTCGCCTGTTCGCGCTGCGGGGCGATCCGTCGAAGCGCGCCCTGAACCGCGCGCTCTGGCGTCTCGCCGGCGAGCTCGTGCCGGCGGATCGTCCCGCAGACTTCAACCAGGCCCTGATGGAGCTCGGCGCGACCGTGTGCACTCCGCGCCGACCGACGTGCTTTCTCTGCCCAGTGCGCGGACGTTGCGCGGCGCGGCGGGAGGGGTTGGTCGACCAGCTCCCGGAGCTGCCGGCGCGGAGCGCCCCCACGGAGGTGAGCAGCGCCGCCGCGCTGGTGTGTCGAGCTGGGCGCTGGCTCGTCGTGCAGCTGCCGCCGGAGGCGCCACGCTGGCCCGGCATGTGGACGTTCCCCACGGTGGAGTGCGGCGCTGAGGAGAGTCCCTTGGAGGGCGCGCGCCGCGCGGCTCGCGAGCTGGCAGGCCTCCAGGTGGTGCCCGGGAACGAGGTGTCTCGCCTCCGACACCAGGTGACGCGCTTTCGGATCACCCTGCACGCCCTCGCCTGCGCCGCGGAGCCTGGCAAGGCGCGACCCGTGGGGGCCGCGGCGATCGCCTGGAAGCGTCCGGAGGAGCTCGCGGGGGTGCCCATGCCGGCCGCTCAGCGGCGCTTGGCGCGCTTGCTCGAGGCAAAGCCACCCTCAGGGCGGCGCGCCGTGGGCGCTGTCGAGGGCTCCGCCGGTCGTCTCGGCGAGGACCGTCTCCGCTAAGGCCCGACCCAGCGCCTGGAAGGCCTCTTCCGCTCGCTCCACGGGGCCGTGGCGAGCGGTGCAAGCGGCGACGACCACCTGGCGCGCCTCCTCGGCGGGGTAGAGCAGGCCCACGTTGCAGGCGCGGGAAATCTGGGTGCCGGTCTTCTGCGCGAAGGGCACGTGCGCCGGGAGCCCCGCCTGGATGCGGCGTGTGCCCGTGGTGATGTGCTGCATGTGATCGAGCAAGCGCTCGGTCGACGCTCGCGTGAGGAGCGCGCCGCGGGCGAGGTCCTCGAGCAGCGCGCCGAAGGCGTCGAGGCTCGCCGTGTTGCTCCCGGAGGCATAGTAGCGCTCGAACAGTCCTTCGAGGTTGTCGACGCCGAGGCGAGCCCGAGGCAGCCCGAGGGCAGCGGCGAGGGCGGCGAGGCGCTGTTCCCCGTTGCCCGCCGCCCGCACGAGCAGGAAGGTCCGCCCGGGGAGTGTGGCCACCCCCGGATCGAGGACGCCGTAAACGTCGTAGCGCACCTGCTGGAGCGTCGTCAGCGGGCCGAAGCCCGAGGACGTCCAGCGCTGGACCCGCGCGTTGAGCCGCTCGACGCCGAGGTGGCGGATGAGCATGTCCGTGGCGATGCTGTCGCTGTCCACGATGGAGCGCTCGAGGAGCTCGGCGATCGTGAAATCCTCGCCGGGCGAGCGGGTCTTCAGGTCGCCGGCTCCGTCGACGAAGTCGGTCTCCCGCAGCTCGAGTCGTTGCTCCAAGGACAGCTCTCCGGCGTCGACTTTCTCGAGCACCGCGATGGCGACCGGGATCTTCACCGTCGAGGCCAGATACCAGCGCTGGTCCGACTCCCAGCGCAGCGTCGTGCCGTCCTGCAAGCGCTTTACGTAGACGCCCAGCTCGCCAGGCAGGCGCGCGTCGATCGCGGCGAGGCGCTCCTCCAGGCGGAGCGTCCAGGGTGGGCGCCCCGACGGATCGAGCCCCTCGTCGAAGCCGTCACCGAGCACGTCCTCGAGGGCCGCGGTGGCGCTGCTCGCCGCCGGAGGCGCAAGGGACGGGGTCCTGCTCGGCTCCGTCGCCGGCTCCGTCGCCGGCTCCGTCACCGGCTCAGCTGCCGGCTGGGCGCTGTCGCCACCTCTCGGAGCGCGCCGAGCGGGGTCCGCAGCCGCGGCGGTGCCGGCGTGCGGGCCCTCAGGGAGCGCTCGCTGACAGGTCCACGTGGGCAGACTGGCGAGCAGCGTCGCGGTCAGGAGCGCGGTCGTCCGCAGGGCTCGCGCCGCTGGTAGGGCCCGCGCCGATGGTGGAGAGTGCCAGGTTGGTTGGTGCATCGTCCCTCCTGAGCTCGTGGGGGGAGACATCCCAAATCCCGGAGGCGTTCACCGCCGAGCCGACGCGGCGCAGGGCTCGCTCGGCCGCCCCCAGGGACCGAAAGCCCCGGGCGCACGCGGCGATCACCACGGAGGAGGTGGCGCGTCGCGAGGGATCCCCGACGGCGACGCCCAGATCGCACTGCCGACGATGCTGGGTCCCCGTCTTGTGGGCGAAGGACACGCGCTCTGGCAGCGTGGCTCGCAGTCGCCGCTGACCCGTGCGGATCCGGCTCATCATCTCGAGCAGATACTCCGTGCCCTCGGGGCTCAGCGCCTTGCCCTCGGCGATCCCCGCCAGCAGCGCGCCGTAGGCGCGCAGGGTGCCGCTGTTGTGCCCCTGCGCGTAGTAGGCGTGGTAGGCGTCGTCCAGGTTGGCCACCATGAGATCTGCCGGGCTCACGCCGATGAGACGTCGCAGGTGGGCCACGCGCTGGTCGGGTGACGTCCGGCGGAGCTCGACCCACTCCTCGAAGCCGAGCCGTGCAGCCCTGTCATGCAGCCCCCCGTAGACCTTCCTCCGTACGTCCGCGAGCGTGGTGATGGCGAAGTCGGAGCCGGACAACTCCCGGGCGATACCGCGGACCTCGTCGAGTCCGACCTCCCGGATCAACGCGTCGCTGGCCGTGTTGTCACTGTACACCAGCATCTGCTCCAGCAAGTAGTCCACCCGGAGCAGCGCACCTGGTGAGTAGCGGTTCGTGTGACCCGTCCCATCGACGAAATCCGCCGCCTGGAGCTCCACCGCGGCGTCGAGTCCCAGGAGCCCCCGATCCGTTCGGCGGAGCACCGCCACCGCCACGGGGACCTTGACGCCCGAGGCGAGATACCAGGTCTCGTCCGCGAGCCAGGAGAACTCCGCGCCCGTCCCGAGGTGGCGTACGTAGAGACCGACCTCGCCGTGGTCGGAGCTCGTCGTGGCGAGCCGCTCGCGGAGCGCGACGACCCAAGGGGCCGGCTCGGGAGCGGGCGTAGTCCGACCGTCGTCCGTCGACGCGGGAGATGGAGCTGCGGCGCGGCCGTCTCCCCCTGCGGCGTCCGTCGGCGCGCTGCTCGGGGTTTCGCGCGCGGCGAGCACCTGGCCCGCCGGTGATTCGCTGCCCGTGAGGAGCTCGTGAGCGGCGGGGGACTCGTCGCCCGTGGTGGCGTGGACGTCGGTGGTCGCCGATGCCGTGGTCGTCCCGTCCTTCGGCGGCGGAGGCTCGCCGGGAGCTGACAGGGCATGCGCGACGCCGAGCAGGAGCGACAGCGTCGCCCAACCGGCGAACGGAGGACAGAGCGCGAGCGGGCCGCGCGCGCGCGCGGAACGGTGCGGCAGGGAGGGGGAGCGCATCGCGCGGAATCATGACGCGCGGGATCGACGGCGCCCAGCGGCCTGGAGCGCCTGATAGAAGTGGATCCAACCCGCGGTAGCCAAGATGAGGATGAGGGTGAGGGTGAGGGCCACTCCGTACTCGACCTCGTGGAACAGCCCGAGCAGGCCACGGAAGAGAAGAAAGATGATCGCGATGTGGAAGATGAAGGCCTGGAGCGCGTCCGAGCCGATCAGCGTGACGGGCCGGAGCGCGCGCGCAGCGCGCTCGCCGCCGAGCAGCGCCAGACCGAGCAGAACGAGCGCGCCGCCGACGCTGAACAGCATGAAGAGCAGCTCCGGGGGGTGCTTCCCCGCGTTGCGGGCCACGGCGTGGAGGTGCTCGTCGACCGCTGGCGCCACGGCGACGAAGAACGCCGACAAGAGCAGCGCACCGCAGCCCATCACCGCGAAGGAGAGCCACCTGCGTCGCCGGGCGTCGTGACAGTGGCTCCGGACGAGCTCCCCGATCAGCAGACCCGCGAGGACGAGGGGGGCACGGCTGAGCTGTCCCCAGGTGTAGTGGTCTGGATGCTCCACGAGGAGCGCCTGCAGCGGTTCGGCGCTCCCGAAGGGCACGTAGCGGGCGACCGCCCACGCGAGCAGGGCGACGAGAGCCGGGCTCGCCCACCTCAGCGCCGTCGGGAGGCGCCTCCAGAGGGGCAGGGCGAAGGGGATCCAGAGCAGGGCGATCGCGTAGAACCCGAGGATCTCCACGTAGGACGGGAAGCGTCGATAGAGGAGCGCGTCGACGATCTGGGGAGCCTCGTGGAGGTGCTGCATCTCCACGATCGTCAGGACTTTGTACCAGAACAGGATGACCAAGCCGCGGCGCAGGAGCTTGTTGCGCCGCTCTGGCCAATCCGGCGCGGTCGTCTTCGGGACGAAGGCCACCGCCATGGCCACCCCGAACACGAGGAAGAACAGGGACGAGGAGAACTTCGTGATGGCGTGGACGGGCACCATCCCCCAGGACGTGAACTGGTCGAAGCGGAGCAGACCGTTCACTCCGTGGCTCAGGATCATCAGGCAGACGGCCACCCCCCGGGCGAGATCGATGCCTTGGATGCGGCGCTTCGTCCCGAGGGCGTCTTCGGGAGGGCCGGCCTCGTTCGCCGCCGCGGCCGCCCCTCGGGAAGCGGGCGGGGGGGCGCTCCGCGTCGACGTGGCGGGATGCGAGGAGCTCCAAGGTGTGTCCGCGCTCGTGCTCATGAGTCCAGTGGCGTCCCCTGACCGGTGGGTGGTGGCCGAGGAGCGAGAACGGCGTCGCGGCCCCGTGGTCGTCCCGAACGTCGCACCCTGGGGCGGGGCGACCCACATCGAGCCACCTCGGGTAGGGGCGACGGTCCGCCGGAGCCGCGGCGCGCCGGTCCGCTCCCAGCGGCTCGACCAGAGCCCCCCGGCGCCGCTACCCCGACCCAGTGCACTTGCCTCTAGTGGCAGGGCGTCGTTTCGGTAGAGTGGAGCAGATGTCCGAGGTGCGGGAGTTTTCTCTGGAGCCGGTCCGCACCGATGGTTGGTTCGAGCGCATCGGCGACGGAATCGCGAGCTTTCAAGCCCTCTGCGAGATCATCGGGCCCAAGTTCTTCGCGTTCGCGATGATCGGCGGCGCCCGCATCACCGCCCTCACGGTGGATCGACGGATCCCCGACAACACGCAGGTGGACTTCGTCGTCGGGAGCGAGGGCGACGAGATCTCCGACGAGGGGATCCAGCGCGTGCCCCTCTCCGAGTTCCGGCGCCGTCTGGTGGCCGCCCTCGTCCAGGAGGAGCCCCTGGCGCCGCCGCCGGAGCACGAGGACGATCTGGAGGCGCTGCAGCAGCACCTCGGGGTGCGTTATCTGCTTCTGGCGCCGCTGTTCGGGTACACCCTCCAGCGCCTGAAGGTCGAGCCCCAGGGCTCGCGCGTCGAGGTGCTCTTCGAGGGGGCTCCCGAGAGCTATCAACTGACGGCGTTCCGAGCGCGGCTGCGCACGCACGTCCGCGAAGAGCTGGACCGCGCGGTGCGATCCCGAGGGCGGGGCGCGATCGACTTGGGGCGCGTGGCGGAGGCGGAGCGGGCGGCGCAGGAGGGAGACGCGCTGCGGGTCGTGGAGCTGCTCGGGGGCTGGCCCGCGCCGCTCGCGGTCTTCCTGCGTACCCCCGACGGTCAGATGTTGGGGCCCGATGCCCGGGCCACGATCGCTCGCGGCCTGGCGCTCCTCGGCTCTGCCTGCATCGACCTCGGGGATCCCGGCAAGGGGGAAGAGGTGCTGCGCCTGGCCATCCAGTATGCCCTCGAGGGGGAGGCTGCCGCCGACGTCTACCAGCGGCTCGGGGAGGCTCTCCTGGCCCGTCAGCGCCCGGCGGAAGCCATCGGCCCCCTGCGTCGCGCAGCGGTTCTCGGCGCTCCGGCCGAAAAAGTGTGGCCGGAGCTTGCGCGGGCCTTCCTGGCGCGTCAACGTCGTCTTGCAGCCCTCGGCGCCATGACCCGCGCCCGCGCGGCCGGCGTGGCGGACGAGACCTTGGCTCCCATCCGGCTGAAGCTCGCGGAGGATCTCGGCGTCGCTTTCCAGTCCTGGGAGGAAGCTTTGGCGTCGGCGGACCCGCTCAGCGTGGCCGACCCCGCCTCGGTCGAGCGCTCCTCGTCGAACCCCGCCCCGGAGCGCACTTGAAGCAGCTCCGTCGCCGCTGAGGCCGCCCGCTGAGCGGATTGACAGCCGATCGGACCCTAAGCTAAACCGCGCCGCGAAGCTCGTGCCCCGAAGCGTCGTGCTCGAAGCTCGCAAAGCCACTACCCGCTAGCGGACTTTTCGATTTCTCGAGCGGTCCGGCGTGTTCGGCGCAGCGCTGCCGCGGCAACGAGTCGGCCCATGCTAGAGACCTATCTTCCCCTGTTTCTGTTGTTCGTCGTGGCCCTGGTCATCGGGGGTGCGATGTTCACCCTCGGTCACTTCGTCGGCCGAAAGCCGCTCGGACCCGAGCAGGCGATGCCGTACGAGTGCGGCAACGACACGCGGGGCGGACGCGACGTGAAGCTGACGGTCAAGTTCTACCTGACCGCCATCCTCTTCGTCGTCTTCGACATCGAAGTAGTGTTCATCTACCCGTGGGCGACCTTGTTCAAGTCCCTGGGCTGGGTCGGTTTCGCGACCATGTCAGCCTTCATCGTCGCCCTCGGGGTGGCACTGGTCTACGTCTGGAGAAAGGGAGCGCTCGAATGGGAGAGCTGAGTCGACCTCACGGGGCACATCTGCAGTCTCCCGCCGCGGGCGGGGGCTCGACGGCCGGGACGCCCCAGGGCGCCCTCCGCAGCGCCACGATGGAAGCGGGCGAAGGCGCCGGCTTCGCCACGACGCGCCTGAAGGACATGTTGTCCTGGGCGCAGAAGTACTCGCTGTTCATGTATCCCTTCGTGACCGCGTGCTGCGGCATGGAGTTCATGAGCGTGTCCGGGCCGCGCTTCGACTTCTCGCGCTTCGGCAGCGAGGCGCCGCGCTTCTCGCCGCGCCAGAGCGACCTGCTGTGGGTCGTCGGCACGATCACCCAGCGCCAGGCGCCGGTGCTCAAGCGGATCTACGAGCAGATGATGGAGCCGAAGTTCGTGCTGGCCTTCGGAACCTGCGCGTCCTGCGGCGGCTTCTACGACAACTACGCCTGCGTGGCGGGGATCGACAAGATCATCCCGTGCGACGTCTACGTGCCGGGGTGTCCGCCTCGACCGGAGGGGGTGCTGGATGGGTTGATGCTGCTGCAGGACAAGATCCAGCGCGGCGATCGAACCCCCGGCATCGTCAAGCCGCGCCGGGATCCGGCGACGGATCAGACCCTCGGGCTCGTCCAGCTTCGCCGCAAGGACTCCGTCTGAGCGGCTTCACCTCGTCCCGATCCTCGACCTTCGTCCTCAAGCAGCGATGGCCCAAGCACTCATCGATCTCGTCAAGCAGCAGTTTCCAGGGGCCGTGCTCGCGAGCCACTCGCAGCACGGTGACGAGACCCTGGTGGTGAAGCCGGACAGCTGGCACGCCATCCACCAGTTCCTCCGGGACGACCCGCGCGCGGCCATGAACATGCTCATGGACCTCACCGCCGTGGACTTCCCCGATCAGGAGCCGCGCTTCGAGGTGGTGACCCATCTCTGCTCCCTCACCCTGGGGCATCGTCTGCGGCTCAAGTCGCGGGTCGGGGACGAGGAGGGAGAGAACGTCGAGATTGCCACCCTCACCGACCTGTGGGCGAGCGCCAACTGGCTCGAGCGAGAGTGCTGGGATCTGCTCGGAGTGCGCTTCGTGGGGCACCCGGATCTGCGTCGCATCCTGCTCTACCCGGAGTTCATCGGGCACCCGCTGCGCAAGGACTACCCCGCGGACGAAATCCAGCCGCTGGTGGCCTACCGCGAGGTCGAGAACATCGAGAAGTTGCCCCCGTTCGGCCCCGACGAGGGCATGGCCTTCGGGCGCCAGACCCACCTCCGCCCCCAAGACGAATCCTGACCACGGCCACGAGCCTCGAGAACGACGAACATGGAGCCTTTGGACCTAGCTCTGGACGAAGCGGAAGTCGAGCTTCCCACCGAGCCGATGCTGCTCAACGTGGGGCCTTCCCACCCCGCGATGCACGGCACCGTGCGCTGCGTCATGGAGCTGCGCGGTGAGTCGATCGAGCGGGTCGACGTGCAAGTCGGGTACCTGCACCGCGGCTTCGAGAAGATGTGCGAGCGTGGCACGTGGACGCAGGTGTTCCCCTACGTCGATCGGTGCAACTACGTCTCGCCGATGCTGAACAACGTGGCCTTCGCGTTGGCCTGCGAGAAGATGCTCGGCATCGAGGTCCCGGAGCGCTGCCAGTGGTACCGGATGATCCTGGGCGAGCTTGCCCGCATCTCCGACCACCTGACCTGCGACGGCGCCATGGCCATGGAGCTCGGGGCGTTCACTCCATTCCTCTGGATGAACAAGGCCCGAGAGATGGTCTGGGACGTGATGGAGGAGGAGACCGGCGCTCGGCTCACCCACAGCTTCGGGCGAGTGGGCGGCATGGCGGCGCCTCCGACCAAGGACTTCAAGGAGCACACCCTCGCGGCGACCCGACAGATCCTCAAGATCGTCGACGAGTGCGAGAAGCTCCTCTACGGCAACCGGATCTTCCTCGATCGACTCGAGGGGGTCGGTTACATCAGCCCCGAGGACGCGATCTCGCTCGGCTGGACGGGTCCGTGCTTGCGCGCGGCGGGCGTCCCCTACGACGTCCGCAAGGCGTACCCGTACCTGAAGTACGGCGAAGTCGACTTCGACGTGCCCGTGGGCACCAACAGCGACTGCCTGGACCGCTTCATGGTGCGCATCGAGGAGATCCGGCAGAGCGCGCGGATCATCGAGCAGAGCTGTGAGCGCATGCCCGACGAGGGCCCGGTCAACGTGGACGACCCGCGGGTGATCCTCCCGCCGAAGGACGAGGTCTACACCACGATCGAGGGCACCATTCAGCACTTCAAGATCGTGATGGAGGGCCTGAAGCTCCCGGCGGGCGAGGTGTACTCCTACACGGAGGGGGGCAACGGTGAGCTCGGCTTCTATCTGGTGAGCGATGGCAGCGGCACCCCGTACCGGGTGCGCATCCGTCCGCCGTGCTTCCTGGTGACCGCCGGCCTCGAGAAGGTGATCACGGGCCAGATGATGGCGGACGTGGTCCCCTGCTTCGGTTCCCTCAACATGATCGGCGGTGAGTGCGATCGCTGAGCTCTGCAGCAACGGAGCCTGACCTTTCTTCGCCAGAACGCCTGCGCTCCCGAGGACTCTGAACGACATGCCGACCTTCAAGCTCGACGACCGGGACATCGAATTCCAGCCCGGAGACACCATCATCCAGGCTGCGCACCGCGCGGGCGTGGACATCCCGCACTACTGCTGGCACCCCGGCCTCAGCGTCGCGGCCAACTGCCGGATGTGCCTCGTCGAGCTCGGGCCGCCGCCGGGCCGCGGCCCGCTCCTCCTGGACGTCCTGCGCTACGACGCCAAGACCGGCGAGTACGTCAAGACGAAGAAGCCGAAGCTCGTGCCTGCGTGCCAGCAGCCCCTCACGGAGGGCATGGAGGTGAAGAGCCAGACCTCCGAGCACGTGGCGGAGGCGCGGGCGGCCGTGCAGGAGCTGTTGCTGCTCAATCACCCGGTGGACTGCCCCATCTGCGATCAGGCGGGCGAGTGCCGCCTGCAGGATTACTGGCTCAGCCACGGCGCCAACAAGAAGCGCATGCGGGACGAGATCGTCCACAAGCCGAAGGCGGTGAGCTTCGGGCCCACGATCGTGTACGACGCGGAGCGGTGCATCGTGTGCACCCGCTGCGTGCGCTTCTGTGACGAGGTCGTCGGTGACCACGTTCTCGACAAGCGCGAGCGTGGCAACCTCAGCGAGATCGTGCTGGCGCCAGGGCGGCAGCTCGATCACGCCTACACCCTGATGACCGAGTACGTCTGTCCCGTGGGCGCGCTCACGGCGAAGGACTTCCGGTTCAAGGCGCGGGTGTGGTTCCTGCGCTCGGTGCGCTCGGTGTGCGTCGGCTGCGCCACGGGCTGCAACTCCTACACGGACTTCGATCCCCGTAACCAGACCGTGTATCGCTACCGGCCGCGGGACAACGAGCGCGTCAACAAGTTCTGGATGTGCGACGAGGGCATGCTCGACTACCGTCGCATCCACACGGGGCGTGTCCTGGCCGCGCAGGCAGGTGGGAAGCAGGTCGCGGTGGACGCTGGCCTCGACGCGGCGGCGGACGCCTGTCGCAAGATCGACCCGAATACGTCGGCCGTCGTGCTCAGCGCTCAGCACTCCAACGAGGACAACTTTGCGCTGCTGCAGCTGGCGCAGCGCCTGGGGGTGACCCGGCTGTTCCTGAGCGGTCGTCCCGAAGGGGAAGGGGACGACATCCTGCGGAGCGAGGACAAGAACCCGAACCGGACGGGCGTCATCGGCCTGTGCGGCCTGCAGACCCCGGGATCCTTCAAGGACTTCGCCGCGCTGGCGGAGCAGGGGAACCTGCGGACGGTCCTCGCGCTCGGCTCGGACGCGGAGCTGCCGGACCGAGCCTCGGCCCTCTCCAAGATCGAGTCCCTCGTGACCATCGCGACCCACCAGGGGCCCTTCGTCAAGGCCGCGCGAGTGGTGCTGCCCGCGTCGAGCTGGGCGGAGTGCGACGGCACCTTCGTCAACCGAGACGGCATCGCCCAGCTGAGCGAGCGTGCCGTTCGTCCCCAGGGGCAGTCCCAACCCGCGTGGAAGCTCGTCGCCGGGCTCGCCTCACGGCTGGGTCATGACCTCGGCTACAAGAGGGTGGCCGACGTGCAGGCGGCACTGGCCCCCCAGGAGCGCAGCGGCGCTGCTGTGCAGGAAGCAGGAGCAACGGCGTGACCCTCGAAATGTTCCTCGTCTACTTCATCAAGGCCTTCGCCGTGGCGATGTTCGCCATGAACGTGGGCGTGATCCTGACCTGGGTCGAGCGTCGTATGCGCGGCATGATCCAGGACTGCGTCGGCCCCAACCGCGCAGGCATCCCGGTACCGGGTCCGATCGCGGCGATGGGAGCCCTCGGGCCTGCCCTGGGCGCCGCAGCGGCCATCGGGTACCTCGCGTTCTCGGGCGCCGACGAGGCGCCGGAGGAGGGCTGGGGCATGGTCGCCTTCCAGGCGGCCATCTTCATGCTCTGGTTCACCACCGCGTGCATCGCGCGCGTGGTGGGGCGCCGCGGGCCGGAGAACAGCTTCGACGCCTTCATTCAGTCTCTGGGGACGCCGCGCTCGATCGTCGGTTTGGGCCTGGTGCTCCACCTGGTCACGCTGGCCGTCGGGTTGCTCGTGGACACCGCCGAGGTCCGCACGGTCCTGTTCCGCGCAGGCGTGTCGCTGCTCGTGTTCTCGATCGTGGGCGGCGCCGCCTACGTGGCCCTGTCCGTCGGCAAGGAGCGGTTCGTTCGTATCCGCCTCATCGGTCTGCTTCACCCCGCGGCGGACGGCCTGAAGACCGTCTTCAAGGGGGACTTCGTGCCCCCGAACGCGGACAAGTTCCTGTTCAACCTCGCGCCCTTCATCTCGTTCTTCCCCGCGCTGGTGTTGCTGGCGATCGTGCCCTTCGGGCCGGCGCTGTGCTTCGGCTCGACCGAGACGGGGGGCATCGATTTCGGCGCCTTCCAGGGTGTCGAGGCGGCCGGAGGCGTGTGCGAGAGCGCGCGCTTGAGCCTGCAGGTGGCCGATCTGAACGTCGGCATCCTGTACTACTTCGCGATCGCCGGGACGGGCATCGTGGGTGCGGCCCTGGCGGGCTGGGCGAGCGACAACAAGTACAGCTTGCTCGGTGGCATGCGCGCCGCGAGCCAGATGGTCTCCTACGAGGTCACCCTCGGGCTGACCGTGATCGGCGCCCTGATGGTGTACGGCACCGTGCGGGTGGACGAGATGGTCCGCTGGCAGGCGGAGCACACCTGGGGCCTGTTCGCTCAACCGTTCGCCTTCTTCCTCTTCTTCGCGGCGAGCGTCGCCGAGTCGAAGCGGATCCCCTTCGATATCCCGGAGGGGGAGAGCGAGGTCGTCGCCGGCTACTTCACCGAGTACTCGGGGATGAAGTTCTCGATGTTCTTCTTCTCGGAGTTCATCGCCGTGGTGACCGGGAGCACCCTCATGGCCGCCGTGTTCCTCGGTGGCTGGCACCTGCCCTTCGTCACGGCGGACGGGATCCGGGTGGCCGTCGGTGAGACCGTCTACTTCGAGGCGGCGCTGGCGCCGGGCGCGGTGCTCGCGATCAGCGCTCTCGGCTTCATCGGCAAGGTGCTGACGTTGGCGTTGCTCCAGGTGACGATCCGCTGGACGCTGCCGCGCTTCCGCTACGACCAGCTCATGCGCCTGTGCTGGCGGAAGATGCTGCCGGCTTCCTTGGTGAACGTCATGGCGACCGCCATCATCATGTTGGCGATCGACTCCGCGAGCCCGGCGACGGTGCGCGGTCTCGAGGTCGCCGGCGACTGGACGATGGTGTTCTTGGCCGGAGCGGGGATGGCGGCAGGCGTCGCTGCGATCGTGTTCCTGCTCCTCCCGCGTCAGAAGGACCGCTTGGTGGTGTCCACCGCGGCCCGCTACGCGGAGGCAATGGGCGGCACCCGCACCGCGAAGATGGAGGCTTGAAGATGACATCCCAGCTAACTGCGCCGGCCGAGATCGTCGAGGGTTTGGGACCGAACCGGGTCCGCGGCAAGGTCGTGAAGCGACCGCAGCGCGACGTCGCTGTTCAGAGCTACATCCCGGAGGTCATCCGGGGCATCGGGATCACGCTGAGCCACTTCTTCAAGAACACGAAGGAGATGGCGCTGGATCAGCGCAACGATCCCGTGCTCGAGAGCATCGACGACGGCATCAACACGATCTCCTATCCGGAGCAGCGCCGCCCGTACGCGGAGCGCTTCCGGGGCGTGCACCGGCTGACCACCCGCGAGGATGGTTCGCCGCGCTGCGTCGCGTGCCTGTGCTGCTCGACGGCGTGCCCGGCCCAGTGCATCTACATCGAGCCGGCGGATTACGGCGACGACCCGAAGCGCGGCGGCTACGAGAAGTATCCCAAGCGCTTCGTCATCGACGAGCTGCGCTGCATCTTCTGCGGCTTCTGCGTGGAGGCGTGCCCCTGCGACGCGATCCGCATGGACACGGGGATGCACCCGGCACCCTACGACTCGCGGGATCAGTTCATCTACGAGAAGGACTTGCTCCTCTCGATCCCGGGCCGCGACGGCAAGCACGAGAGCGCCAACCCACGCCACGAGCCGGGCGATCCCACCTTCCCGGGGATCGATCGCGAGCGGGGGCACTGAGCGCGTCCCGCGCGGGCGTGTCGGCGGTATGGCGCGTACTTACGAACCAGTCATCGGGCTCGAGATCCACGCCCAGCTCCTCACGGCGAGCAAGCTGTTCTGCGGCTGTTCGACTGATTTCGGCAAGCCGCCGAACAGCAACGTCTGCCCCGTCTGCTTGGGATTACCGGGAGCGCTGCCCGTCCTGAACGAGCGGGCGGTGCGGTTGGCGGTGCGCGCGGCGCTGGCGCTCAACTGCAGCATCGTCGAGACGAGCATCTTCGCCCGCAAGAACTACTTCTATCCGGATCTCCCGAAGGGCTACCAGATCAGCCAGTACGAGCTGCCGTTCAGCGAGAAGGGCTGGCTCGACATCGAGGTGGAGGGGCGGAAGAAGCGGGCGGGGATCACCCGGGTCCACATGGAGGAGGACGCCGGCAAGAACGTCCACGGCCGCGGCGGCGACTCTCTGGTGGATCTGAACCGCGCGGGCACGCCCCTGGTCGAGATCGTGGGGGAGCCGGATCTGCGATCGAGCGCGGAGGCGGCTGCCTACATGCGGGCGGTGCGGGACATCCTCGTCTTCGTGGGCGTCAACGACGGAAACCTCGAAGAGGGGAGCTTCCGCTGCGACGCGAACGTGTCCCTGCGGCCGCTCGGGGAAACCACCTTCGGGACCCGGGTCGAGCTCAAAAACATCAACTCCTTCCGCTTCGTGCAGCGGGCCATCGACGCGGAGATCGCGCGACAGACGGTCATCCTCGATGGAGGAGGGCAGGTGCTGCAGGAAACGCGGAGCTTCGACCCGGAGTCCGGGAAGACCGCGTCGTTGCGCTCCAAGGAGGAGGCCCACGACTACCGCTATTTCCCGGATCCGGATTTGCCGCCCGTGGTCATCGGGGAGGCGTTGGTGGAGGAGGAGCGCGCCGCGATGGGCGAGCTACCGAGTCAGGTGCGTCGGCGCTGGGTCGACGAGCTCGGCCTGACGGAAGCAGCGGCGCAGACCTTGAGCCAGCACCCCGGGTACGTGCGGTTCTTCGAGGGCGTGCGGGCGCAGGTCCCGGGACTCGAGCCCAAGAAGATCGCCAACTTCATGCAGACGGAGGTGCTGCGCGGGGCGGTCGTCCAGGGGCAGCGGGTGAGCTTCAGCGTCAGCGAAGGTCAGCTCGCGGAGCTCCTCACCCTGCTCGACGCCGGGACGATCAGCGGCAAGCAGGCGAAGGAGGTGTTCGCCTTGGTGGAGGGGACGGACCAGTCACCGAAGGCGGTGGTCGCCGAGCGGGGCATGGAGGTGGTGAGCGACGCCGGAGAGCTGGAGAGCTTGCTCCGCGACCTCATCGCTCGGAACCCGAAGCAGGTCGAGTCCATTCGCGCGGGCAAGAAGCAGGTGATGGGCTTCTTCGTCGGGCAGGTGATGAAGGCCACCCAGGGCAGCGCAGATCCGAAGGTGGTCAGCGAGCTGCTCGAAAAACTCGTCACCGAGAGCTGAGGCGATCTCGGTCGTCGATCGGGGCGCCGCGTCCAGGGGTGCTCGAGCACCGGAGCGCAGCGCCCCTTCTTCATCGCAGGGCGGAGGCCAGACCCGAGATCGGCGGGCGCTCTGGTCCGTCGAGAGTCCGGCGATGGAGTCTCCGCGGTCGGTGCGGACGCTGCGGTAGCTAGAGCATCTCGTGGGACGAGCACCGGCAGGTCTGAGCGCGGACATGGCGCAGAGGGGCCACAGTGCGTACATTCCCTGCGTGGCCGCACCCATCCAACACCAGGACCGCAAGCCGGCGTGGCTGAAGGTCAAGGCTCCCGGCGGAGAGAACTACACGCACCTGAAGAAGACCCTGCGCAAGCTGGATCTGTACACGGTGTGTGAGGAGGCGCGCTGTCCCAACGTGGGCGAGTGCTGGTCCGCAGGCACGGCCACGGTGATGCTGTTGGGTCACACGTGCACCCGCGGCTGCCGCTTCTGCGCCGTCACGACGGGGAACCCGCGGGGCGCGGTCGATCCGCGGGAGCCCGAGCACGTCGCCAAGGCGATCGCCCAGCTCGGCCTCAAGTACGTCGTCCTGACGATGGTGGATCGGGACGATCTGCTCGACGGCGGCGCGGCGCACATGAGCAAGGCCGTTCAAAACCTCCACGCGGCCCAGCCGGGGCTGCTCGTCGAGACGCTCGTCGGAGACTTCGGAGGACGCAAGCGGGACATCGCCGTGATGGTCGACTCGGCACCGGACGTCTTCGCCCACAACATCGAGGTGACGCGACGACTCACGCCGCTCATCCGAGATCGGCGTTGCTCCTACGATCTGTCCCTCGAGGTCCTGCGTTACGCGAAGGAGCGGGCGCCGGAGCGCTTCGTGAAGAGCTCCATCATGGTGGGGATGGGAGAAGAGGACGACGAGGTCGTGGAGACCCTGCGCGACCTCCGCGCGGCGAACGTCGACATCGTCACCCTCGGGCAGTACCTCAGACCGACCCCGAAACATGCCCCGGTGCACCGCTTCGTCACTCCGGAGCAGTTCGAGGAGTACGCGCGCATCGGCCGGGAGCTGGGCTTCAAGTTCGTGGCCTCCGGCCCCCTGGTCCGCTCGAGCTACCATGCCGCCGAGGGGTTCGTGGCCGCGCAGCTCCGGCCCGAGAGCCAACTCGCGGGAGGCGGAGATTCCGCTTATCAGCACCTCCAGGCGGGGTCCTCTGAGGCCGTCCGGGAGGCGGCCGAGCCGCCGTTGGTGCCTCTGACGGCGCTGGTACGCTCCCGCTGAGCAGTCGTGGTAGGGTCCGGCAATGGCTGCCCGAATGGATGACAGCTTCGTTGCTCGGATCGCTCACAAGCTCGGCGAACCTCCGCGCTTTGCGAGTGATGGACCCAAACCGATGGCGGGTGCCGCGCGCAGCGGCCACTCGTTGCTCTTGGCGAGCGCGGCCCAGTTCGGGCGCCGCCCCGAGCACGAGGAGCACACGCAACCCTCGGGGTTCGATCCTCGTGGCGCTGCCCTCTTCGAGGCGATCGTCGAGAGCGCTTACCTGGTCGCGACAGCGGACGGGACCTTCGACGAGAGCGAGCTGCGCGCCTTCCAACACGTCGTGTTGACGTTGTGCGCGGGCGCGCTCACGGAGGTGCAGGTGGGCGCGCTGGTGTTTGCTCTTCAGGAGCGCCTCGCGATGCAGGGACGCGCCGCGCGCATGTTGGCGGTGAGCCAGGCCGTGTCCTGGTGCGGCAATGCGAGTGAGGTGTTGCGTATCGCCGTGCTGATGGCGGAGGCGTCGGGGGGCGTCAGCGCCGAGGAGCGCGCGGTGCTCGAAGAGCTCGGCCGAGGGTTCGTTCTGTCGCCCCACGTCTTGGAGGAGATCCTCGAAGAGGTGAGCGCCCTGCGAGCGCGCCCGGAGACGAGCGACGAAACGACGACGTGAGCGGTCTGCGCTGAGGTTCCCGCGTCCGTCGGTTTCGGGCGGACTCGTGCAGCGTGGGACGTCGGCGCGAGGGCGCCTCCGGGCTCGACCCCGCGGGCGCGCGTGCTGAAGGAGCGTGGGGGAGTGCGAACTCTCTTGCGCACTCTCCTGCGTACAAGGTGCGCGCTCCTCGAAGCCCCTGCGACGGTGTGCCGCGTCGCTCAGTCTTCCATCCAGCCCACCTTCGACTAGGCTGGCGCCCGGTACGGCTAGCATGATGGCTCTACGGGAAGTTCGGCGATGAGTTCTCACCAAGGCGCAGCGGGTGTGCAGGAGCCCCTGGAGGTGTTCCGCGTTCTCAGGGACGACGGGACCCTCGACCCAGAGCACGATCCAGGGCTCACGACCGAGGAGGTCGTGGAGATCTACCGAGGCCTCGTGCTCACGAGGACCTTGGATCAACGCCTCACCGCGCTGCAGCGGCAAGGGCGCATCGGGTTCCACGTCGGCTCCCTCGGCGAGGAGGCGGCCATCCTCGGCTCCACGTACGCGATGCGCGACACGGACTGGATCTTCCCTTGTTACCGGGAGTTCGGTTCCGCGCTGATGCGTGGACTGTCGCTGCAGAAGTTTCTGGACAACATGTTCGGAAACGCCAACGACACAGTGAAGGGTCGGCAGATGCCGGACCACTACACCTGTCGTGAAAAGCGTTGGGGTTCGATCAGCTCGCCCGTGGGAACGCAGATCACCCAGGCGGTGGGCTTCGCGTGGGCGGCGAAGATCGACGGTAAGGACATCGCGACGCTGACGTACTTCGGCGACGGGGCCACCAGCTCGCCGGAGTTCCATAGCGGCATGAACTTCGCGGGCGTCTTCAAGGTCCCGACCGTCTTCTTCTGCCGCAACAACGGTTGGGCCATCAGCGTGCCGACCGAGCGCCAGACGGCGAGCGCCACGTTCGCGCAGAAGGCGGACGCCTACGGGGTCGTGGGGGTGCGGGTCGACGGGAACGATCTCTTCGCGGTGATCGCGGCGACGCGGCAGGCCGTGGAGAGGGCGGCTCGGGGCGAGGGCCCGACGTTGATCGAAGCGCTCACCTATCGCATGGGTGGGCACTCGACGAGCGACGACCCCTTGCGCTACCGAGGCGACGAGCAGCTCGAGCCCTGGGCGGCGCGGGATCCCATCGAGCGGGTGCGGCACCACCTCACGCGGCTCGGCGCCTGGGACGACGAGCGTGAGGCCGCCTGCATCGCGGACGTCGACGCCCGGTTCAAGCAGGCGGTGGCGGTGGCGGAGCAGACACCTCCGCCGCCCCTGGAGTCGATGTTCGAGGACGTGTACGAGAGCCCCCCCTGGCACCTGGTCGAACAGCGCGAGCAGCTCATCCAGGGCCCACGTGCCCCCAAGTCTCACTGAGTCGAAGATTTCCCCTCAAGGAGCCCCCTCGAAATCCATGCCCCAGATGAACATGGTCCAGGCGATCAACGACGCGTTGCGGGTTGCGATGCGTCGGGACAAGCGCGTCGTCCTGCTGGGTGAAGACGTCGGGAAGGTCGGCGGCGTGTTCCGCGTGACCGCGGGTCTGTTCGACGAGTTCGGCGACGCGCGCGTGATCGATACGCCCCTGAGCGAGGGCGGTATCATCGGCGCGGCCGTGGGGATGGCCATGTACGGCCTCGTCCCCATCCCGGAGATCCAGTTCGCGGACTTCATCTGGCCGGCGTACGACCAGATCGTGAACGAGCTCGCCAAGTACCGGTATCGGTCCGGGGGCGAGTACCCGGTCAGCATGGTGATCCGCACCCCCGTCGGCGGAGGGATCCGGGGCGGGCACTATCACTCTCAGCACCCCGAGGCGCACTTCGTCTGCGTCCCCGGGCTGAAGGTGGTGATCCCGTCGAACGCTTACGACGCCAAGGGCCTGTTGCTGTCCGCCATCGCCGATCCGGATCCGGTCCTGTTCTTCGAGCCGAAGCGGGTCTACCGGGCGGCGAAGGGTGAGGTGCCCGAGGGGGAGTACACGGTCCCGCTCTCGAGCGCCGCGGTGGTGCGGGCAGGGGACGACGTCACGGTCCTCGCCTACGGGGCCATGCTCTACGAGGCCCTGGACGCCTCCGCCAAGGCGCAGCAGCAAGGGGTGCACTGTGAGGTCATCGACCTCAGGACCCTCTGGCCCGTCGACATCGACACGATCCTCCGCAGCGTGGAGAAGACGGGGCGCCTGGTCATCGTCCACGAGGCCCCGCGCACGGGGGGGTACGGGGCCGAGCTCGTGAGCCTCGTCTGTGAGAAGGCGTTCTACCACCTGCAGGCGCCGCCCGTGCGGGTGACGGGCTTCGACACGCCGTTCCCCTACACGCTCGAGACGGAGTACATGCCGCTGTCGCATCGGATCTTGCCGGCGGTGCTTCAGGTCGCGCGGGCCTGAAGGGGAGTTGATCCGAGCGCGATTTTTGGCGAAACAGCTCCACCCACGAGTGAGCTGCGAGGACCCCAAGGCGGGGGGCCGCGCGCCTCGAGGGCGAGTCCATTCCACCCCGGGGGCCCGCTAGTCCGCGAGCCACCCTGCGATCCGAAAGAGAAAGTCCGCAAGATGGCGACGTTCGAGTTCAAGCTGCCGGATATCGGCGAAGGTGTGACCGAGGGCGAAATCGTGAGCTGGTTGGTCGCCGTGGGCGATCAGGTGGCCGAGGACCAGGACATGGTCGAGGTCATGACCGACAAGGCCACGGTGACGATCGGCGCTCCGAAAGCCGGGAAGATCGCGGAGCTGCGCGCGGCGGTCGGAGACGTGGTGCCCGTGGGGGAGACCCTGGTGGTGTTCGAGCTCGACGGACAGAGCAGCGGACAGAGCGCCCCGGCGGCCGCTCCCGAGAAGAAAGAGGAGCGCCAGGAGTCCGCGGCCACGGCGGTGGGTGACATCAAGGACGAGCTGCCCGGGTTCCCGCGGGAAGAGTCGCGGCCCGCTCCGCAGAGCGCCGGGGGGTACCACAACGACAAGCCCCTCGCCGCGCCGGCCACGCGCAAGCTGGCTCGGGAGCTCGGGGTCGATCTGAGGCAGGTGCCGCCCAGCGGCGCGGGTGGACGAGTGACCCGGGAGGACGTGGAGGCCTTCGCTGGCGGAGCGACGTCGTCGGCGTCGAGCGCGGCGGCCCGTGCGCCGGAGCCGGCGCCGCTCCCCATCTCGCCCCCGGTCCCCGCAGCGGAAGATCGTCGGGAGCCCATCCGCGGCCTGCGCAAGCGCATCTTCGAGAAGATGGCGCTGTCCAAGCGCACCGTGGCCCACTTTACCTACGCGGACGAGGTGGAGTGCACCAAGCTCATCGAGCTGCGCAACCGGTGCAAGCCCTACGCGGCCGAGGCAGGCGTCAAGCTCACCTTCCTGCCCTTCATCGTGAAGGCGGTCGTGGCGGCCCTGAAGAAGCACCCGGAGCTCAACGCCTGGACGGACGACACCAAGATGGAGATCGTCCGCAAGGGCACCTACGACATCGGCATCGCCGCGGCGACGGACGCGGGCCTGATCGTCCCCGTGCTCCGAGGCGCCGATCGCCTCAGCATCATCGAAATCGCGCGCGAGATCGAGCGGTTGGCCACCGAGGCCCGCGCAGGGAAGACCCGCCAGGAGGACGTGGGAGGGGCGACCTTCACCATCACGTCTCTGGGCAAGATCGGCGGCCTGTTCGCGACGCCCGTCGTGAATTACCCCGAGGTCGGAATTCTCTTCATTCCTGAAATGAAGAAGAAGCCCGTGGTGATCGACGACGAGATCCGCATCGGCCACGTGATGACGCCGAGCCTCTCCTTCGATCATCGTATCATCGACGGGCACGTCGGTGCGGCTTTTGCCCAGTCGGTCATTGCCTTGTTGGCGGATCCCGATCGCCTGATGGTGGAAATGGCGTGAGCTGACTGGAAGCAGACTGGAAGCTGGACGCGTCGACTCGGAGCCCGAGCGGCGAACGACGGCTGGAATGCGAGGCTCGTCCCTGGGGGCGGGCCTCGCACGATTTGGGGCCGAGCGGAGAACGGGCGGCCACGCGGGGCGTGGCGTCCTCTGTAGGTGTGAGGGGAATATCGACCTCCATGGACCCCGATGGGTCCTCTCGGTACTCTCCTGAACCGAGAGACCAGAACCGAGAGGCCAGAACCGGGAGGCCCGTCGACCATGGCTCGGAGCCCGCGTTCGGAGGGGGAGGAGGCGCTGCTGGAGAGTCTCCGGGAGGGCCTCCTGAAGAGAAGGCGCGCGCCGATGTTCGACGAGGAGTGCGACGCACTCCTCGCGCTAGTTCGAGTCTCGTTGTAGCCTGTCGTCAGGTTTCCAGGACCCTTCCGAGCGACCCACTGCAATGAAATCTGCTTTTCAGTCCGTGCTCTTGGCGCTCGTGCTGACCGCCGCGCCCCCGGCGCTCGCCGATGGGAGCGCACCCAGCGCAAGCCACATCAAGCGAGCCGCCGACGCGTTCGACCGCGGTCGTGAGGCCTTCCGAGCCGATGCCTACGTCGAGGCGGCGGAGCACTTCGAGGCCGCGGACGGATACGCGCCGAGCGCGCTGGCCCTCCGGTTCGCGCTCGCCTCGCGCCATGAAGCAGGGCAGCTGGCGCGGGCCGCGACGTTGGCCTCCCTCGCCGTGGCGCGGCACCCGGAGGACGCAGAGCTTCAGGAGTTGGCAGAGTCGGTGCTCGAGGAGGCCTCCGGTGTCCTGTATCGAGTGCAGGTGTTCTGTGACGAACCGTGTGAGCTCGTATTGAACGACAAGATCGTACATGGGCGCCGCGCCAACGAGCGAGTGATCTTCGTGGAGCCGGGCCGTCATCGCCTGCGTGCCAGCTGGCCTCAGGATCGGAACCGCTCCGAGATCATCGAGGCGACCGCGGGGGGCTCGGGCGAGGTGGATTTCTATGTGCCGGACGCACCGTCGGACACCTCCGCGGGGGATTGGGAGCTGGGCACGAGCGACTCGGGCGTGAACATCGAACGCAGCGGTTGGTCACCGGTCGTCTTCTGGACGAGCCTCGGCGTGACGGTGGCGGGTGGAGCGGCGAGCACGTTCCTCGGCCTGCGCGCCCTCAACGAGCCGGGCCGGGAAGCGGTGCGCGACAGCTGCCGAGACTTCACCGGAACGCCCACGGACTGCCCCGCCTACAAGGAGGGACGGAGCCACCAGACGCAGGCGAACGTGGCAATCGCCGCGACGTCGGCGGTGGGGGTGTTCACGATCATCACCGGTCTGTTCTTGACGGATTGGGAGAGCTCGGACACCGCTGCGGATTCGGCGAAGTCGCGCCGGGGTGGATCCCGGGGCTCCGTGGCTGATTCGGGCGTGCGGGTGAAGCCGTGGTTCGGTGTCGGCCAGACGACGACGATCGGCGCCATGGGCACCTTCTGACAGACACATCCGGACCGGTAGCGACGCAGACGAGCCGAAAGAACGCAAGGTGGCGACCAAGCTACTGAACATCGACGCTGGAGGGCGCCAGCACATCGACCGCTACGAGCTGATCGCCGAGATCGCGTCGGGCGGCATGGCGACGGTGTACCTCGCGCGGCTCACGGGGGTGGGCGGGTTCCAGCGCTTCTTCGCGATCAAGCGGCTCCACCCCCACCTGGCCGGAGAGAAGGAGTTCGTCGAGATGTTCCTCGACGAAGCGCGGTTGGCCGCGGGGATTCATCACCCGAACGTGGTGCCGATCCTCGAGGTGGGCGCGAGCCCCAACGGTTATTACCTCGTGATGGAGTACATCGAGGGGGAAACGCTCGCCCGCTTGTTGGCGCGTGCGGCGGCCCGCTCGACGCGGCTGCCCGCTCCGGTCGCGGTGCGCTCCGGACTCGACATGTTGCACGGCCTGCACGCGGCCCACGAGCTGCGGGACGAGACGGGCCAGCTCATCGGCCTCGTCCATCGAGACGTCTCTCCCCAGAACGTCCTGGTGGGTTCGGACGGCATCACCCGCATCACGGACTTCGGCGTCGCCCGCGCCGCGAGCCGTTTGACGGCCACGCGGGTCGGTCAGCTCAAGGGAAAGCTCGCCTACATGGCGCCGGAGCAAGCCGCGGGCATCGAGGATCTCGATCGACGCGCGGATGTCTTCGCGTGCGGCATCGTCCTGTGGGAGGCCCTCGCCCAGAAGCGGCTCTTCAAGGCGGAGAACGAGGCCGCGACGCTGTCGCGCGTCCTGAACGAGCCGATCCCGTCGTTGCTCCAGGTGGCCCCCCATCTCCCCCAGGGCATCGGCCGCGTGGTCATGCGGGCCCTGGAGCGAGAGCCGGACCGCCGCTTCGCGACGTGCGCCGAGTTCGCGGACGCCCTCGAGGCGGCGGCCTACCCGGCGGGGTGCCTCGCGGCTCCTCGGGACATGCAGGCCTACATGCAGGAGGTGCTCGGCGAGGAGATCCAGCAACAGCGGGAGGCGGTCCGCGCCTGGATCGCCAAGAGCGAGTCTCTGCCTCGCACCACGGGGCTGTCCGCCAACTCGAGCGTGTCGTCGGCGAGCGTGGCCCTGACGAGCCACGAGATGACGGGATCGGGGTCGACGCGGACTGGGGAGGGGATCCCCGCCTGGCTCCGCGGGGTGGGGCTGGTGGCCCTGGTGGTCCTCGGCGCGGCTGGGTTCCTGGCCTACAAGCGCCTGTGGGATCCGCAGGTCCCGTCCAGCACGGGTGTCTCGGCCGCGGAGCCCGCCCCGAGCGGCGATCCGCAGCTCGTGGATCTCGACGAGCCGGTGCGGACCGCAGATCCGGGCGAGTCGGCTGCCTCGGGGGAGTCATCGGCGGACACCCCGTCGACCAAGCCTTCGGAGGGCGAACCGACCAACAAGGAACCAGAGCCGGCCGTGCGCGAGGCGACGCCGCCAGCGGACGCGGGGACCCGACGCACCGCGCCCCCGAAGAGAACCGCTCCGGCGCCTTCGCGGCCCCAGCCCCCGAAGGACTCCGAGCCGAAGCCGGAGCCCCCGAAGAAGAAGGATCCCTTCGACGGGCTGAGCCAAAACCCCTATCGCTGAGCGAGGGGAAACCATGCTCCCGTTGCGTTCCCGGGAGCCGGCCATTCCCTTTCACCGGCCCTGCTCCGCGGCTCCGGACGAGCTCTGGACGACCTCCGGACGACCGGCTCGCTCCCTGCCGCCGAGCCAGATTGACACGCCTGGACGCGGCTGCTAGTTGTCGCGCCCCGCGCGCGCGGCCCCGATGGCGCAACTCGCTGTTTTCTCGGGGGTTGCGCACGATCCAGGAGCGAATCCGTGGCCGTCAAGAGAGTCTGCCTGTTCACAGGAAACGCGAACCCCGAGCTCGCTGCCGATATCGCGCGGGAGCTGAACAGCCCCCTGGGCGAGGCTCGGGTGTCCCGCTTCAGCGACGGCGAGACATTCTGTGAGATCCGGGAGAACGTGCGCGGGCTCGACGCCTACGTGGTGCAGCCCACCTCGTCGCCCGTGAACGACAACCTGATGGAGCTGCTGATCATGTGCGACGCCCTGCGGCGCGCCTCGGCGGCCTCCATCACCGCGGTGATCCCCTACTACGGCTACGCGCGGCAGGACCGCAAGGTGGCGCCGCGGACGCCCATCACCTCGAAGCTGGTGGCGGATCTGTTGGTGGCGTCGGGCGTCGATCGCGTCGTCTGCGTCGACCTGCACGCGGGGCAGATCCAGGGCTTCTTCAACATCCCCTTCGATCACCTGTACGCCCTGCCGGTGTTCTTGAACGATTACCTCAAGCAGAAGTACGACGCCGAGGCGGTCTTCATCTCGCCGGACGCCGGCGGCGTGGAGCGGACGCGCGCCTACTCGAAGCGCTTGGGCGCCTCTCTGGCGATCATCGACAAGCGCCGCGAGCGGGCGAACGTCAGCGAGGTGATGCATCTCATCGGCGACGTGAAGGGGCGCGACTGCATCATCGTGGACGACCTGATCGACACCGCGGGCACGCTGTGCAACGCGGCGCGGGCCGTCATGGACAACGGGGCCCGCAGCGTCGTGGCCTGCGCGACCCACGGCGTGCTCAGCGGGCCCGCCGTGCAGCGCATCCAGGAGTCGCCTCTGAGCGAGGTCGTCGTCACGAACTCGATCCGCCCCTCGGAAGAGGCGGCGGCGTGCAACAAGATCCGGTTTCTGTCGATTGCCAAGCTCCTCGCCGAGGCGATTCGACGAATTCACAACAGCGACTCGGTCAGCTCGCTGTTCGTGTGACGCGGGCCAAGGAACTACCCGTACGACCGTCAGGAGTAATGAGAAATGGAACTCAGCAAAGTTTCTGCCACCGCCCGTGCCACCAAGGGTAAGGGTCCCGCGCGGCGCCTCCGCGCCTCTGGCCAGATCCCGGCCGTGACCTACGGCAAGGGCCGTGCGGCGCGCTCGCTCGCGGTTTCTCCGGAGCAGGTGGCCGACGTCCTCCAGAGCGAGCGTGGCGTCAACTCGGTGATCGAGCTCGAGGTCGACGGCAAGGAGAAGCTGAACGTGTTGATCGGTGAGTATCAGTACCACCCGGTCACGCGCCGCCTCCTGCACGCGGACTTCATCGAGGTGGACCTGAACGATCCCGTCGAGGTCAAGGTGCCGCTCGAGCTCACGGGCAAGGCCCAGGGCGTCGTCATGGGTGGCAAGCTCCAGCAGGTGTTCTTGGAGGTGCCCGTGCGCTGCGTGCCCACGAAGATCCCCACCAAGATCCTCCACGACGTGACCGAGCTCCAGATCGAGCAGCAGGTCTCCGCCGCGGATCTGAAGCTGCCCGAGGGCGTGGAGATCCTCCTCCCTCCGAAGAAGACGCTCGCCACGATCGCCACGGATCGTCGCGCCAAGAGCGCCGAGGATGAGGGGGCCGAGGACGAGAAGAAGAAGAAGTGATTCTTCTGGTCGGTCTCGGGAATCCCGGCGACCGCTATCGGGACACCCGTCACAACGTGGGCTTCATGGCGCTCGACCTCATCGCGGAGCGATGGGGTCGTCCGCCGTGGCGTTCCAAGTTCCACGCCGAGACCGCACAGGTGGACGTGCCGGGGGGACAGGGCGACGCGGATCGCGCCGTCCTGCTCAAGCCCCAGACGTACATGAACCGCTCGGGCGACAGCGTGCAACCCGCCGCCGCCTTCTACAAGATCGCCCCGGAGAACGTCGTGGTCGTCCACGACGAGCTCGATCTGCCCTTCGGGCAGGTGCGGTTGAAGTCGGGCGGCGGGGTCGCGGGGCACAATGGCCTCCGCTCGATCAGCCTGCGCCTCGGGACGAACGACTACGTCCGAGTCCGGATCGGAATCGGCAGGCCGCCCCCAGAGTTTCGCGGTAGCGGCGCCGACTATGTGCTACAAGGCTTCTCCCCAGCGGAGCAGGCCGAACTCGCGGAGGTCGTCCAGAGCGCCGCGGACGCCATCGAGATGTTTGCCCGAGAGGGCCTCTCGGCGGCGATGAATACGATCAACCGTCGCGCCAAGGTTTAGGGGCTCATCCCGGGCTCGAAGCGTGACACTCCTTGCTCTCGTCCCCGTCGG
>JAAZAA010000254.1 GCA_012514535.1 Myxococcales bacterium | reverse complement strand
TCCGGGGCGGAGCAGGGTGCAGCGAGCGCTCCCGAGCCGGGGATCGACGTCCTCGAGGAGCGGCTGGCGGCGGCGGAGGAGCAGGGGCTCGCGGCCGTCGAGGAGCTGGCCAAAGCCGAGCCCACCGAGGGGCGCGTGTTCGTCGCGCTCGCCTCCCACCGCGCCAAGGGAGGGGACTTCGAGGGCGCGCTCGACGCCGTGAGCAAGGCGCTCGCCCTGGACCCGAAGCTGTTCGATCACCCGCGCATCGCCGGCGTGCTGTTCCGGGCGGCTCAGGCGTCGGAGTCCAGCGCGGCGGCGTTCCGGTTGCTGCAGGGACCCATGGGCACCCGCGGCGCGGACATCCTCTACGATCTGGCGCACACCCCTGGCGTGCGCGACGCGGTCAGGCGGCGCGCGTCGCAGATCGTCGTCGGTGACGCCTTCGCCGACAGCGCGTCCCCCGCGCTGAGCGTCGCCCTCGACCTGAGGAGGGCGCGGGGTTGCGCCGCCTACCGGGCGCTCCTCGAGCGCGCCAAGAACGTCGGTGACGGCCGCGCCCTCGAGCTGCTGCGTCCTCTGCAGAGCACGACGGGCTGCGGGGCCCAGAAGCAGGCCGACTGTTACCCGTGCCTGCGCGGGGACTCCGCGCTCGACGTCGCCATCGAGACCATCCAGAAGCGCATCGCCCCCCCCGCGGACCACGCCGCTACGCGCTGAGACACCAGCGCGCAGCGAGGCGGGCGAGTCGCGGTGCGCCGTCGGCTCCTCGCGGCCATCGCCCCCCCCGCGGACCACGCCGCTACGCGCTGAGACACCAGCGCGCAGCGACGGACAGAGCTAGTCGCGTGACGCCGCCGGACCCTTGGCGTCCGTGCCCGGCTCCTTCGCGTTCTTCTCGTCCGCGAGGGCCCGCTCGATCACCCGCTCGAAGACCTGCGGGGGCTGCGCGCCGCTGACGATGTACCCGTTGATCACGAACGACGGGGTCCCGGAGAGGCCGAGCGCGGCGGCGGCGGCCTCGTCTGCGGCGATGGCTGCCTCGTGCTGCTGCCCGTCGACGGCCTTGCGGAAGCGGGCGAGATCGAGCCCGGCCCGGCGCGCGTGCTCGTCGAGGCTCTCCCGCTCCAAGGAGACGCCTTCGCCCTCGAGGGCGAACAGGGCGGCGTGCATCTTCCAGAAGGCGCGGTTGCCGCCCTGGGCGAAGGCCTCGCGAGCCGCGTGGGCCGCGGGGCGCGCGTTCTTGTGGAAGGGGAGCGGCAGGTCGTGCCAGACGATCCGCAGCCGGTCGCCGTACTGCTCCTCGAGGCTCGCCAGAGTGGGCTCCGCGCGGCGGCAGAAGGGGCACTCGAAGTCGCTGAAGACGTGGATCGTGACGGGCGCGTCCTTCGGGCCGCGGCTCGGCCGCTGGGCGGCGAGGGCGTTCAAGGCGCTCACGTCCACCTTCTGGGGCACGCCCGGCGTTGCCGCGTCACGCATCAGGTGCTCGTACACCGTCGGTCGCTCGACCCCCGCCGCGACCAGTCGCTTGGCGTCCGCGAGAGCCGCGTCCACGAACACCTCGAAGTGGCTCAGGGGCTGCGCCCCGCTGATGCGCCGGCCGTTGACGAAGAAGTGGGGGGTCCCGTTCGCCTCCAGATCCGCGGCCAGGGACGCGTCTCGCGTCAGGCGATCGGACTCCTTGCTGCGCACCGCGGCCTCCGCCTGGGCGCGGGAGAGCCCGAGCTCCGTCCCGAGCTCGATGAGGCTCTCTTCGGAGAGATCCGGAGCGGCGAAGAGGCGGTCGACGGCCGTCCAAAATGCCTCGTTGCCGACCTGTCGATACACGGCGTCCGCCAGGAGCGCCGCGGGGCGCGCGTCCGCGTGGAACGGGAGGGGCAGGTGCTTGAACACCACCCGCAGGTCACGCCCGTACTTCTTCTTCAGCGCGGCGATCGTGGGGCGCGCGCGCTTGCAGAATGGACACTGGAAGTCGGAGAACTCCACCAGGGTCACCAGGGCGTCGGCGCTCCCTTGTGTGGGCGAGCCGTCGACCATCGCGCGGTAGGTGGTCGGATCCTCGGCGAGCAGCTGGTTGGCGGCGCTCGTGTGCAGGTTCTCCGTCACGCGCTGCGCGTAGGCGTTCTTCCAGTCGCTGCCCGCCTGGAGGCGTGCCGCCATCGCCTGCGCTTCCTGGTCGATGATCGCGCGGAAGTGATCGATGGGCTGCGCGCCCTGGACGTTGACGCCGTTGACGTAGAAGGCGGGCGTCCCCGTGATGCCCAGGCGCTGCGCGAGCTCGAGATCGTGGATCACGGCGCGGAACGTCGCCTCGTCGGCGACGGTCTCGTTGTAGAGCGCCCGCTCGACCCCGACCTCCTCCGCGTGATCCGCGAGGGAGGTGGCGTCGATCCCCTGCGGATCGGCCATGACCCGCGCGGCGTAGCCGAAGAAGGCGGCGTCGCCCGCGAGGTTGCGCACCGCCTGCGCGGCGACGGCGGCGGGGAGCGCGTCCGGGTGCATGTCGAGGGGGAGGTGCTTGATCACGACGCGGAGGCGCTCGGGGCCGTACTCCTGCTGGAGATCCTGCAAGGTCCGAAAGGCGCGCGCGCAGAACGGGCACTGGAGATCGATGAACCCGACGATGGTCACGGGGGCATCGGCTCGTCCCCACGTCGCGTCGTCCGCCTCCACCGGCAGGGGCGTCGGCGGTTCCCCCGGGGCAAGCTCACCGAGCTCCGCCCGACGCGGGGGCGCCTCTTCGGCGGGCGCGCTGGCGTCCTGGGGCGCGGGAGGCCGGGAGCCGGTGCAGGCCAGGGCGAGCAGCGCCGCCGCGAGGGCCGCCAGCAGGAGGCGGCCATGGATCGAGAGGGAGAGGCGCGTTCGCGGGGCGGAGTGCCGGGGCTGCATGGCGAGCGTTATAGCGAATGTCCTGGGGAGCGCTTGCTTTCCTCGAAACGAAAAGGCCCGAGGGCATTCACCCTCGGGCCTCCTCACCGTGCGCCGTGCGTTGGGCCGGCGTCGGTTGGCCGTGCTCTTACAGCTCGGCCTGGGCGCGCTTGATGACCTTCTTGAAGGCCCCGTAGGGCTGGGCGCCGCTGATGAAGTAGCCGTTCACGACGAAGCCCGGCGTGCCGGTGATCCCCGCGTCGCTGGCGGCCTTGGCGTCCGCCTCGACGCGCGCCTTGTGGGTGCGGTCGTCGAGGGCCTTCTTGAACTTGGCCATGTCGACCCCGATCTCCTGGGCGAACTTCTCGAGGTTCGGGCGCTCGATTCCGCCGGGCGCCTTCTGGGAGGCGAACAGCTTGTCGTGGAACTGCCAGAACGCCTTGTCGCCCTTCTGGAGGTAGACCTCGTGGGCTGCTTCCGCCGCGAGGGGCGCGTTCTTGTGGAACGGCAGCGCGAGGTTACGCCACACGAGCTTCACGTCCTTGCCGTGCTTCTCGATGATCTCGTCGATGGTGGGGTTCACCCGCGAGCAGAAGGGGCACTCGAAGTCCGAGAAGATCTGCACGACCACCTTGGCGTCGGGGTTGCCCTTGATGGGGCTGTCCGGGAGGGGATCCGCCACCTTCTTCGTGGGCGGAGGCGGGGGCTCTTTGCCCTCCTTCATGATCTCGTCGTAGACCTTCGCGCGGGGCGTGCCCTTGGCGACGAGCGCCTTGGCCTTGGCCAGCTGCTGGTCGATGACCTCCTTGAACTTCTCGAACGGCTGAGCGCCCGCGAGGCGAATGCCGTTCACGAAGAAGTGCGGGGTGCCGCGGGCCTGCAGATCCATGGCGAGATCCTGGCTCTGCTCGAACTTCTCCCCGTACTTGTTCGTCTTGATCGCGTTCTCGAGGGTCGCCCAGGGCACCCCGAGGTCGGCGGACAGGGCCTTCAGGTCCGCGTCTTCCAGCTTCGGCTGGCTCTCGAAGAGCTTGTCGTGGGCCTTCCAGAAGCCCTCGTCACCCTTCGCCTTGTAGACGGCGTGCGCGAGGTTCGCGGCAGGCTGCGCGCGGGGATGGAACCCGAGGGGGTTGTCCTTCCAGACGATGCGCACGTCGTTGCCGTAGGTGTCCTGGATCTGCTTGAGGGTCGGCCCCACGCGCTTGCAGAAGGGGCACTGGAACTCGGAGAACTCCACGATGGTGACGAGGGCGTCCTTGGGACCCTTGACCGGGTCGTCCTCGTAGACGGGCACCTTCCAGACGGTGGTGTCGACCTCGGGCTCCTCCTCCTTGGCGCCGCCCTTGGCGTTCTGCGCCACCAGCTTCGGGTAGACCTCCGCCGGCTTGGTCCCCGCGGCGACGAGCTTCTTCGCCTCCGCGAGCTGCTGGTCGATGATCTCCTTGAACTTCGCGAAGGGCTGCGCGCCGCTCAGGGTCACGCCGTTGATGCGGAAGGCGGGGGTCCCGGTCGCACCGATCTTGCGAGCCAACGCCATGTCCTCGTCGACCTTGGAGGCGTACTTCTTCGCCTTGAAGGCCTCCTCGAACTTGGCGGCGTCCACGCCGGCCTCGACGGCCCACTTCTTGAAGTTCTCCTCCGTCAGAGTCTTCTGGTTCTTGAAGGCCTCGTCGTGGAACTTCCAGAAGTCACCTCCGAGGGCGTGCACGGTGGCGGCGGCCTCGTGGGCGGGGCGTGCGGCCTTGTGGAACGGGAGCGGCTGGTGCTTCCAGACGATGCGCACCTGCTCGGGGCCGTAGGTGTCCTTGATCTGCTTCAGGGTGGGGTTCACCCGGGCGCAGAAGGGACACTCGAAGTCACTGATCTCGACGATCGTGACGGGGGCGTCGGCGTTGCCCCACTGGGGGTCGGCCTTGGTGACGGGAATGACGGCAGACCCGTGGTCGAGGGAGCCGACGGCCGCTCGGGATTCGGCGGCGATGTTCACGCCTCCGCCCGAGCGATCGATGCCCCACATGAGGAACATGCCCGCGAGGAAGGACATGAAGAACCCGACGATTGCGGTTCCTTTGTTCATTGTCTGGATTTCTCCGTGTTGGGTTGGCTCGCCAGCTCTCGAAGCAGGCGACGGGGGACCGCCGCGAACGGGCGGTAGGAAGGGAACGCCGGCTCCGGGGGAGGAGCCAGCCATGGACACCGGGGCGCGGCGCGCCGAGCGGGTGAGGCGAGGCGCGCCGGCCAGCTTCAGGGGAGCGCCGCACCGGTGCGGCGCCTACCACTGGTCTCGATCAACGCAAGGGGGCGAGAGCGCTCCGTGGCGGTCGATCGAGCGGACGGCGTACGCCAGCAGGCGGCTCCGAGCCGTCCGCGCGCGGCACGGGCACGCGGACGTGACCCGCTCGGGGGAGCGCCTGATGAGAGAGATAGCCCGACTTGTCGTCGAGGGTGCGGGTGTCGTCGGCCTGGGGAGGCAGGGAGGCTTGCTCCTCCCAGAAGGTCTTGCTCCCTTGCCGCGCGCAGTGGGCTTGCCCGAGGGCGTCCTCCCGACCGGGGTAGATCGGAGGAGGGGCCTCGATGGACTGCGCCAGCTCGCCGCACATCGGCACCGGATCGGCGAGGGCCACCGACGGCGCCGCCAGCACGACCGTCAGGAAGATCAGCCGCAGCAGGGCCTCGCGCAGGACGCGACGCCCCTGGAGGATCCTCGAGATCCCTCGGCTCCGGCTCCAGTCTCCCATGAAGTTCTGGACCGGAAGGATATCCGCGGAGGGTGGCGGCACAACGGGGAAACCGCTGAAAGGCTGGGTCATTCCAGGGGACCCTCCAGCGGGGGACCACTTCGCTAAGTCGTCCGGCCGTTCTCTTTACTTGCCTACGTTATCCTACATTGGCACCATGGCCCCATGTCGTCCCCCTCCACAGGTCTTGGCGCCCCCTCTGCGTCGGCTCCCGCTCCCGCCCCGGCTCCCGGTGCGAGCCGCGGTCCAGCTCCCGCTCCGGTGGGGAGCGTGGACACGACGGAGGAGCAGCTGCCCCGGCGCTTCGGACGGCTGACCCTGCTCCGGCGCCTGGCCCGGGGAGGGATGGGCGAGGTCTACCTGGCGAGTACGGGGGGCATCGAGGGCGCCGAGCGGGCGTGTGTGGTGAAGATCATCCGCCGGGAGCACGCCAGCGACGCGTCGTTCCGGGCGCGCTTCCTCGACGAGACCCGCATCCAGGCCCAGCTCCAGCACCCGGGGGTCGCTCAGATCCTCGAGGCGTCGACCACCGAGGACGACTGCCCCTACGCGGTGGTGGAGTACGTCGAGGGACGCCACCTGGGAGAGGTGCTCACCCGCTGCGCTCAGCTGGGGGTGCGCCTGGCCTGGGAGGACGCCGTGGCCATCGCGATCTCCCTCGGCGACGCCCTGGCCCACGTGCACGAGCGCACGGACGCGGCGGGGCGTCCCCTGGAGATCGCCCATCGGGACCTCAGCCCCCAGAACGTGATGGTGGGGTACGCCGGCGATCTGAAGCTGATCGATTTCGGGACCGCCCGCGGCGAGAACCGCCGCTGCCGGACGGTGTCGGGGGTCGTCTACGCCAAGCCGGGATACGTCGCCCCGGAGGTCGCCAACCAGACCCCGGGTGGCGCCCCCGCGGACCTCTACGCCTTCGGCGTAATGCTCTGGGAGACGGCCGCGGGCCGGCGCTTCCTCCAGGGGAGCCCCGTGGAGCATCAAGCCGCGGTGGGCCGCGGCGAGCTGCGCCCGCCGGCCCTGGCGGCGGAGGTGGGCGCGCCGTCGGAGCTCGACGACATCATCGCCCGCTTGACCGCGCCCCGGATCGTGGATCGGTATCCCTCCGCCCGCGCCGCGGTCTCGGATCTGGTGCTGCTCTTGAAGCGGGGCGCCTCCCTGGCCAACGGAGACCGGAGCGTGCGGGGGCGCATCGCCCACACGATGCAGCGCCTCTATCCCGCCGAGCCCGCCCGGTCACGCGCCGATTTCGCCCGTCGTGCGGCCCAGGCGCGCCGGCTGACGCCCAAGGAGCACGGCCTGCCCGCGCCGTCCCCCGTCCCGCCGCAAAGCGAGCTCGAGAGCGCCGAGGGGCTCCTCCCCGGGACGCGCTACCGCCTCGTGAAGCCCCTCGCGGTCGGGGCCATGGGGGAGGTGTTCGAGGCGTGCCACGTGGATCTCGGGCGCCCCGTCGCGCTCAAGGTGTTGCCCCGCGCGGCCTCGGGGAGCGCGGAGCGACGCCAGCGGTTCCGCACGGAGGCGCGCGCGATCGCGCGCCTCGCCCACGACAACCTGGTGACCCTCCACGACTTCGGCATCGCCGCCGATGGCCGCTTCTATTACGCGATGGAGCTGCTGGAAGGAGAGTCCCTCGAGGCGCGTCTCCGCCGGGGACCCCTCGAGTGGCGTCGCGCCGTGGAGCTCGCGATCCAGGCGTGCGCCGCCCTGGAGGCAGCGCACGGCGCTGGCGTCATTCACAGAGACATCACGCCGGCCAACCTGTTCCTCACCGCGAGCGGCACGGTCAAGCTGCTCGATTTCGGCGTGGCGCGCTTCGCCACCGAGCCGCGCGCCGGGGGCGAAGCGCAGCCCGCGGTGATCGGCACCCCCGAGTACCTCGCCCCCGAACAGGCCGCGGGCGCTGACGCGGACGAGCGGGCGGACATCTACGCCCTGGGCGCGGTGCTCTACGAGATGGTCACGGGGCTGCCCCCGCACCTCCTCGGGCCCCGGGAGACGCTGAACGTCCCGGCGCTGCTGACGGCGAAGATCTCCGCGACGCCGCCGCCGCCGCGGGTCTGCGCACCGGAGCGCGAGATCCCGCCATCCCTCGATCATATCATCGTGCAGGCGCTCTCCCGTGAGCCGCAGCGTCGTTTCTCGAGCGCGGCGGCGCTCAAGGAGGCGTTGTTCGCGTCCCTGAACGAGCCCGAGCGGCGGCGCCGCCGGCGCTTCGCGTACGTGGGCGTCGGCGCGGCGAGCGCCGTGGCGGCGTTCGCCGCCCTCATGGCCATCGGCGGTGGGGAGACCCTTCCGACGCCCGACGGAGCCCCTTGGAGCGTCGCCGTCGACGAGCTGCACCGCTCGCAGGACGCCACCGATGCTCCGAGGGCGCCCGCGCGACTCGAGCTCCCGGCGCCTCCGGAGAGCCAGCTGGAGGAGCGGGCACCGTCCCTCACGGCCCAGGCGGCGGACGTTCCCTCCGACGCGGACACCGACCCGTCGGAGGCCGCCGTCGAGGCTGTCTCTCTTGAAGACGCGGCGGACGCCGACGATCGGCTCGAGGGGGCGCGGGCGAGCCAGGACGACGAGCTGACGGAGCGGATCGACGCGGCGCTGGAGCGGGTGCGCCGCGGGCAGCGGATCGAGGGGTACAACGTGCTCAAGGCGATCGCCCTCGAGCACCCCCAGCACGCGGGAGCCCAACGGGGCTGGTCCCTCTCGGCGATTCAGGTGAAGGCCTGGGGCGAAGCCCTCCGCGCCGCGCGGAGCTGGGCCGAGCTGGAGCCCTCCGCGGAGGCGCGCCTGCACCTCGCGAAGATGGAGAAGGCGACGGTGCGCGGCGACGCGATCAAGACCCTCGAAGAGCTGCTCGCCGAGCACCCCTCCTACGCCGAGGCGCAGGCCCTGCTGGACGAGTACCGCCGCGATCGCGTCGCTCAGCGCTGAAGACCGCGCCTGGCGCGGCGCGCGGCGCCGCGAGGGCCGGGCTGGGAAACGGCGGCGTCGGGAAGCGGCGCTGCTGCTGGGAAGGGCTGCTGCTGGGAAGGGCTGCTTCTGAGAAGCGCGACGTCGCCTGCCTGGGAAACGACGCGTGGCGTTGCGAAGCGACGCTTCGAAGGCGGGTGCTGAAAGCTTGTCGAGTCCTCTGCGCAGATTGGTTCGCGGCTACCGGTGCGCTTCCCCGTCGGCGGGGGCGAGCGGGGGCGAGCGGGCGCGGTCGCGCGCAGCCAGCCGCCCGATCCGGGCGCGATGACTTGCCCAGGGGGCCCGTCGCCTCTAAGTCTCCGGAACCGCGAGGGCTCCCCGATGGAGCTGGGCTCGCTCAGGCCCTTGTCCACGCAGCATGGCAGCGCCCCCCATCTCCGCCCAGAACGTCGTCACCGTCGGCAACCCGTATCAGGTCGTCCTCCGCCTGGCGATGCCCACCGTGCTGGCGATGCTCACCCAGAGCATCGTCAATGAGATCGACATCGTCTTCTTCTCCTGGCTGCCCCAGCCGGAGTCCTCGAACGCCCAGGCTGCCCTCCTCCCGTCGCTGATCATCCTGTGGGCCTTCGGCGGCTCCTTGAGCGCCATTTCCGTGGGGACCCAGGCCCTGGCGGCTCGTCGCTTCGCCGAGGGCAACTACGAGCGCTCCGGCGGCGTGGTCGTGAACTCCTGGGTCTTCGCGCTGCTCTCGAGCATCGGCTTCACGGTGCTCGGCTACCTGGTGCTGCCGCACCTCTTGAACGCCCTCATCGACGTCCCGGAGGTGAGGGAGGCGGCCCGCGCCTATCTGAACTGGCGCCTCCTGGGCATCGCCTCGATGGTGATCACCTTCTCCTTCAAGGCGTTCTTCGACGGCATCGGCAAGACGCACGTGCACCTGGTGAGCGCGGTCATCATGAACGTGCTGAACGTGGTGCTGTGCCTGATCTTCATCTTCGGCAAGCTCGGCGCGCCGCGCATGGGCATCGCCGGGGCAGGCTTCGCGGGCTTCGTCTCGACCTGGATCGGGCTGGGCATCATGCTGGCCTGGGCGGGGCGGCAGAAGTACCGGGCTCAGTTCCGCCCGTTCTCCCTCGGGAAGTTCGAGCCGGGGCTCGTGCGGGAGATCTTGAAGCTCTCCGTGCCGAGCGCCGTGGCCACGCTCGCGGTGATGAGCGGCTTTGCCTTGTTCTCCAAGATCGTGAGCCAGCTCGACGCCAACACGAGCGCCGTGATGCCGGGAGGCGTGGCAGACGAGGCGGTGAACAGCGCCGCCACGACGGTGATCGTGGGCATCCTCAAGCTCACGTTCACGGCGTGCCTCGCCTTCGGCACCTCGACGGCGACCTTGGTGAGCCAATCCCTGGGGGAGGGGGATGGGGCCAAGGCGACCCGCTTCGGCTGGGTGTCGGTGCGCCTCGGGCTGGCCATCTTCGGCGTGGTCGGGTTCCTGGAGGGCGTGGTCTTCCCCGAGCAGATCCTGTCCTTCGTGTCGAACAGCCCGGCCGTGCAACAGGCAGCCCTCGTGCCCATGCGCATGATGGGCATCTGCACCCCCTGCATCGCGGTGGGGATGATCCTCACCCAGGCCCTGTTCGGAGCCGGGAACAGCTTCTTCGTCATGGTGGTGGAGCTGATCCTCCACTTCACCTGTCTGGTGCCCCTCGCCTTCGTCCTCGGGATCACCCTCGGCTTCGGGTTGGTGGGGATTTGGAGCGCCGCCTGCGTCTACGCCCTGCTGCTCATGATCGTCATGGTCGTGAAGTTCGCGGGCGGCGACTGGCAGCACATCCGGATCTGAAGCGAAGCGCCCGCGCTGGGCGTCGTCGTCGGGCCGCAGGTGGTGTCTTTCCGTCCTGGCGGATCCTGCCGGGGCCTTCGGCTCGTGGGGAGGCCGTCGTCGGGGCACCGCGGCTGCTCGGGCCGGGGCCCGTCGTGCGCTCTCAGTCTGCGGCGACCAGCTGGCAGGCGAGCTCGGTGCGCGTGGAGGGGCTCTCGTCGGCGAGGACGGGGGCGGCGTCCCCGAAGCGCTCGAGGCGGAGCAGGCTCAAGGCGGCCATCTTGCGGTGCGACGAGCGCGCGTCCGTGAGCTGCGCCTGGAGGAGCGGGACGACCGCGTCATCGCCGTGCGCGGCGAGGGCGGCGCGCGCCTGGAGCGCCGCGGACCCCTTGCCCCGGGCCATCTCGCGCAACCTGGAGCGCGCCGCGTCGTCGCCGTCGAGCTGCAGCAAGCGGGCGTTGGCGAGCACGCGCACGTCCGGATCCGCGGCGTCCGCGGCGTCCTCCAGGACCTCTCGAGCGTCCGGGTGACGCACGGGGAGCAGGCGCACGGCCATACGCCGCTCCAGGGTCGAGCCCTCCCGTGCCGTCGCCAGGAGCTTCTGGGCCGCGAGCTCGGCCGTGTCCGCCTCGCGGAGCAGCACATGTGCCGCCTGGAGTGCCGGCAGGCCTTGCTCGGCCTCCGCGAGGCGCACGAGCTGGGTCTTGCCGCCCGCCGCCAGGGAGCGCGGCTGGCTCCAGGCGTCCACGATGGCGAGCCGCAGGGGCTCGTCGGCGCGATCCCAGCGGTCCTTCAGCGCCAGCACCACGCGCTCCGTCCCCACGCGGCCGAGCGCGCGGATGGCGATGCTCCGGGCGAGGGGATCGGGGTCGAGGCGCGCTACTTCGAGGAGAGCCTCCGTGTCCCGCGCGTCGGGCGCGGCGACGGCAGCGTGCAGCGCGGCGCGGCGCACCCGCTCGTCCGGATCCGTCAGGAAAGCGGCGCGTTGACCGCGGGCCCGCGTCGCCTCCGTGTCCCGCGCGGCCACGGCGCGCCAGGCGCCGTCTTCCGCGGCGACATATCGCTCGAGGGCAGAGCCGCGGAGCTGGTCGTGCTCGAGCAGGATCAGCGCGGCCTCACCTCCGATCTCGTCGTCGACCTCGGCGCGCTCCCGCAGGACGTCGTAGAGCGGGCGCGCGCAGCTGCGGAGCGCGCGGATGCGTGGCACGGCCTCGCTCCCGCGCGCGGAGGTCACCTCGCGTTCGAGGAGCGCCTGCGCGATTTCGCGGGCTCGCTCGCGATCGATCTTGCCCTGATCGCGCTCCGCGACGATGTCGGTGCGGAGGGTCTTCAAGTCGTCTTGCAGGGCGGACGCGACGGCGCCGCTCGGCGGGCGGCACCCCGCGATCGCGCAGCAGGCGAGCCCCACGGCCGTCCAACTCAGGTGCCCGACCGTCCTCTCAGCGCTCCGCTTCGACCTCACTCGGCCCGTCTCCTCGTCGAGGCAGCTATCTCGGCCTAGTTCGCCTGAGGCGCGTGCTGCTCGTCGGCGGAGCGCACTTCCCGCGCGATCCGATCCCGACGTTGCAGCGCCGCCTGGACGAAGCCCGAGAACAGCGGGTGGGCGGCGTGGGGGCGGCTCTTGAACTCCGGATGGAACTGGCACCCGATGAAATGCGGGTGATCCGGGAGCTCGACGATCTCCACGAGGCGCTTGTCGGGGCTGGTGCCGCTGAGCACCAGGCCGCGCCGCGTCAGCACGTCACGGTAGTCGTTGTTGACCTCGAAGCGATGCCGGTGCCGCTCGCTGATCTCCGTCTCTCCGTAGATCTGATGGGCGCGGCTGCCCTTCTCGATGACGCAGGGATAAGCGCCGAGGCGCATCGTCCCGCCCTTGTCCTCGATCCCGCGCTGCTCCGGCATCAGGTCGATGACCAGGTCGTCCGAGGGCTTCCCGAACTCGGCGGAGGAGGCGTTCTCGATGCCGCACACGCTGCGGGCGAACTCGATGACCGCCAGCTGCATGCCGAGGCAGATGCCGAAATAGGGCACCCCGTTCTCACGCGCGAAGCGGATGGCCGCGATCTTTCCTTCGACCCCGCGATCGCCGAACCCACCGGGGACGAGGATCCCGTCGAGGCCCGTCAAGGAGCGGGACCCGTTGCCGCCGCGCTCGAGGTTCTCCGAGTCGATGTACTCGAGGTGGACCGCGACGTCGTTGGCGAGGCCGCCGTGGACGAGCGCCTCGTGGAGGGACTTGTAGCTGTCCTTCAGGTGCACGTACTTGCCGACGACCCCGATGCGCACGGTGCCGGCGGCGGGCTTCTTGAACTTCTCGACCGTGTCTTCCCAACGGCTGAGGTCCGGCTGCCGCGACCAGATGTTGAGCTGATCGGTAATCTGCGCGTCGATGCCCTCGACGTGCAGGGCGATGGGCAGCTCGTAAGTGCAGCTCACGTCCACCGCCGAGATCACCCGGTCCACGCGGACGTTGGAGAACAGCGCGATCTTCTCCTTGAGGCCCTGGGGGATGTGTCGGTCACAGCGACACACCAGCAGATCCGGCTGGATCCCGATCTCCCGCATCTCCCGCACGGAGTGCTGGGTCGGCTTGGTCTTCATCTCGCCGGCCGTGGCGATGTGCGGCACGAGGGTCACGTGCACGCTCATGGCGTTCTCCGGGCCGCGCTCCACCTTCAGCTGGCGGATCGCCTCGAGGAAGGGCAGCGACTCGATGTCCCCGACCGTCCCGCCGATCTCGACGATGGCGATGTCGACGTCGTCGGTTGCCTCGTAGATCTTCGCCTTGATCTCGTCGGTGATGTGCGGAATCACCTGCACGGTCGCGCCCAGGTACTCCCCGCGGCGCTCCTTGCCGATGACGGTCTCGTAAATCCTGCCCGTGGTGATGTTCGCGTTGCGCGTCAACCGGCAGGAGGTGAACCGCTCGTAGTGCCCCAGGTCGAGGTCCGTCTCCGCGCCGTCGTCGGTGACGAACACCTCGCCGTGCTGATACGGGGACATCGTGCCCGGATCCACGTTGATGTAGGGATCGAGCTTCATGTGGGTGACGCTCAGTCCCCGCGCTTCCATCAGCGCACCAATCGAGGCGGAGGTCAGGCCCTTCCCAATGGAAGAGACGACTCCGCCGGTGACCAGGACGAATTTGGTCCTACGACTCACCTGGCGACCTCCGGCATGCATCCCAAGTACCACCTATCACCCAGCCGGTCCAAGGACGGCTCGGGCGGCCTCTCTTCAGCACATTTCTGTGCATCGGACAACGTTTAGAAAACCCCGGCCACTCCGAGGCCGACGGCGTCTGCGCCGCCGACGATCGGAACCGGATACCAACTGACGGATCCCGAAGCGCGCGGCGCCGGCGTAGCGCCACCGTCGGCGCCGAGGCGCAACGTCGGTCCCCACGCACCGGGGGGAGGTGCTGGCGCTGCAGGTCGCGTCTGCAGGAAGATCCCTTCGAGCAAGAGCCCGACGCCGCCGGCTTGGCCCAGCCCGTCGAGACCCGCTAGCACGGCGCCGACCGCGAGCAAGAAACGGTTGCAGTCCGGAGCGGTGTCCGAGCAACCCGTCTGAAACAGTTTCATCCAGGGGCCCACGATGGGGATCCTGAGGTGCTCTGCCCCCCGCGCGTCTGGCCAGAGATAGGACGCGCCCACCGCGCCTCCGTAGAAGGCGCCCGTGACGGCGGCGCCCGTCAGGATCAGGGGAACGCGGGCAGCGGGCGGAGGGTACGCGTCGGGATCGACGCGGGTGACTCGCCTGGGTTCCTCCCCGCGCGCCTCCGGGCACACGGCCCCGCACGCGCCGATGGCGGCGAGGCTGACGAAGAGGCGGAAAATCCGGGGGAGTCGCATCGGCGGGGCCATGTTCGTGGCACTTCGAGGTCCAAGCAAGCCCCCCGAGGTCGACCGCGGGAAGTCTTGCGCTCCGCGCTTCGGTCGGGCAGGCGGTAGACATGGCAAATCGGGCCTCCCACCTGCTGCTCGCTCTCCTCCTGGCGTCTGCTTGCAATCAGCAGCGGACCTCCGACGCGAGCGCCGTCGACGGCAAGCAGAACGCCTCCGGCGAGTCCGCGGAGTCGGACGACGCGTCGCAGGAGAGAGAGGACACGAGCCACGACGCCCCTCCGCCCGACGCGGAGCGCGCGGCGCTCGATCCGACGCCCGCCACCACGGCGACGGTGGACCCCCGCGTCGACGCGCCGCTCCGTGAGGAGGCCATTCGTCGCGCCCTCGTGGACCTCGCCGAGTGGACGAAGAAGAAGGGGGGCACCCTCGGCGCGAGCATCGTCGACGTGCGCGACGGGCGACGCGTGGCGGGAGTCGAAGCCGCGCGTCCCCTGAACCCCGCGTCGAACCAGAAGATCCTGACGGCCGCGGCGGCGCTGCACTATCTCGGCCCCGCCTACCGCTTCAAGACGGAGCTCCGAGGCAACCCGAAGAACGGAGTCGCCGAGGTGATCGTGCTGTCGGGGAACGGCGATCCATCCCTAAGCACGCAGGATCTCTGGCGGCTGGCGCGGGTCGTGCGGGAGCGCGGGCTGAAGCGCGTCGGTGCGGTGTACGTCGATCAGAGCTACTTCGACGATCAGTTCGTGCCGCCCGCCTTCGAGCAGCAGCCGAACGAGTGGGCGGCGTTCCGCGCTCCCGTGAGCGCGGTGGCCGTCGAGCAGAACACGGTGACCCTCAACGTGTTGCCGAACGCTTCAGGGACGGCCGCGAGCTTCTGGTTCGAGCCGCCGGGGGCGGTGGATTCCCACGGCACCATCGCGACGCGAGCTCCGGGCAGCGGCGACGCGGTGGGGTGGTCGCTGCGCCCGGACGACGCGCCGGGCGCGACGCGGCTGCGTTCGGAGGTGAGCGGGGGCATCGCCGCGGATCTCGGTCGGCGCCGCTACACGCGCCGTCTGGAGGATCCACGGCTCGTGCCCGGGTACGCCCTGCGGGACGTCCTGAAGGACGTCGGGATCGAGGTCGGCGACGAGGTCCGCCTCGGCAAGCTCCCCTCCAGCGAGCAGCTCGCCTACATCACGTCGAAGCCCCTGGCGCAGCTGCTCTATCCAGTCGGCAAGGAGAGCGACAATTTCTACGCCGAGATGCTGCTCAAGGTGGTCGGCGCGGCCGCGAACGCCGACGGGAAGGCCACTCCGCCGGCCACGACCGCGGCTGGCGCCCGGGCGCTCGTGCGCTGGCTCGAGGGGGCGAAGATCGATACGAAGGACGTCGTCGTCGCGAACGGTTCGGGGCTCTTCGACGCGAATCGCGTGTCCGCGGGCGTGCTCGCGGAGGCCCTCGCGGCGGCCTACAGGGAGCCTGCGATCTCGAGCGAGATGGTCGCCCAGCTGGCGATCGGTGGCGTGGACGGCACCCTGCGCAATCGGTTCCGGGACCTCGCCGGGCAGCGCGTCGTGCGCGCGAAGACGGGGACGCTGCGCAACGTGATCGCCCTGAGCGGTTACGTGATGGGGCCGGCGGGGCGCGCTCCCATCGCCTTCAGCTTGCTCGTGGTCGGCGTGCCCGCGGAGCCCGGAGAAGCGCGCAAGCGCTCCGATCGGGTGGTCACCGAGATCGCCAAGGCGCTCTGGGCGGCGCCGCAGCCCCAGAGCGCCCCCGAGCGCCCCAGCCAGCAAGAGGGCACCTCCCGAGACGCTCAGCCCAGCGCGCCTTGAAGCCCGTGTCGGTGCGCTGACGGGCCGGTGCGCTGACGGCGCCCTCGTCCCTCCGGGGCAGCGCCCTGTCAGCGATTGGCTGTCAGCGACTGGCGATTGGCTGTCAGCGATGGGAGATGGCGCGGCGCGCCCGCTGGGAGGGGTGGACGCGCCCGGACTCGTCCTCGCGGGCGAAGTTCTCGAACACGACGTTGATCTCCGAGCCGAGCAACAGCACCAGGCCGGCCACGAAGAGCCACATCATCAGGATGATGACCGCGCCGAGGCCGCCGTAGGTCGCCTCGTAGTTGCCGAAGTTCTCGATGTAGAAGCGGAAGCCGAGGGCGGACAGGATGAGCACGGGCACGCCGAAGACCGCGCCGGGGCTGATCCAGCGGAACTCCTGATCCACGTCGGGCCCGAGGTAGTAGAACATCGAGAACGCGAGCAGGAGGAGCAGGAAGACGATCCCCCAGCGCAGCACTGCGAAGAGGATCACGACGGGCTGCTGGAGGCCCGTCTGCTCCGTGAGCCAGCGCTGGAGGAACCCACCGCCGACGATGAGGGTCATGGCTCCGATCACGAGCACCCCGAACAGCACCGTCATGACGAGCGCCGTACCGCGCGCGCGGACGAAGGAGCGGCTCTCCTCGACGTTGTAGGTCTGGTTCAGCTGCCGCATGATCGCCATCATCCCGGCCGACGCCGCCCAGAGGGTCCCGAGCAACCCCAAGGACAGGAGACCACCCTGGCGCTCCTGCACCAGCGACTGGACCGTCCCTTGGAGGAGCCCCGCCGCCTCCCCGGGCATGCCCTGATGGAGGAGATCCATGATCGCCTGCTCGAGGCGCGGGATCGGGAGGTAGGGCAGGATGCTCAGCAGGAAGATGAGGCCCGGAAACAGGGCGAGCATCAGATAGAACCCGATGGCGGCCGCGCCGTTGGTCAGGTTGTCGTGGGCGGCCTGGTTCTTCACCTCGACGGCCAGCTTCTTCCAGGGGAGTCGTCTCAGCGGCTTCAAGGCTCTGCCCTCCGTTCGAGCGGCAACGGCCGCCGGAGGGGGATGGGGAGGAGACGTCCCGACGCGGGAACGTCAGGCAGCTGGTCGCTCTGCTCGTCGTCCCGTCCGAGGGCTCACGTCACAGGAGCTGCCGCGCCTTGACCTCGAGGTACCGGTTGACCAGGGCGCCCGTGAGCTGACGAGCAGGCGCCTCGAGGACCAGGGCGCCCGCGCCCGTGAGCTCACGGACGACGGCCGACTTCCAGCGCAGGAGCTCCGCCGCCGCGCCGCGCTGATACAGCTGCTCCGTGCGCGCGGCTGCTCTGCGGGAACGCCCCGGCGCCGCGCCGCGCCGCTGCTCCCGCGCTGTGTCGAGCTGCCCCTCCGCCATCGCCTCGAGATCCGTGTCCTTCAACAGGACCACCAAGGGCAGGTGACGTTTCGCCTGGGTGCGCACCTGCCGCGCCAGAGACCGGGCGGAGTTGTCGTCCATCAGCTGCGTGAAGAGGACCAAGAGGGAGCGGCGCCGGAGCTTGAGGGCGACGTGCGCGAAGGCCTCGTCGAAGTTCGACTCGACCAGCCGGGGGTAGACGGCATAGCAGCTCTGCACGAGCCGCCGGGACGCGTCCGCGCCGCGCTCCGGCGGCACGAAGCCGCGGACCCGCTCGTCGAAGGTGAGCAGCCCGACCTTGTCGCCGCCGCGGTTCGCGACGTGGGCCATCATCAAGGTCGCGTTCAGCGCGTGATCGAACTGGGACAGCTCGTCGACCACCGCGGTCATCAGGCGGCCGCTGTCCAGCATGAAGAAGACGTTCTGATCGCTCTCTAGCTGGTACTCGCGCGCCGTGAGCTTCTGACGGCGCGCGGAGGCCTTCCAGTCGATGCTGCGGTAGTCGTCGTCCGTGGTGTAGTCGCGCAACCGGGCGAACTCCGTCTCGCCGCCCCGCAGCTTGGTGGCGCGGACGAGCGCATACTCCCGGTTGGTGCGCGCCAGGAGCTCGAAGGTTCGGATCATCGCCAGATCCGGGTAGACGCGCACGGGGCGTCGGGCGGGCAGTCGCAGCTGGCGCGTCCACAGGCGGAGCTTCGACGGGTAGCGGACGAAATGATCCCCGAGCTCGAAGGCGCCGCGTCGCTTCGGCACGACGCGGTACGTCACCTCGACCACCCCGTGCGCGGGCAGCTCAACGGACGTGGGCAGGTCCGGGGAGGTGGCGCCCGGGAACAGATCCTCGTTGACCTCGAGGCGCAGCGGCGTGGGCGCCTGGGAGCGCAGCTCGAGGGTGACTCGGTTCGGCTCGCCGAGGGAGAAGACGTCCGGCGCGCGCCGGCTGATCTGCACCGCGCGTCTGCGTGACCAGAGGGCGTCCGCGAGCGCGATGAGGAGCAGCGCGCCATCCAGGACGAGGACCGGCTTCAACAGCGCCCGATCGAAGACCACGCCGATGGCTAGCAGGGCAGGGAGCGCCAGGAGCGCGAGCAGCAAGCGCGAGGGGAACATGGGGCGCTCAGGCGGCCGACTTGGGCACGGGCGTCTCCCGCAGGATCCCCTCGATGACGTCGTCGGCGGAGACGTTCTCCAGCTCCGCGTCCGGGTGGAGGATGAGCCGGTGGCGGAGGACACCGTGCGCGTACGCCTTCACGTCGTCGGGGACGATGAAGGAGCGACCGGCGGCGGCGGCGGCGGCTCGCGCCGTGTTCAGCAGCGCTACCGACGCGCGGGGTGAGGCGCCGACGTAGACGGAGGCGTGCGCCCGGGTGCGCGTGACGATGCGCGTGATGTAGTCGAGGAGCTCGTCATGCACCGTAAGCGTCCGCAACACGGACTGCATGGCGAGGAGGCGGTCGACGTCCAGGATGCAGCGGAGCTGGAGCGCGGCGAGGTCGCTCGGATCGAAGCCGTCCAGGTAACTCTTCAGGATACCACGTTCCACGTCCGGCGTGGGGTACCCCACGTGGACCTTGAGCAGGAACCGATCGAGCTGCGCCTCCGGCAGTGGGTAGGTGCCCTGGGAGTCGATGGGGTTCTGGGTCGCGAGCACCAGGAACGGCTCGGGGAGCCGGCGGGTGGTGCCGTCGATGGTCACGCTCCGCTCCTGCATCGCCTCGAGCAGGGCGGCTTGCGTCTTGGCGGGGGCGCGGTTGATCTCGTCGGCGAGCAGCAGCTGGGTGAACACGGGCCCGGGCACGAACTCGAACTCGCCGGCCTTGGTGTTGTAGACGTTGTTCCCCGTGACGTCACTGGGCATCAGATCCGGGGTGAACTGGATGCGCCGGAACGTGCAACCGAGCACGTGGCCCAGCGCGCGCACGAGCAGGGTCTTGCCCAGGCCGGGGACCCCCTCGATCAAGACGTGCCCCCGCGAGAGCATCGCCACGAGCACGTGCTCGATCACCTCCCGTTGCCCGAGCAACACGCGGGACACCTCGTCCACGGTTTCCTGGAAGGCTCGACTGAATTCTTCGACGTTCACCGGTACCTCGTCTACTTCCCGTTCATGCCCCGCCGACGTCGCGCAGAATGCGCGACAGGCTCTCCATCGTCCGGGAGTGCTCTTCGGGGCTGCCTTGGATCTGTCCCGCTGACTGCGCTTCTACCAAGATCCTGAGGATGGCCATGGGGTCACCGCCCGTGCGGCGCGCGACGGCGTGGGCCAGCGCGTGGAGATCGCGCTCCCGCACGGGTACCCGCTCCCGGATGCGCTCGAGGGCCCAGCGCCCGTACTGCTCCAGGGCGTGGCCCGAGGCCTGGCGGCGCGCGTACTGGTTGCCCAGAGCTTCGGCGTGCTCGGTGAAGGAGCGACGCCGGTCGCGCTCCGGTTGCCGAGGTGTGCCGAAGCGGACGCCCCGCGCCACGGCGTAGGCGAGGCCGAGCAAGGCGAGCTGGAGGACCCACGGGGTCAGGCCCGCCTTGTGGATGCTCTCGAAGGGATGGTGAGCGCCGGATCCCGTCCAGGGCCCGAGTAGCTCCACGCGCCCGAAGGGCACCGCCGCCAACTGCACGAGGATCTGGGCGTTGTCGGCCGCGCCGAGGTTGGCGTTGCGGAGCCAGGTGTCGTCGGCGAGCAGGTAGACGCTCCCCGCTCCGTGCTCGAGCTCCACCAGGAAGGGGTGTGCTCCGCAGGAGACGAGGGTCGTCCCGCTGGGAAAATCCCGAAAGGCGGAGGCGCCGGCCTGGACGACGCTCAGCGCGGGGGGAGCGGACGCCTGGGTGGATTGCGCGTGCCCATCGTTCTGCCCAGGCGCCTCGGCCTCCGGGCTCGGATGCAGCGCGAGGGGGGCCTCGCACCTCAGGAGGTCGAGGTCATGGGGGATGTACTCGAGGAGGGGAGCAGGAACGCCAGCAGTGACGAGGGTGCCCCCGCGGTCGACCCAGCTCATCAGGAGGTCCCACTCTTCTTGCCGCAGCGTCGGGCCGAGGGCCACGAAGGTCGCCACCTCCTCGAGGTCCCCCACGAGGCGCCGCACGCGCCGCTGCGCGCTGTCCGAGTGCCGCTGGAGCAGGGTCTCGAGCAGCGCATGGCCGTCCGGACCGTAATGGGCGAGAGGCGGATCCGGCTGGGAGACGCCGTCGCAGGCGATCCCCGTGAGGGGGAGGAGCACGAGCGCCAGCCACAGGGAGGCGCGCTGCACCAGCGCCGTGACGTGGGCGAGGAGGTGGTCGAAGCGCGCGCGGTCCGCGGAGGCCTGGCCGAACTGCACCGCCTCGACGTCCCGGACGATCTGGCGCAGCTCCTCGCGCTCCTGCGGGTGGGGCGCCAGCTGACGCACGTAGTCCCCATTGGTGCGGGAGCGATGGAGCTCGATCAGGCCCCGTTGGTCCAGCGTCCACAGCGCGGCCGCGTAGGCGCTCCCCAGCGCTGCGGCGAAGTCCCCTCGCGCCGCCTGCTCTCGGGCGCGGTACAGCAGCCGCTCCGCGTCCGTCTCTCGCGGCGGCGGGGATGTCTCCGGGGTCCACTCGATGAGCTCGGGAGCGGGCTCGTCCGCTCCGCGTCGACGTCGCTGGACCTCTTCGGCGAGGTTCCGCACCAGCGCACGGATCAACAGACCGACCCCGACCGCCAGGGTGAGCCAGAACAGGAAGCGCACCACCTCGCCCATCGCCGGCAACCAGCTCCCGTCGAGGTCGACCTCCTCCACTTCGACGTGGCGAAAAGCGGGCAGCTGGCAGGCGCGGGCCAGTCCCGGACAACGCTCCGCCAGGACGTCGGCGTGCGGGCAGTAGGTGTCCTTCTCGTGAAACCAGAGCCGGTAGCCTTCCTCGTTGCAGTAGCGGAACTTGGCGTTCCCGAAGATCTCACGCAGGTCGCTCTCCACCGCCGGATCGGCGGCCCAGCGGACCTCCGCGCTCTCGAACGGCTCCTCGGAGGGGGCGTGCTCCTCGGAGGGAGCGTGCTCCTCGGCGGTCTCCCAGCCCTCTTGGTCGGTGAGCGTCTCCCAGAGGGCAGCGTCGGTGATCGTCGGCTGTCCGGCGGCGGCCTCCGGAGCGAAGCCGAGCCCCAGGGCGACCACCCCCGCGCACCCCATCAGCGCGCCCCAGAGAGGGGGCCGCCGCGGAACGATCCCACCGACTGCGTCGATCGTCCTAAGCACGTCGTCCCAGCTCCTCCCGCAGCCCGAGGAAGCGCACCTGCACGTCCCAGCCGTCCCGCAGCGTGCGCTCGTTGACGTAGAACAAGAAGCGCTGCGCGCTGATGAAGGGCACCGCGAACAGCAAACCGGCGAGCGCGAAGGGGGAACCGCCGTTGTCCGCGACCGTCTCCACGGGGAGGGCGATCTCGAGGACGTAGCGCACGAGCATGAGTCCGAGCACCTCCGCGAGCACGATGGAGACGAAGATCCCGCAGAACAAGAGCAGCAACATTTCCATGCTCGAACCGCTCCGCCCGCGCACGAAGCGGCTGCTGCGTCCGAGCGCCGTCCTCACGGTCGCGTTCTCCAGGTACAGGATCTCATGGACGTAAGCGGTTTGTGACCACACCAGGAGCGGGCCGATGACGATGACGGTCGAGAGCAGGAACAGCAGCGCGCGCAGCGTCAGCAGGACGGCGTAGGGGAACGCGCGGCGCAGGGCGTCGACGAGGATCGAGCGGGCGCGGACCTCGTCGGCGAACAGCAGACGCCCGGCCAGGAGCGTGAAGGGACCCTGGGCGACGGTCGCGGCGCACCACGCGATCAACCAGATCCAGGCCCACCCGACGTCGGCGACGTAGCGGAGCAGCAGGCAGCCCGCGAAGATCGGGAGCAGGACGACGGCGCCGAGCCGCAGGTAGGCGAGGGGCGCCAGCGAGCGCACGAACCGCAGGCTGAGGTCGATCACCTCGAGGGCCGTGCGTTCCCGGAGCACGATGGCCGCGGAGCTCAGGTTCATGGTCCCTCCGGAGGACGCACGGAGGGCTGGCCCGGCGCAGCGCCCGGTACGGCAGCGCCCGGCACGGCAGCGCCCGGCACGGCAGCGCCCGGCTTGGCTGAGTGGGGCGTGACAGCGCGCCGTCGACCCGCGAGCGCCAAGTACAGGACGACCAGGCACGTGAGCACGCCCCCGAAGGCCCACTTGATGGGCGGGCTCACGGACGAAGGCGACCAGAACCCCTCGATGGCGGCGGCGCCCAAGAGCATCCACGCCGCGCCGACGACCTGCGCCGCGAGATCATGACGGGCCACCCACAGGGAGCCGAGGCGTGTCAGCCCGCCGGTGGCGACGAGGGCGCGCCCCATCTGCAGCCCGGCGGCCCCCGAGATCACGATGGCCGTGAGCTCGAGCGGCGCGTGCCCGGCGACGAAGGTGAGGATGTTGGGACCGCCGCCGGTGCGGATCACGTGGCCCATCACCGCCCCGGTCACCAGCCCGTTGTAGAGGAGGAAGAACACGCTCCCGACGCCGAAGAGGATGCCCGTGGCGAAGCAGCGGAAGGCGATGCCGACGTTGTTGTAGACGTAGAAGCCCGCCATGGCGGAGTTCGTCGCCCCGTCCCGTCCCTCCGCGAACCCCTTCGAGTAGGCCTCCGCCATGGACTCGAGCAGCTGGGCGGGCAGGATGTTCATCGCGAACTGCTGCGAGCCGATCGAGCCCACCAGGCCGAGGACGAAGGGCCCCCAAAACAGCAAGTTCGCCCAGAGGAACGGGCCGCGGTTGCGTCGGAGGGCGCGCGGAAAGTCGAACACCGCAAACTCGAAGGCGCGTCGTAGGGAGAAGCGGCGGGACGAGTAGAGGGCGTTGTGCGCTCGGGCTACCAGCTGGTCGAGGAAGCTCGTCACCTCCGGCGGACAGCCCAGGTAGTCGGCTCGCATGCGGTCCGTGCACACCTCCCGATAGAGGGCCGCGACCCGGGCGATCTGGTCCGGCTCGAGCTTGTGGAGGTGGGACTGTTTGGTCAGCAGCGCGGAGAGTTCGTCCCAGCTCCCCCGCCGGAGCTCCAGGAACCGCTCGACGGCGTCGAGCAACGGGACGGCCGCGGCGTGCCTCGAAGGCGCGGGTGGAGAGGTCAGCGGGGTCATCGGCTCGCCGTCGTGCCTTGGGCGCTCACCTGCCGATGCAGCGCCTCCAGGAAGGCCGCCGCGCTCCCGTAGCGTACGCCGAGCCGTTCGGCGAAGGCCGGCGCGACGATCTCGGCGAGCTCCTCCGCCCGCTGGGGACTCAACAAGGGGCGCCGCCGCGCGAACAGGGCGAGGGCGCGTCGCTCCTCACGGCTCATCGGGGCGCGCGGCGGGAGCCTCCGGGCTTCCTCGAGCACGGCGCCCGTCGGCTCGCCGGAGGCCGCGCCGGGAGCGCCCATCCTGCGCATGGCGCGCAAGGTCGTGGGGGGCTCGTGTACGACGATGGTCCCCGCGACCAGATCGCCGAGCCTCCGGAACCGGGAGTCGAGCACCATCGAGATCAGACCGAAGGCGTAGAAGGTCGGGAGCAGATCGGCGGCGCGCACGAGGTTGCGCAGGAAGCTGTCCGTGAAGGTGATGGGCAGCCCGTCCGCCTGCACGACGCGCAGCCGCAGGGCGCGCTTGCCGATGCTCGCCCCGTTCATCAGGAGCTCACTCACTACGTAGTAGCCCCACTCGACGGCGAAATAGACGACGAGCACGGCTCCCAGTTCGAACCCGCTCACGTCCCAGAACCCCGAGAAGGAGCCCAGCCCGATCACGATGACCAGGGCCAGCACCACGAGCCCCCGCACCAGGAAGTCGACGAGATAGGCCGCGGCGCGCCGGGCGGGCCCCGCGATCTGGTAGCGGAAGCGCACGTGCTCGGGGGTCTCCACCTCGACGGTCGTGTCGAGGGGTCCGCCACCGAGCTCGTCGACGGCGCCGCTCGTCGGGCCGTCGATGGGCTCTCGAGGAGGCTCATCGAGAGATCCCGACGAGCCGCCAGCTCCCTGCACACCCAGCATCGAGCGCCATCATGCGAGTGGGAACCCAGCCTTGACAAGGAGCTCCGCCCCTGAACGATCGAACGAATGACAGGGTACAACCCCTACGCACCCCCGACGCAGGATCCTGGGCTCGCCGGAGCGGCGATGGCGGGCGCTCCCCGGGGAGCGCCGATGCCCTGGACCATCAGTGAGGTGTTGAACGTCGGGTTCGCCGCCGTCCGCAAGCGGCCCCTCGAGCTCATCGGAGGCTTCTTCCTCATCAATCTACTGGCCCAGCTGCCCGGACAGCTCCCCCTCGTCCTCTCCCTCGCCGGCGTCGTGTCCGAGACCACACCGGTCTTTTGGGTGATCCAGGTGGTGAGCCTCCTGGGATCGATGATCGTGGGCGCCTATGCGGGGGTGGGGCAGCTGCGCGTGGCGCTCGCCGCCGCCCGCGACGAGGAGTTCGACTTCGGGCTCTTCTTCAGCGGCGGGGACCGGATGCTGCCGATGCTCGGCGCGATGATGCTCGTCTATCTCGGGGGCCTGTTGGGCATGCTCCTGTTGATCATCCCCGGCATCATCCTCCTCCTGGGCTGGGGCTTGGTGGGCGCGCTCATCGCGGACACGGACGTCGGCGTGATGGAGAGCCTGCGCGAGAGCTGGGAGGCGATGCAAGGACACAAGGTCTCGCTCCTCCTCTTCTTCCTGGTCTCCGGGCTCCTGAGCATCGCGGGCCTGTGCGCGTGCTACGTGGGCTTGTTCGTGGTGCTGCCGGCGATCGTCGTCGCCTTCGCCGAGGTGTATCGGCGCGTCACCGGGCGCTACGGCGCTTGATGGAAGCGCGACGGCGCGCCAGGCGCGCCGTCGCTGCGGGCAGGGGGATGCGTTGGCGCCGCTCGGGCGGCGCCAGAGGGGTCGTCGCCGCGTGGTCCGGCGACGACCCAACACTCCGTGCCCCTCACTGGGACTGGAGCATCCGCGCGTGCCACTCCTGGATGCTGCGCACCCCGGAGACCTGGCCTTCCGCCAAGACGGCGTTCGCCTCGAGGGCGTCCACCGCCGCGACCGCGGCCGACACGGTCGTGAAGTAGGGGATACCCATCTGCAGGGTGTTGCGGCGGATCGAGTAGCTGTCCCGGATCGCCTTCGCGCCGTGGGTCGTGTTGATCACGAGCTGCACCCGCCCGTCGCGGATCGCGTCCACGATGTGCGGTGAGCCCTCGGCGACCTTGTTCACGCGCTCGGCGGGGACGTGCGCGCGAGCGAGCGCCTCCGCGGTGCCGTGGGTGGCGAGGATCGAGAAGCCGAGGTTGCGCAGCCGGCGGGCCAGCAGACAGGCGAGCTGCTTGTCCTCGGGCTGCACGCTGATGAAGGCGCACCCGGCGCTGGGGAGCCGCGCCCCCGCGGCGGAGATGGCCTTGCCGAAGGCCAGCGCGACGCTGAGGGAGACGCCCATGACCTCGCCGGTCGAGCGCATCTCCGGTCCCAGGATCGTGTCCACCCCAGGGAACTTGTTGAAGGGGAACACGGACTCCTTGACCGCGACGTGGGTCGGCAGAGGCTGATCGTACACGCCGAGCTCGTCCAGGGTCTTGCCGACCATGAGCTGCGCGGCGAGCTTCGCCAGCGGCCGCCCCGTGGCCTTCGAGACGAAGGGCACCGTGCGGGACGCGCGCGGGTTCACCTCGATCACGTACACGCGGCGATCCTTGATCGCGAACTGCACGTTCATCAGGCCGACGACGCCGAGCTCGACGGCCAAGGCCCGCGTGTGGGACTCGATCTCGGCGATGACCTCGGGATCCAAGGTGTGCGGAGGCAGCACGCTCGTCGAGTCGCCGGAGTGCACGCCAGCCTCCTCCACGTGCTGCATGACGCCGCCGATGACCGCGCGGCGGCCGTCGGAGATGCAGTCGACGTCGACCTCGGTGGCGTTCTTCAAGTACTGATCGATGAGCAGCGTGGGCTCGAGGCCCTCGTCGCGGGCCGCGTCCACGGCGACGCCCACGTAGTCGATCAGCTCGTCCTCGTTGGCGCAGATCATCATGGCGCGCCCGCCGAGCACGTAGGACGGGCGCACGAGCACGGGGAAGCCGATGTTCCGCGCGACGGCGAGAGCTTCGGCGGGGTCCTTGGCGATGCCGGCCAGGGGGCGCTCGAGGCCGAGCTTGCTCAAGAGCGCGTCGAAGCGCTCGCGATCCTCGGCGCGATCGATGGCGTCCGCCGGCGTGCCGAGCAGCTTGATGCCGCGCTTCTCGAGGGGCACCGCGAGCTTCAGGGGCGTCTGCCCGCCGAACTGCACGATCACGCCGAGCACCTCGCCCTTCCGCTGTTCTTCCTCGCAGATGGCGAGGACGTCCTCGAGGGTGAGGGGCTCGAAGTAGAGGCGGTCGGCGGTGTCGTAGTCCGTCGAGACGGTCTCGGGGTTGCAGTTGACCATGATGGTCTCGATCCCGAGCTCGCGCAGGGCGAACACCGCGTGGCAGCAGCAGTAGTCGAACTCGATGCCCTGCCCGATGCGGTTCGGACCGCCGCCGAGGATGATCACCTTCTTGCGATCGCTGACGTCGCTCTCGGTGTGGGTCTCGTAGGTCGAGTAGAGGTAGGGCGTGTAGGCGGGGAACTCCGCGGCGCAGGTGTCCACGCGGCCGTACACCACGTTGAGCCCCTTTTGCTTGCGGAGCGCCAGGATGTCGTCCTGGGTCTGACCGCGCAGCTCGGCGATCTGCGCGTCGCTGAAGCCGAGGCGCTTGCTCTCCCAGAGCAGCTCACGGGTGAGCTCGGAGGCCTGGCGCAGCCGCGTCTCGTGCTCGATGATGCGCATCATCTGCGAGAGCCACCACGGATCGATCTTGGTGATCTCGTGCACTTCCTCCGGGGAGATCCCCGCGCGCAGGGCGTCGCCCACGTAGAACAGGCGGTCCGCCACCGGGCGCTTGATCACCTGGCGCAGCGCGGCCTTCAGCTCCTCGGGGCTCGGCGGCGGCAGGGTCGGGCGCGGCTTGGTCGCGGGAGGGGCGTCGAAGGCGAGGTCGCGCAGATCCTCTTGGCGCTGTGCGAGCACGCGATAGTCCACGCGGTCCCGCAGGCTGACGAAGCCGGCCTTGCCCGTCTCCAGGGAGCGCGCAGCCTTCTGCAGGGCCTCCGGGAACGTGCGGCCGATGCTCATCACCTCGCCGACGCTCTTCATCTGGGTGCCCAGCGTGTCGTCGGCGCCGGGAAACTTCTCGAAGGCGAACCGCGGCCCCTTCACGACGGTGTAGTCGATGGTCGGCTCGAAGGCGGCGCTCGTCTTCGTGATGTCGTTCTCGAGCTCGTCGAGGGTGAGACCGACGGCGAGCATCGCGGCGATCTTCGCGATCGGGTAACCGGTCGCCTTGGAGGCGAGGGCGCTCGAGCGCGACACGCGCGGGTTCATCTCGATGACGAGGACGCGGCCCGTCTTCGGATCGACGGCGAACTGCACGTTCGATCCGCCGGTCTCCACTCCGATCTCGAGCATCACGGTGCGCGCCTGATCGCGGAGGCGCTGGTACTCGCGATCCGTCAGCGTCATCGCGGGCGCCACGGTGATGGAGTCACCCGTGTGCACGCCCATCGGATCGATGTTCTCGATCGAGCAGATGACGATGAAGTTGTCGTTCTTGTCCCGGATGACCTCGAGCTCGTACTCCTTCCACCCGAGGATGCTCTCCTCCACGAGCACCTCGTGGGTCGGCGACTGGCTGAGGGCCCAGAGCACCTTGCGTTCGAACTCCGCGGGCGTCTCGACGATCGCGCCGCCCTGACCACCGAGGGTGAAGCTCGGGCGCAGGATGACGGGGTAGCCCGTCTCCTTCACGATCTCGCGGGCGTCCTCGAGGGAGCGCGCATACCCGGAGCGCGGCGACTCGAGGCCGACGCGGGCCATGGCCTCCTTGAACAGGAGCCGATCCTCGGCCTTGCGGATGGCGTCGACCTGGGCGCCGATGAGCTGGACCCCGTACTTCGACAGGACCCCGCTGCCGTGCAGCTCCAGGGCGAGGTTGAGGGCCGTCTGGCCCCCGAGCGTGGGCAGGAGCGCGTCCGGGCGCTCCCGCTCGATGATGGCGGTGAGGTGGGGAACGTCGAGGGGCTCGATGTAGGTCCGTCGCACGAGCTCCGGATCCGTCATGATCGTGGCCGGGTTCGAGTTGACGAGCACGACGTCGTAGCCCAGGTCCCGCAAGGCTTTCGCCCCCTGGGTCCCGGAGTAGTCGAACTCACAGGCCTGTCCGATGACGATGGGCCCTGAGCCAATCAGCAGGATTTTTTCGATGTCTTCGCGGCGCGGCACGGCACGGCCCTTAGCACAGCCAAGAGATAAACTAGCCCCCAAAACGAGCGGCGCGGCCGGCAGCTCCCGGCGCCCTCCGAGGGCCCACCGGAGGGGTCTTCGAGGCCCCACGACGCCGCCCCGGAACCAGCCGGATCGGCGCGGTCCACGGGGTGACGGCGCTGGCGCGGGCAAACCACTTGACGTGGCCGCTCCCTTCCGTCATAAGTCCCGCCCCCACGGCGCCCCGCTGGAGAACGTCCCATGCCCAAAATGAAGACGAACCGCGCTGCTGCAAAGCGCTTCAAGATCACCGGTAAGGGGAGGGTGCGCCGCCCGAAGATGGGCGGCCAGCACTGCTTCATGGGGAAGAGCCGCAAGCAACGTCGGCGGCTGCGCGACAACGACATGGTCGCGCCCGAGATGGAAAAGCGAGTGAAGATTCTGCTCCCCTACGGGTGAGCGAGTAGGGATCAGGAGAACGACCCATGTCACGCGTGAAAAGGGGTCCCTTTGCCCGGCGTCGCCACAAAAGGGTGCTCAAGCAAACCAAGGGCTTCTGGGGCGGTCGCAAGAACCGCATCCGCCAGGCCATCCGCGTCCTGTGGAAGAGCTGGCAGTATGCCTACGTCGGGCGCAAGCTGCGCAAGCGAGATTTCCGCGCGCTCTGGATTCAGCGGATCAACGCCGCTGCTCGTGAGAACGGCACCACCTACTCCCGCCTGATGGGCCAGCTGCGCCTCGCGGGCGTCGACCTGGACCGCAAGGTGCTGGCCGACATGGCCGTCCACGACATGGACGCCTTCAAGAAGCTGACGGAACTGGCCAAGCAGGCTGCGGCGGAGCCGGCCGCGGCGGAGTGAGCGGCGCCTCGCCGTGACCGACGCCTCCGTCTCTCAGAACATCGTCTCCGGTCTTGCCGAGCTGAGCGAGCGGTACACCGCTCGCTTCCGGCAAGCCGAGGACGAGGCGACCTTGCGCAACGCGCGCGCAGAGGTGCTGGGCAAGAAAGGTGAGCTCACCGCCCTCCTTCGGGGCATGGGGCAGGTGCCGCCCGATCAGCGACGCGCGGTCGGCGAGAAGGTGAACGCCGCGCAGGCCGCTCTGGAGAGCGCCTTCGAGGCGCAGCTGGAGGTCATCCGGCAGCGCGAGCGTCGAGCGGAGCTCGAGGCGCCGCCTTTCGATTTGACGCTCCCGGGGCGAATGCCGCTCCCGCGCGGCCACCGTCACCCGGTGAGCCAGGTGCGGGACGAGATCCTCGATATCTTCCAGTCCCTGGGCTTCCAGGTGGGCTGGGGCCCCGAGGTCGAGCTCGAATCGAACAACTTCACCAAGCTCGCGTTCCCCCCGGATCACCCTGCGACCGACATGCAGGACACCTTCTGGGTCGGGGTGGAGGGGAGCCACTCGAACTTCCGCACCCTGCTCCGGACCCACACGAGCAGCGTCCAGGTGCGGGAAATGACGAGTCACCGGCCGCCCATGGCGGTGGTGAGCGGCGGTGCGGTGTACCGCCGGGACGACGACGTCACTCATTCCCCGATGTTCCACCAGGTGGAGGGGTTCTTGGTGGACGAGCGGGTGAGCTTCGCCGAGCTCAAGGGGGTGCTGACGGCCTTCGCGCAGCGTCTGTACGGCGATGATACCCCCGTGCGCTTCCGTCCGAGCTACTTCCCGTTCGTCGAGCCCGGCGCCGAGGTGGACGTGGGCTGCGTCTTCTGCTCCGAAGAGGACGGGACCCGGGAGACCTGCCGAGTGTGCAAGGCGACGGGCTGGCTCGAGGTCCTCGGCTGCGGCATGATCCACCCGCGCGTGTTCGAGCACTGCGGGATCGATCCGGAGCGCTACACGGGCTTCGCGTTCGGCCTCGGGGTGGAGCGGGTCGCCATGCTCCGGTACGGAATCCCCGACATTCGCGTGCTGTTCGAGAACGATCCGCGGTTTCTCGCGCAGTTCTGACAAAGCTCGGGGCCCGGGCGGGTGGGGGCCACCTTCGTCCACCCGGAGCGGGACGCTTTGCGACAGGGTCGGCCCATGTGTGGCATTTTGCCACACTCCGAGCCCCTCGGGGACTTGACGATTCTCAACCCGGCCCCACGATAGAAGGAGCGCCGGAGTTTCTTCCGCGCGTACCTTCGGTTTGACGCGGACTCTCCGCGCAAGCTCGGACCTTTGGTGCCGTTCTTTCCAGAGGTAGCTCGCTCTCGGAGCAACCGGAATCGGTGACTCGAATCGCGACGCGCGAGATCGGTCGCGGACTCTGGATCGTCTCAGGGGAGGTTACCGCGGCGATCGAGATCCTCGAAGGGCGTTCCCGTGATCCAATGAAGTGGAGCCTCGCAAAATTTGCGCACCTCCGGGGACAACCGATCCCGTCGGCAACCCCGGGGGCAATCCCACCGGGGGACCAGCGTCCGGTCGCCCGGTCGCCGTGGCCGTACATGGTTCGCGTCTCATCGGGATCAGGGGACCTGAAGCTCGAAAGGCTCTCCTGGAGGGAAACACGGCCCGAACGGACCGACAACGGGGTCAAGCCCCAGGGGCGGGCCCCGAGGCTCCACTGTTTTAGCACGAATTGCAGGAATGCAAGGCGTGACGACGGCCTCCCCGAGCTAACCCGAAGCAATTCAAGAGGAATGGAAATTGCATTCCCCAGGAATGAATCAGAGCCCAGCGCAGTTACCCCACTGAATTTGCACAGCACCACCGAACCTCTTCTTCATGTCCGGTCGGGGGCGTGTTGCCACCTGGCCAGCGCGACCTCGACCCCTAGCCCGAACGAACTCCCATGACTCAGAAGCGCCAGCCCGTCCGGAAATCCACCGCCGCGGCTCGAACCGTGCGCGACACCGTTCCGAGCAAGCGATCCTCGAAGCTGCCCGGAGAGAGTGTGCCCGCTTCGCGGCTCGGCGGGAGCGCGGTCGCAGACGCCGCCCCCTTGTCGGAGGCGACGCCTTCGTCACGGAGGGAAGAGGAGTCGGCAGCGGACTCGATGCTGTCCCGCTACTTCCGGGACATGGCCACCCACCAGGTGATGGGCCCCGATGAGGAGCTCATCGCGGCACAGGCCGTGGAGCGCACCGAAGTGAGCCACTGGGCGACATTGCTGTCGTACCTCCCAGCGGCGGAGCACCTGCTCGACCGCCTGGAGGCGCAGGTGAACGAGATCTCGGAGGAGGACCGCCCCGACGTCGGGGGGATCCTCGAGCGCATGCGCGGGCTGCTGGAGCTGTATCGAAAGCAGCGCTCCAAGCTCCACGCGGATCAGCTCCGCACCTGGCACGAGCTCAGCGAGGAGCTGGCCCGGGCGATCCGTTTGCCGGACTCGGATCGGGTCTGGATGATCGGCGCCTTCAATGAGGCCTGCTCTCTCACCCGTGAGCCGGAGCCGGGCGAGCCGGAGCGCCCTGTGCTCCCGGAGACGGACGCGTACCGTCGTTACGTGCGCGAGGTGAAGCGCACCGACGCGGAGCAGCGCGCCGCGAAGAACAAGTTCGTCAAGTCGAACCTGCGCCTCGTGGTCAGCATCGCGCGCCGTTACAACCGGGGACGCCTCCCGCTCATCGATCTGATCCAGGAGGGCAACATCGGCCTGATGAAGGCGGTGGAGCGCTTCGATCACACCCGCGGGTATCGTTTCTCGACCTACGCGTCGTGGTGGATTCGGCACGCGATCAGCCGCGCCCTGGCGGACAAGGGGCGGGCCGTGCGCATCCCGGTGCACATGCTCGACACCTACAACCGTGTGTCTCGGGCGACGCAGACAATCATCGCGCGCACGGGACGCGAGCCGACGCCGGATGAGCTCGAGCAGGAGACCGGGGTCCCGCAGGAGAAGCTCGAGAAAGTCAAGGACCTCTACGCTGACACGCCGTTCTCGCTGGATCGGCCCGTCGGTGACGAGGACGGGCGTCGCTTCATCGACTTTCTCGTCGAGGACAACGGGCTCTCGCCTCACGATCAGCTGGCCAGCGATCGCTGGGCGGACGAGGTGAGGCGCCTGCTCGGCACCCTCACTCCCATCGAGTCGAGCATCATCCGGTGGCGCTTCGGCCTCGACAACGAGGAGGAGCTGACGCTCAAGGAGATCGGAGACAAGTACAACCTGTCCCGGGAGCGCATCCGCCAGCTCCAGGAGCAGGCCATCGGAAAAATCCGCAAGCAAATGCGGGATTTCTGAGCCGTTTCGGCGAGGCGGAGGCAGGTCGAGAGCCGGACCGTCACGCCGAGGACGACAGCGCGGGCCGCGCCCCTTCGGGGGTGCGGCCCGTTTGCGGTTTGTGTGCGTCGCGCGACGGAGGGCAGGGGAGGGGGCGCGTCGCGAACGATGAGCCAGCGAGGAGGGCCCCGGTCACGGAGTGACCCGTGGGAGCGGCGGGCGCGACGCGGCGACGGCGCGATGGCGACGGCGCGGTGGGGGACGGCGCGATGGGCGACGGCGCGGTGGGGGACGGCGCGGTGGGGGACGGGCGAGCGGTGCCCGGTAGGGGGGCGGCGCGCGGGGGGCTCGGTGTGAGCCGGCGCGGAGGTGTCAGGGGTGGCCGAGAACTCGGGTACGGGCGGAGGCGCCTGGTCGAGGTGTGAGCCACCTCGGAGAGAGCTCGAGGAGGGAAACCGTCGAGATTTCCAGTCTTGCCGGATGGTTGGCCGTTTCGGGGGAGTTTTCATTTACATTTCCTCCCTTTCACCCCATAACGCGCCCGCACTTGAGCGACCCCCGCGCAAGGCTGCCGATTTCGGGTCGTGGCGGGCCGTCGTCGGCCTTCACCGAAGTTGGGCTACTCGGGCGCGCTCGCGCGGTGTGTCCCCCCACCCCGGTTCATCAACGATGAAGCTGTTCGTCTTCCCCCGCTGGGCAAACAAGACCCGGCTGATCGCAGGCGCGGCGCTGGGCGGCGCGCCGATCTATCTGACGGCCTTCGTTTGGTACGGCTTCTCGCCCAAGACCACTGACGTGGGGTACCAGCCGAAGCAGCCCGTCCCCTACAGCCACGAGCTCCACGTCGGCGAGCTCGGGATCGACTGTCGGTACTGCCACACCACCGTGGATCAGGCCGCGTTCGCAGCGATCCCGCCCACGCAGACCTGCATGAACTGCCACACGCTCGTGCATCCCACGAGCCCGAAGTTGTTGCCGGTTCGTGAGAGCGCAGCGACGGGGCAGCCGGTGCAGTGGGTGAAGGTCCACGATCTGCCGGACTACGCGTACTTCAACCACAGCGCTCACGTGACGCGCGGTGTGGGTTGCGTCTCGTGCCATGGTCGCGTCGACCGGATGGAGGTCGTCTATCAGCAGGAAACGCTGAGCATGGAGTGGTGCCTGGATTGCCACCGCAACCCCGAGCCCCACCTCCGGCCGCCGTCCGAAGTCACCAACATGAATTGGACCCCCCCTGGCGATCCGATCGCCTACGGGGCCCAGCTTCGCGAGCAGAACAACATCCATCCCCCGACGGACTGCTCCACATGTCATCGATGAAGCCCAAGTCCCTGCAGGATCCCAGCACGGTCTCATCCGGCGAGTTGAAGACGCCGTGTGACGCCGCCGACATGCCCGCGTCTGCGGCCGCCGACACCTCGGCCGCTCCGAGCCACTGGCGTAGCCTGGCAGAGCTCGACAACGACCCGGAGTTCCGGGAGTTCGTGGCGCGGGAGTTCAAGACCCCCCTCGAAGAAATGCCGCTCAGCTCCAAGGGGCGGCGGCGCTTCATGCAGCTGATGGGCGCGTCCTTCGCGCTCGCCGGCTGCCGCTGGAAGGAAGACAAGCTGCTGCCCTTCTCCGAGCGCCCCGAGGGCTTCGTGCCCGGGGAGCCGGTCTTCTACGCGACCGCGATGGACATCGCCGGTGTGGCGACGGGGCTGTGGGCGAAGTCCTTCGACGGCCGCCCCATCAAGATCGAGGGCAACCCGAACAGCGCCTCGAGCCTCGGCGCGACGAACACCTATCACCAGGGCAGCATCCTCGGCCTGTACGATCCCGATCGGAGCCAGCAGGTGGTGCGCCGGGCAGGCCAGCGGACCCCGTCCTCCTGGGCGGACTTCGACCGCGCCGCCGGTGAGCTGATCGCGCAGGCCCGCGCCGCGGGCGGCCGCGGCGTGGCGGTGTTGAGCGAGGCGAGCTCGTCGCCGACGCTCGCGTCCCTCAGGAGCCGCTTCCTCCAGGCAATGCCCCAGGCGACCTGGGTCGCCTACGAGCCGTCCCACTCCGCGAGCGCGGAGCAGGGCATCGAGCTCGCTTTCGGTCAGCGCCTGCGCGCGGTGCTCGCGCCCGAGCGCGCGGACGTCCTGGTCAGCCTCGACGCCGACCTGCTGTGTCCGTCGACGGACGGCGGTCTCGCGTACTCGCGGGCCATCGCCAGCCGGCGCGACCCCAGCGGCTCCATGAGCCGGATCTACGCGGTCGAGAGCAGCATCACCGAGATCGGTTCGATGGCGGATCACCGCGTCGCGCTGCGCGCTTCCCAGATCGCGGCGGTGGTGGCCTACCTGGACGCGGAGCTGAGCGCGCAGGCTCGCCCGCCCGCGGCCCTCGGGGCGGCGCAGCCCCGCCCTGACGCCAAGTTCCTCGAGGACGCGGGGGTCAAGAAGGTCCTCGACGTCATCGTGAAGGATCTGCTCGCCCACCGGGGCAGCAGCCTCATCACCGTGGGCAGCCGGCAACCGGCCGAGGTGCACGCGGTCGTGCATCGCTTGAACACGCTGCTCGGAAACGTCGGCAAGACGATCCGCTACGTCGAAGAGGCGGATCGCATCTCCGGCGGCGCGGCGGACCTCGCCGCCCTGGTGGCGGAAATCGAGGCCGGTCGCGTGGAGACGCTGCTCATTCTGGGCGGCAACCCCGTCTACAACGCGCCCGTCGACGTGCCCTTCGCGGCCGCCCTCGGGAAGGTGAAGAACTCGATCCGTCTCGGCCTGTACGAGGACGAGACCTCGCGGCTCTGCACCTGGCACGTCCCGCAGGCCCACTACCTGGAGGCCTGGGGCGACGCGCGAGCCTTCGACGGCACCGTGCTCATCGCGCAGCCCACGATCGCGCCGCTCCACGGCGGACGCTCCGCCATCGAGCTCATCGCCGGGCTGCTCGGGCTTCCGCGCACGTCGGGGCAGGACCTCGTCCGCGCGACCCACGACGCCAGCGACGACAAGGTGTGGCGCAGGGCCGTCCACGACGGCACCCTCGGCTCGGCCGCCCTCGCGGTGGAGCCAGTGCTGCGTCCCATCGCCTCGATGACGCTGACGGAGGCCGCCCTCGGCTCCGCGGATGGGATCGACAAGCTCGAGTTGGTGCTGGAGCTGGACCCCGCGGTGCACGACGGCCGCTTCGCGAACAACGGCTGGCTGCAGGAGATGAGCCACCCGCTCACGAAGATCTCCTGGGGCAACGCCCTGATGATCGCCCCGATCACCGCCGAACGCCTGGGCCTCCGCGATGGCTTCCTCGCCACGCTGACGCTCGAGGGGCGGAGCGTCGAGCTGCCGGTGGCCTTCACGCCCGGCCAGGCTCCGGGGACCCTCACCGTGAACCTGGGCTACGGCCGCAAGGTGGCGGGTCGAGTGGGCGGGCTCGTGGACGAAGACGTCGAGGTGGTCGGTACCGACACCTACGCGCTGTTCACCGCCAAGGCGGGGGCCATCGCGGTCGGGGCCACGGTGACGCCTCTGAATCGTCGCCCCGACGTCCTGGCGAACACCCAGGATCTGTACGCCATCGACGACATCGGCGCCCGGGGGCGTGACGAGCGTCTGCCGCAGCTCCTGCGTGAGACGACCCTCAGCGACTATCAGGCTCACCCCGAGGTCATCAAGCACAAGGTCCACCATCCGCCGCGCCTCAACCTGTGGCACGACCCCGTCAGCTACGACGGCCACAAGTGGGGCATGGCGATCGACCTCAACAAGTGCACCGGCTGCAACGCGTGCGTGATCGCCTGCGCGGCGGAGAACAACACGCCCGTCGTCGGCAAGCACGAGGTGGCTCGCGGTCGCGAGATGAACTGGCTGCGGGTCGAGCGCTACTTCAAGGGCGACCGTGAGCAGGCGGACGCGCGCCAGATGCCGGTGCTCTGCATGCAGTGCGAGAACGCGCCCTGCGAGCAGGTGTGCCCCGTCGGCGCGACGCTCCACTCGAGCGAGGGGCTCAACGACATGGTGTACAACCGCTGCATTGGCACGCGGTACTGCTCCAACAACTGCCCCTACAAGGTTCGGCGCTTCAATTACCGCAACTACAACCTCGATGTGTACGGGACGACGCCGTACACGGGCACGGACGATCCGCGCGCGAAGCTGCGCTCGATGGCGTTCAACCCCGACGTCACGGTGCGTGGCCGCGGTGTGATGGAGAAGTGCACGTTCTGCGTGCAGCGCATCCAGAACGTGAAGATCAAGGCGAAGAACGCCCGGCGCCCCGTCGAGGACGGCGAGATCAAGACCGCCTGCGAGCAGGCCTGTCCCACGGGCGCGTACGTGTTCGGTGACCTGAACGACAAGAAGAGCCGTGTGGCGAAGGCCCATGGCGAGCCGCGTGCCTACGAGCTCCTGCAGGAGCTCAACAATCGCACACGTGTGCAGTACCTCGCGCGCATCAGCAACCCGCATCCGGAGCTAGCGACCGAAGATGGCCATAGCGAGCGACATTAACCCCTACCAGGGTGCCCTGAAGGGCGACAACGCGTTCGCCCAGATCACCGACAACGTCTCCCGGATCATGGAGGCGCCCAAGCCTCCGCGGGCTTGGTACATCGCCATGGGGTTCTCGCTGATGCTCCTGGCGATGTTCGGGGCCAGCCTCGGCTTCGTGGTGTGGGAGGGCATCGGTGCCTGGGGCCACATCCACCCGGTGGCGTGGGGCTTCCCGATCGTGAACTTCGTCTTCTGGGTCGGTATCGGCCACGCGGGGACGCTCATCAGCGCGATCCTCTTCCTGCTGCGGCAGAACTGGCGCACGGCGATCAACCGCTTCGCCGAGGCGATGACGATCTTCGCGGTCATCTGCGCCGCGATCTTCCCCGGTGTGCACATCGGCCGCCCCTGGCTGCCCTACTGGATGACGCCCATCCCGAACCAGATGGGGATGTGGCCGCAGTTCCGGAGCCCCCTCGAGTGGGACATCTTCGCCGTCGGGACCTACGCGACGGTGTCGATCCTCTTCTGGTACATGGGGATGATTCCGGACTTCGCAACCTTCCGGGATCGCTCGAAGACGACCGTGCGTCGGCTCGTGTACGGCCTCCTCGCCATGGGCTGGCGCGGCTCGTCGCGGCAGTGGCACCGCTACGAGCGGGCGTACCTGCTCCTCGCGGCTCTGGCGACCCCGCTCGTGCTCTCCGTGCACTCGGTGGTGTCGTTCGACTTCGCGACGTCGCAGCTCCCCGGCTGGCACACGACGATCTTCCCGCCCTACTTCGTCGCAGGCGCCATCTTCGGCGGCTTCGCGATGGTGGTGGTGCTCGCGGTGCCCTCGCGCCAGTTCTTCGGGCTGAAGCGCATCATCACGATGCGGCACCTCGAGCTGATGAGCAAAATCATCCTCGCGACGGGTATGCTCGTTGGCTACGCGTACGGCATGGAGATGTTCATCGCCTGGTACTCCGGCGCGATCTACGAGCAGTTCGCGTTCGTGAACCGCGCGTTCGGTAACTACGGCTGGGCGTACTGGACGATGATCTTCTGCAACGTCCTCGCGCCCCAGGTGTTCTGGTCCAAGAAGATGCGCACCAACGTGTGGGTCATCTTCTTTGTGGGCGTGCTGGTCAACGTCGGCATGTGGTTCGAGCGCTTCGTCATCATCTGCACCTCGCTGGCGCGCGACTTCCTGCCCGCCAACTGGGGTTACTTCGTCCCGTCGGTGGTGGACTACGCGACGCTGGCCGGGTCGTTCGGCCTGTTCTTCACGCTGTTCCTCCTGTTCTGTCGGTACATCCCGATGGTGGCCATGGCGGAGATGAAGGCCTTCATCCCCGAAGGGCACGCCCACGACCACTGAGCTTGTGAGATCCAGTCGCCATGAGTGATACGCAGGCAATCCAGGCAGAGGCGGGCCCGGCCCCCCTCCATGGCCTTCTGGCCGAGTACGACAACCCGACGGCGCTGGTGCGCGCCGCCAAGAAGGTTCGCGACGCCGGCTACGCCCACTGGGATACGTTCACGCCATTCCCCATCCACGGCATCGAGCGTGCGATGGGTATCCGGATGACTCGGCTCCCGTGGCTGGTCTTCGTGGCGGCGCTCATCGGCCTCGCCAACGGCGTGCTCCTGCAGTTCCTGACGAACGCGTGGGACTACAAGTGGCTCGTCAGCGGCAAGCCCTTCTGGAGCTGGCCGGCGAACGTGCCGATCGCGTTCGAGATGACCATCCTGTACAGCGCCTTCGCGGCGCTGGGCGGCATGCTGATCTTCAACAACCTGCCGCTGCCCGCGCACCCCTTGGATCTCAAGGAGCGCTTCGCCCGGGTGACGGACGATCGGTTCTTCCTCTTGATCGAGGCGCGGGATGGGAAGTTCGACGAGGTCGACACCCGTCGGCTCCTCGAGAGCACGGAGCCCCTCCTGTTGGACGAGGTGCTCGAGGACCGGGTCACCTCCGACAAGATTCCACGCGCGCTGATCTACACCCTCATCGTGGCGGGTGCGGCGAGCCTCGTGCCCTTCGCGGCCTTCACCGCGGCGCGGGCGCGGCACAGCGAGAAGCCCCGGATCCACGCGATCTGGGACATGGACTTCCAGCCCAAGTTCAAGGCCCAGCGCGCGAACCCGTTGTTCGACGACAACCGCGCGATGCGGAAGCCCGTGGCGGGGACGGTGGCGACGGGTGCGCTCCGCGACGACGACCACATGTACCGCGGCCGCGTCGGCGACGCCTGGGCCACAACGTACCCGGCTGGCGTGCAGGTGACGGAGGAGACCCTGCGGGTCGGTCGCGACAAGTACAACGTCTTCTGCGCGCCCTGCCATGGGTTCGCGGGCGAAGGCGACGGCATGGTCCACAAGCGGGCCGAGACACTCGGTCAGGGCTGGGTGCCTCCGAGCAACCTGCACCAGGAGTATCTGCGGCTGCAGCCCGTGGGCGAGCTCTTCAACTCGATCACGAACGGCGTCCGCAACATGCCCGCCTACGGCCCTCAGATCGAACCCGACGATCGTTGGGCGATCGTGATGTACGTCCGCGCGCTGCAGCGCAGCCGGGCCTCGGGCCTCGGCGATCTCTCGGAAGCCGAACGTTCTGGACTCAAGTGAGTCGGTGAGTAGTCGAATGGCTCAACCAAAGCACAAGAAGGACATGGTCGCGGACTCCGGTCACGCGGGTGACTACGTCGACGACAGCATTCGTCTCGGCGATGAGGCGAACGGGCTCTTCAGGATCGCCGCGGGGATCGGGGTCGTCGGCATCGTGCTCGCGGTCGTCCTCGGCGGCGGGCTGACGCACCAGCAGTTTCAGCACTCGTACCTGACGGCCTTCATGTGGGGCCTGAGCATCGGCGCCGGCGCCCTGTGGTGGGTGACGTTGCAGCACCTGGTGGGCGCGCGCTGGAGCGTGGCGGTGCGTCGGGTCGGAGAGCTGTTGGCGCACTCGCTCGTGCTGATGGCGCTCCTGTCGCTCCCGGTCGTGGTCCCGATGCTGCTCGGGAACGACAGCCTGTATCGGTGGGTGAGCCACGAGTACATGGCGTCGGAGCACGTGCTCGAGGGCAAGGCGGGCTACCTGAACGTCTCCTTCTTCGCCGTGCGCTGCGTCATCTACTTCGGGTTCTGGGCGCTGATGGCCCGCTACTTCCTGAAGGCGTCGGTCGCCCAGGACAAGTCCGGTGACACGAGCCTCACGGCCCGCATGGGACGGGCGAGCCCGCTGACGATGATCGGCTTCGCGCTGACGCTGACGTTCTGCGCCGTCGACTTCTTGATGTCGCTCGACGCGATCTGGTTCAGCACGATCTTCGGCGTCTACTACTTCTCGGGCTGTGTGCTCGCCGTCCACTCGGCGATGGTGCTCGCGCTCATCTGGCTGCAGCGCAAGGGACACCTCGTGCGCAGCGTCACGGTGGAGCACTACCACGACCTCGGGAAGATGATGTTCGCGTTCACGGCCTTCTGGACCTACATCGCGTTCTCCCAGTTCATGCTGATCTGGTATGCGAACATCCCCGAGGAGACGCACTGGTATCACATGCGCCTCGAGGGGGCTTGGTGGCCGGCGACGCTCGCCCTCGCCATCCTGCACTTCCCGGTGCCCTTCTTCGGGCTCATGTCCCGCCAGATCAAGCGGAACAAGACGACCTTGGCGCTCGGAGCCGTCTACCTCCTGGTCATCCATTGGTATGACATGTACTGGCTGGTCGCTCCGAACCTGCACAAGGAGCCCGTGTTCCACGCGGCGGACTTCGCCGCCTGGGTGGGCGTGGGTGGCTTGATCGTCGCCTTCGTGGTGTGGAAGGCGCGGTCCGTGAATCTCCTGCCGACCAAGGATCCCCGCCTGCAGCGGTCCTTGGCCTTCGAGAACGTCTGAGGAGGCTCAAGTGGCGACACAACCCGATCAGGTCAATAGTGGCGCGTTGGCCACGATGTTCGCGCTGACGGCGCTGGCGACCCTCGCGGCGGCTCTCGGCATCACGGCCCTCGTGCGCTCGGAAGAGGCGGAGCTCGACCTGGTCCGCAACGAGCCCATCACGCATTCGTTCCGCTCGCTGCGCGCGGAGCAGGAGACGCTCCTCAAGAGCGCGCCCGCGTGGATGGATCGGGAGAAGGGGCTGGTGTCCATCCCGATCGATCGAGCGATGGAGCTGACGCTGCGGGACATCCGGAGCGGTCATACCACCGTCGGTGGGAAGAAGGTCGAGGAGCCGGCGGCGGACGCCCCCGAGGGGGATGCGGCCGAGGGCGAGGGCCAGACGGACGGACCGGACGAGAAGCGCGATCCGGGGGACGATGGCGTGGGTGCACCGCCTGGAGGGGCGCCGAAGGCCCCCGTGACTCCAGGGAAGCCCGGCACACCTGGCGAAAGTCCTCTGAATGAGGGAGACTCCGGGCAAACGAAGCCCCCGACAGGGGCGGCGCCCTCGCAAGGGACGACGCCCGCGGGCACTCCGGCGCCGCCGAAGGCGACCGGCACTGAACCTGCGAAGCAGAACCCCGGCCAGGGGTCTCAGACGCCAGCGGAGGGTTCGGACCACTCAGCTCCATGACTCGGCTTGCTCGTACGCTCATTTCGCTCGTGATCGGCGCGGCGATCGTCGGAGGCGGAGTTGCGTCCGCTGCTCCAGTCGATCCCAGCGAGATCAAGTCGCGAAAGGAGCCGGCGCCGAAGCGCCTCGAGGGCATCGACGTCGTGGAGCGGCTCGAGACGATGGTCCCGGCCACCCTGGGGTTCACCGCGGACGACGGTCGCCAGGTGCTGTTCGGCGACTTCTTCCGTGGGGACAAGCCGGTCATCGTCACCCTCAACTACTCGGATTGCCCGATGCTGTGCAGCCTCCAGCTGAACGCATTGGTCGAGGGGTTGAAGCGGGTCGATCTCTCCTTGGGCGAGGACTATCGCGTCGTGACGGTGTCGCTCGACCCCGAGGAGACGCCCCGGCGCGCCCATGGCACGAAGCAGCGCTACCTGGCTCAGTACGGCCGCCCGACGGCGGATCCGCTGGCCTGGACGATGCTGACGGGCTCGGAGAACAACATCCGTGCCGTGGCTGACGCGATCGGATTCAGCTACGGCTACAACGAAAAGCGCGAGGAGTACGTGCACCCCGCCGCCTTCGTCGTGACGACGCCGGACGGCATGATCGCGCGCTACCTCTACGGTCTGGAGTACCACCCCAAGACGTTGCGCTTGAGCCTCATCGAGGCGTCGGAGGGGAAGGTCGGATCGGCGATGGACAGGCTGATCCTCTACTGTTTCCACTACGACGCGTCGGAAGGACGGTACGCCCCTGTCGCCATGAACATCATGCGCGTGGGTGGAGGGTCAGGCGCCGTGGCCCTCGGTGGATTTCTCACGATTCTGTGGCGTTCCGAGCGCCGGAAGAAGCAAGGATCGCAGGCTTAGCTAGTCGAGAACTGCACATGAGCTCCTCGTTGATTGCGAACATCGCGGCCCAGCCGCCGCAGCCTCAGAGTCCCGCGTCGCCGGACTACTGGATGCCTTTCCCTGCGTCCACGGTCGCAGGGGAGGTGGACTGGCTTTACGATTTCATCTTCTGGCTCTCGACCGCAGTCTCTTTTGCGATCTTCGCCGTGATGATCCTCTTCGCCGTGCGCTACCGAGCGCGCGGTCGCGAAGAGAACGAGCTGGCGGACAAGACGTCGGAGCACAACACCGCCCTCGAGATTACGTGGTCGGTGATTCCGTTGTTCCTCGTCATCGCCATCTTCGTGTGGGGCTTCAAGGGCTACGTGAACCTGCGCACGGTCCCGAAGGAGGCCCTGGAGGTCCACGTCCAGGCGCAGAAGTGGAGCTGGCTCTTCACCTACCCGAACGGATACACGGACACGGAGCTGCACGTGCCGAAGGATCGCGACGTGCGCGTCGTCATCCAGGCCGTGGACGTGCTGCACAGCCTCTTCATCCCGGCATTCCGGGTGAAGATGGACGCGGTGCCCGGGCGCTACACGGATCTGTGGTTCAACGCCACGGAGGCCGGCACGTACCCCATCTTCTGTGCGGAGTACTGCGGGACGGCCCACTCGGACATGCTGAGCCGGGTCATCGTCCATGAACCCGGCGGCTTCGAGGCGTTCCTCGAGCAGGCGCAGGACTTGGAGAAGCAGATGCCGCCCGCCGAGCTCGGCGAGCAGCTTTACCGGCGGCAGGGCTGTGCGGCCTGCCATTCCGTGGACGGCAGCGTCCAGGTGGGGCCGACCTGGAAGGGTATCTTCGGCGCCACGCACGCCATGACCGACGGCACGAGCGTCGTCGTGGACGAGAACTATCTCCGTGAAGCCATCCTCGAGCCGCAGGCGCGGATTCGGCAAGGCTTTCCGCCCTCCATGCCGACCTACAAAGGCAAGCTGGAGGATTACCAGCTCACTGCTCTGATCGAGTACATCAAGACCCTGAAGTAGGAGTTCCACGATGGCTGCCCCCACCACCGCGGCGGATCTGGTCGTCGCTCCCTCGAAGCCCGAGGACAATTACCTGACCCATGACAAGGGTATCCTGTCGTGGATCTTCACGCTCGATCACAAGCGCATCGGATTGATGTACCTGGTGAGCGTGCTCGTCTCCTTCGCGCTCGGAGGGTTCTTCGCCCTCGTGGTGCGCACGGAGCTGCTCACGCCCGGCAAGACGCTGATCACGCACGATCAGTTCAACCAGGCGTTCACGCTGCACGGCGCCGTGATGGTCTTCTTGGTGATCATCCCCGGCATCCCAGCGGCCCTCGGGAACATCATCCTACCGCTGCAGCTCGGGGCGAAGGACGTGGCGTTCCCACGCCTCAACCTCATGAGCTACCACCTGTGGGTGCTCGGGGCGTTGTTCCTGTTGGCGTCGATGGTCATCAGCGCCGCGGACACGGGCTGGACCTTCTACGTGCCCTACAGCACGTCCACGACCACGGCCGTGATTCCGGCGGTGTTCGGCGCGTTCATCCTGGGCTTCAGCTCGATCTTCACGGGTCTGAACTTCATCGTGACGATCCACAAGCTGCGCCCGCCAGGGATGACCTGGTTCCGGATGCCGCTCTTCCTGTGGGCGCTCTACGCGACTGCGGTGATCCAGGTCCTGGCCACGCCGGTCATCGGCATCACCTTGCTGATGCTCATCGTCGAGCGCCTCGTGGGCCTCGGCATCTTCGACCCGAGCCTCGGCGGCGACCCGGTGCTGTTCCAGCACTTCTTCTGGTTCTACTCGCACCCGGCCGTGTACATCATGATCGTCCCGGCGTTCGGGGTGATCAGTGAGCTGATCTGCGCCTTCAGCCGCAAGCCGATCTTCGGTTACAAGTTCATCGCCCTCAGCTCGTTGGCGATCGCCTTCTTGGGCTTCCTCGTCTGGGGCCACCACATGTTCACGAGCGGGCAGTCGGTGCTCGCGGGTGCGATCTTCAGCGCGATCACCTTCCTGATCGCCATCCCCACCGCCATCAAGATCTTCAACTGGCTGGCGACGATGTACAAGGGGCGGATCCACCTGGACACGCCGATGCTGTACGCGCTGGCGTTCCTGTGGGTGTTCACCATCGGCGGTGTCACGGGCGTATTCCTCGCCACCATGAGCGTGAACGTCCACCTGCACGACACGTACTTCGTGGTCGCGCACTTCCATTACGTGATGATGGGTGGGTCCATCACCGCGTTCATGGGTGGGCTCCACTACTGGTGGCCGAAGTTCACCGGGCGGATGTACCCCGAGCGGGCGGGCCGCGTCGGCGCGATCCTCGTGTTTCTGGGCCTGAACTTCACGTTCTTCCCGCAGTTCATCCTCGGCACGCGGGGCATGCCGCGTCGGTACTACAACTACCTGCCGGAGTTCACGGGGCTGCACCAGTTCTCGACCATCGGGGCTTACATCCTCGGGGCGGGCTTCCTGCTCACGGCGATCTACCTGTTGAAGAGTGTGCGGAGCGGGCCGAAGGCGCCGGCGAACCCCTGGGGTGCGACGACGCTCGAGTGGACCTGTCAGTCACCGCCGCCCTACTACAACTTCCACGAGGCGCCGGTGGTCAACCGGGGACCCTACGACAACTACGATAAGCTGCGCTTCGACAAGAAGAGCCGGGGATACGTGCCGGCCGAATGAGCCGGCGGGGACTCGATTTTCCCAGCCTGGGAACAGGATCGATGATGGAAAGCAAAGCGAATGAGGGCGCGCGCGTGGCGGACGCCGCGAAGTCCCACGGCGACGACCATGGTCACGCGGAGGGGGGGCACGGCCACGGCGCGCCCCTGCAGTACCCTTACGTTGCGCATCACTTCGACTCACCTCAGCAGCAGTTCGACTCCGGCAAGCTAGGCATCTGGCTGTTCCTGGTCACGGAGATCCTGTTCTTCTCGGGGTTGTTCTGCGCTTACACGATTTATCGGGCGCAGAACCCGGAGGTGTTTTACTGGGCGCACTTCTACCTCGACACCAACATGGGTGCGCTGAACACCGTCGTACTCATCCTGAGCAGCCTCACGGCAGCTTGGGCGGTGCGCGCGGCGCAGCTCGGACAGCAGAAGCTGGTCAAGATCAACATCCTGGTCACGATCGCCTGCGCCTTCACGTTCATGGGCGTGAAGTACGTCGAGTACAGCCACAAGTTCCACGACGGCCTGTTGCCGAGCAGGCACTTCGACCCGAAGCACGAGGTGTGGGAGGTCGAGGCCTTCAAGAAGAAGCACCCCGAGGCGGCCGAGGCCATGACGAGGCTCATGGCCAAGCTGGAGGCGCGGAAGGCGACGGCGGCCGTCGATCTGGAGGTGCCTCACGGAGAGCCTCTGGCGCTCGTCCCGGTGGTGAACCAGGTGGCGGCGGCCCCCGCCGAGGCGGCGGAAGGAAGCGCTGCCCAGGCCACGACGACCCAGGCGGCGACCGCCCAGGAAGCTGTGGCTCAGCAGGCGCCGGCTCAGGAAGGCGCCGCCCCGGCGCCGGCCCAGGAAGCCGCCCAGGAGCCCGCGACTCAGGAGGCCGGCACGGCCGAAGCCGCAGAGGCTGGTGCGGAGGGGACGGAAGAGGCGGCGCCCGCGGCGCCGGCCCCGGTGGCTGCGCCAGCGCCGGCCCCCGCCCCCGCGGCGGAGGAGCCGATTCTGGACGACGACGTGTTCCTGGCCAACGAGCTCCGCAAGCTCACGCCGGCGGAGGCGACGCCCCTGCTGCGTGCCGGGGTGCTCCAGCGTCAGGCAGACGGGCCCTTCGAGCTCGTGCGTCCGAAGAAGGCGGGGGTGTTCTTCAGCATTTACTTCTTCATGACGGGCTTGCACGGGGTGCACGTCATCATCGGCATCGGCGTGTGGATTTGGATGCTGGTGCGCGCGGGGCGACGCAAGTTCGGGCCGAAGTACTTCGGGCCGATCGATTTCACGGCGCTCTACTGGCACTTGGTCGATCTCATCTGGATCTACCTCTTCCCCCTCCTCTACCTCATCCACTGATCTCCGCGATTGATCTGAAGACTCCTCCGTGGGGTCCCTAGTGGCCCCACGGAACCCGAGAACGACCATGGCTGACGAAGAGAAGCGTTCCGACGACGAGAAGTCTGGCGAAGGCGAAGAGGCGCGCCAGGAGGCGACCCAGAACGCCGACGAGGGCAAGCGCGCGGACGAGGCCCAGGCGGAAGGCGCCGCGGCAGAAGGCGCTGCTGCGGAAGAAGGTCCCGCGGGCGAGGAAGGCTCGGCAGAGGCATCCTCCGAGGCAGGAGCGGGAGACGACTCCAAGGGGGCGGACCGCGCCGAGGCGGCGACCGAGGAGAAGGCTGAAGCGGGCGACGCGAAGGATCCTGCGGACGTCGCGGGTTCGTCGGAGGAGGTCAAGGCCGCCGCTCCCGTCGACACCGCGCCGGGGATCACACAGGATTCGGACTCGGCGGCCGCGTCGGCCCAGCCCGCGAAGGAGAAGGGCGGGGAGCACGCGGGGACGAGCCATCAGGGCGAGGCGGAGCACGGCCTGGCCCACACGGCGAGCTTGAACCTGCTGTTCGGCGTGTTCGGTGGCCTGATCATCCTGACGATCCTCACCGTCGCCGTGACGGCGATCGATCTCGGCAGTCAGGGGAACTTCATCGTCGCCATGATCATCGCCACCATCAAGGCGGGCATGGTGATGGCGTTCTTCATGCACATGCTGTGGGACAGCAAGTTCAACGTCACCGTGTTCGTGTCGTCCTTCCTGTTCGTGTTGCTGTTCCTCTCGATGTCCTTGACGGACCGGTCTGAGTATCAGGACATGATCGACAGCTGGGAGACGGTGAAGAAGGCCGCGGACGAGGGGTGAGCGGAGCGTGAGCCCCGGGCCACCGCCCATCGTGGCGGCGGCCGTCGGGGCGTGGGGGGCGTTGAGCTCGAGGCCGTCGTTGTGCGGAGCGGCGGCGGCGCGTGCGGGGCCGGGCGGCGCCGGTCGGATCAGGCGCGTGGGGGAGCGCTGAAGAGGCGCCCCTCGACGAGGCAGTCGGCGAGGTCGCGGTAGACGTCTTGGAGTTCGGCGCGCCGCGGCTGGGGGCCGAGGCGTCGTCGGATGCGGTGCGCGAGGCAACCTTCGTGGAGGAGGTGGTCCAGACAGCGTCCTTCGGCGGCCGTCCAGGAGCGACGGCTGCCGTCCGCGAGTCGGCGCCAGACGTCCCGGGCGGTGAGGGGTGCGTCGACGGGACCGATGAGGAGCTCGACGTACTCGAGATCGTCGATCACGGCTTCGTCGCCGGCCTGGATGCAGCTGGCGAGGACCCGAGCGAGGCGATCTTCGGACCAGGCGTAGAGACTGGATTCGCCGGTTGCCCGCGCTGTGAGGCGCTCCACGACGTCGACCACGAGGGCGGCGATGGTGAGGTCCGCCCGGGGGCACTCCTGGGTGTCGAGGACGCGGATCTCGATGGCGTCCCGGTCGAAGCGGGCGATGGCGCCCCGGGCGTTGACCCACTCCTCGCGCAGGATCTCGTCGGGATCGTGGGGCTCGAGGTCGCGATAGATCCCGCGGAGGAGCCCCTGGTAGGCGTCGTGGGTGAAGACGGGCTCCGGGATGATCTTGCCGGAGACGCTCGGGACGCGTCGCGCGTTCGTCGCGTAGTGGACGAGCCGCGTGTCCGCGGCGCCGCTGAAATGGCCATCCGCCAGGGGCGAGGAGGCGGCCAGAGCGGGCAGGAGCGGGAGCACGAGGCGCACGGCGGCGTGGAGGCGGCCGAACTCGTCGTCCCCCTGGAACGGGAGGTTGACGTGCATGCTCTGCAGGTTGGCCCAGCCGTGACCGCGGCAGTCGAAGATGCGGTGGAAGGTCGCGTAGATGACGTCGTCGTCGTGGGGCCAGAGCCGCAGCTCCCGGTGCGGATCCATCCACGGGTGCATGCCCGTGGGGAGGAGGCGAGCGGCGAGGGGAGAGAGGTGCGCGCTGGCGGCGCGGACGTTCGCCTGGAAGTCGAGGGCGGCGCGATCGAGGTCCACGGTGGGGCCGTTCGTCTTCAGCTCGATCACGTGGAGGGCGAGCTCGTTGGACCAGGCGATGGGGCCGCGGTCCAGAGACAGGACTGGCGCGCCGGCCTCCCGCGTGAGCAGGGCGTCGGCGATGGGGCGGACGTCGAGGGTCTCCGCGTCCACGATCATGTACTCGAGCTCGATGCCGATGGCCTCGAACAGGTGGAGAGAGGGACCTGGCTGCATGGGAAAAGGGGGGCTGGGCCGTTGGGCTGGAGCGTCGGGGCAGGGCGATAGGAACGGGCCGATAGGAACGGGTCGGTAGGAAGGGGCGCGCTGGCGAAGGCGGGCGCTGGAGAACGTGGTGACGCGTGCGCGCCGACCCGGGGAGCTCGTCAGATGGGGCGAAGCTCGCGGGCGCGCTCCTCGAAGCGGCGATAGAACGTGCGCATCACGGCGAGGTAGAGGTCGTCCTTGAGCACGGCGTCTTCGCAGCCGGCTTCGACGCTCGGGTTGTCGTTGATTTCCATCACGACGAAGCGTCCATCGAGCTCCTTGATGTCCACGCCGTAGAAGCCGCGCCCCACCTGGTTCGCGGCCCGGACGGCGAGGGCGATGGCTTCGGGCGGCGTCTCGTCGAGACCGAGAGTGTCGACGCGGCCATAGCGGCGCTTGGTGGTGTCTTCCGCGACTTGGATCTGCCAGTGCCCGCGCACCATGTGATAGCGGCAGGCGTGGAGCGGGGTGCCGTCGAGGACGCCGATGCGCCAGTCGAACTGGGACGGCAAGAACTCCTGCGCCACGATCAGCTCGGAGCGGGCGAAGAAGGTGGCGAGGTGGGCCTTCAGCTCCTGCTCGTCGTTCGCCTTCACGACGCCCAGGGAGAAGGAGCTGTCGGGGCGCTTCAGCACGCAGGGGAAGCCGAGCTCGGCGCCCACCTCCTTCGCGTTCTCCCGATGCACGACGAGGGTGCGCGGCGTCGGGATCCCACGGCGCCGCATCATCTCTGCCTGGTACACCTTGTTGCTGCAGCGCACGATCGACTCCGGATCGTCGATGACGACGAGGCCCTCCGCCGCGGCGCGCGACGCGAAGCGGTAGGTGTGGTGGTTGACGGAGGTCGTCTCACGAATGAAGAGGCCGTCGAACTCGGCGATCCGTCCGTAGTCTTCCCTGCCGATGACCTGGGCTTGCATGCCGAGGCGACGCGCGGCGCGCACGAAGCGGTCGATGGCCTTCGCGTCGGAGGGCGCGTCCACCTCCTGGGGGTTGACGAGGATGGCGATGGTGTAGCGGGCGCGCTTCAGGTCGGGCACGTTGGGGCGCGCGAAGAACCGCTTCGCTTGGGCGGCGACGAAGTCCAGGTGCGTCGGAGGGATCTCGTCGGCGGCGATGGTGCGGAGGCTGTGCAGGCGCCAGCGGTCTGCCAGGACCATCTCGGCGCGGAGCAGCGGGGCAGGGAAGTAGTTGAAGAGCGCCCGCGCCAGGCGATCGTAGCGCGAGGCGAGGTTCCGCCCGAAGTAGATGCTGAGGGAGAACGTGTCGCTCTTGAGCGGCGCGAGGAGCGACTGCAGCATCCGATCGAGCTCCTCCGAGGCGATCTTGACGACCGGCGAGAGGCGCAGGTCCTGGATCGTCGTCACGGAGGGGAAGGGGCGGTGTCCGCGCGCGGTGGCGAGGAGAGAGACGTAGTACCCCGTCGACTGGTAGGCGTAGCTGCGGCACAGGTTGAACACGGTGGCGCGGCCGAGCCCGGTGAAACGGGAGCGGGTCAGGTAGTCACGGGCGGAGACGACCTCGGCGCCTGGCACCTCGAGGGCCCAGCTCTGAGGGTTCTCGACGACGATGAGGGTGGTCACTGCGCGGGCCTCCTGATCGACGGCTCGATGACGAGCAGGTTGGCGTCGTAGGTGACGATGCCGAGGAGGATGGCGGCGATGAGCCGGTCCATCCTCACGCGGTAGTTCTGTGAGCCGAAGCCGGGGTTGTTGGCGAGCGGATCCGCCACCAGCACCTCCCGTGTCCCCGGGTCGTAGCCGCTCAGGACGACGAAGTGGCCGACGGGCACGCCCGCGACGTCGTCGTAGCCGCCGTCGTCGCGCTCCCGGGAGCAGCGGTAGAGGTGCGTGGCGGAGAGGCCGGTCAGGATGGGGATGCCCCGGCGCAGGTAGCGGCGGAACAGGGCGGAGTTGAGGTCCTCGTACTTCATGCGTCCGCCGAGCTCGAAGAACTCGAGGTACGCGTCGGTGGCCAACGACAAGCGCTGGCTCGACTTCACGGACCGCTGGGCCCGGAGCTTCTCCGGGATCGAGACGCCCGGCGCGAACCAGGTCGGATCGAAGACCTGCAGGTTGCAGGTGTAGATCGTCGCGCGGTAGCCGCGACGCAGGGCATGACAGCCCAGCGAGACGGCGAGGGTGCCGCCGGTGGGCAGGGCGCGCACGCCCGCGATGACGTCGTCCAGGGGCAGGGGATCCCCGAAGTAGCCGTAGACCCCGTGCAGACAGGTGGGGCCGCAGGTGGAGTCGTTGGGCTGGGCGAGGAGCTCGAAGGGGAGCCGCGTGGCGTCATCCGTGTCGGCAGGGGGGGAGCGATCGTCTGTCATGGATGTGTCGGTTAGAACCACCTGTCGACGAGGGAGAGCACGATCTCCACGACGATGAGCGCCACGATGTACCACTCGACGCGGAGGGTGGCGCGGTGCTGGACCAGATCGAGGGCGGTCCGCGCCGTCTCGGTGATCAGATCGAGCTTGGCGCCCAGAGCGAGGTTGCGTTCGACGATCTCGAGCTCGTCGTTGAGGAGGTGAAAGAGACGCTCGAGCTCCGGGTGATCCCAGAGGAGGTCCGGCTTCTCGGTGACCTCGGCGCGGCCGACGAGCTGTTGGCGGATGTGGAGCACGGAGCCGATGCTGCGGAGCAGCTCGCGTGCAGCATGACGGCTGTTCCCCCGGGCCGCCAGATCCCGAGCCAGGGGCTCCGCGAGATCCGCCGCCTCCCGCAGCACGGCCTCGTAGCTCGACAGGACGACGCTCCGCGCCAGTACCTCGGCGATGACCTGAAAGCGGTAGAGGGACGTGCTCTGGATCTCGAGGGTATCGGCGACCATGCGGTCGACGCGCTCGGGGCGCACGCGCAAGCGCAGCTCGTCGACCTCCGGCTGACTCTTGCGCTCCGCGCCGCAGGCCCCGAGGAACTCGAGGAAATCCTCGCGAGCGGTGTCCGAGCTGCCAACGAACACGACCACCCCGTAACGCATGCAGACGCAGTAGGAGCCGTCGGCGAGGCGCACGGTGGTGGGGGACGAGCTGAGCCAGCCATCCGCGCGGGCGGCGATGACCCGCAGATCGAGGCGTTCAAAGGCGTGGACGGCCGTGAGGACGATGTACGCGGGCTCGTCCAAGGCCGCGGGCTCAGCGACTTCCCCCACCCCCTCGTCGTACATGGTGGGATGCTGTCTCTCGGGGGACCGGCGGGCAATGGGGCCGCCTCGCGGAGCCGTTCCGAGCCATGCCGTCCGGGGGTCGGGCGTGGGATCGGGGTGCTGGCGGCGCTTTGGACAGCTCTGGGCTCCGGGGTTAGGGTTCCGCCCATGCCCCGGACGAGCACCGCCCTCACGGCGCTCGCTCAGCTGCGCAGCGCGGACGTCAGGAGCCGTGCTCAGGAGCTCGCGCGAGCCGAGCAGGACCTCGAAGGAGCGCGAGCGGACCTCGCCGTCGCGGAGCGCGCCCTCGAGCTCTGGCGTGGAGAGGTGCGTGCCTCCGTCGCCGCGGAGGAGGAACGCCTCGGGAGCGGCGAGCGTCGGGCTTCTGAGTGGGTCCGTCAGGAGCAGTACCAGGCCGCAGCAGCGCGTCGGGGTGAGGTGCTGCTGCGGGCGCGGGACGAAGCCCTCGATCGGCTCCGCAGGGACGAGAAGGTGGTGCGCGACGCCCGCCGCGCCCTCGCAGAGGCGCACGGGAAGAAGGAAGCCGTCGAGCGATGCCTGAGCGAAGGGGTGCGACTCGCGGCCGGACGGGCAGCGCGGACCGAGGAGGAGGACGCGGCCGAAGGCGCGTTGGCGCGCTGGAGCGCCGGGAGGAGCGCATGAAGGTTCCGTCGGGGCGAGCCTGGAAGCTCGGGTCCGCCGCGGTGGGCCTGGTGGTGGGGGCGTGTTCCATCGCACGGCTCACTGGCCCCGAGGCGCCGGGGGAGCCCCTGGCGATCAAGACGACGGCGACGGGTGAGGCCCCGACGACGGCGGAGGCGACCCCCGACGAGGTGCTGGATCTGGAGGCGTTCACGCCGCTCCTCGCCCTTCCGGAGCTGCGGGCGGCACGGGAAGCGATCGACGCCGGCGACACGGCGGTCGCGGCGGAGCGTGTCCGCGAGGTGCTCGAGCGGTCGGAGTGGCGCGGTGTCGAGCGCGCTCGGGCGGAGTACCTCCTGGCGCGTTTGGAGGAGGAGTCGGGGCGCTGTGAGTCCGCTGCCCGGGCCTATACGAACGCGTCCGAGGTATCCTGGGAGCTCACTCACTATGCGCTCCTCGGCGCGGGTCGGTGCTGGCTTCAAGTCGACGAACCCGCGCAGGCCCTGGCCGCCCTCGGGCAGGTGCCCCTCGAGGGGCCCGTCGGCAATGGACTGCGGCCCCTCCTGGCGGAGGCCGCCGAGCGGACGGGCGATCTGGAGCGCGCCGGCCAGCTGTGGAGCGCGGAGGTCTCGGCGGCGCCGTCGGCGGACGCTCACCGAGCGCTGGCACGGATCCTCCTCGCGCGGCTGCAGGCGCGCGGGGTCCTCGACGAGATGGGCCGACCACGCGAGGCTGGCGCCGTCAGCGAAGCCGAGGCGCGCGCCATCCTGGTGCATGCTCGTGCCGCGGAGGTGGGGCTCGCGCCTGCGTCTGACGGCGCCCGGGCGGCTCGGGCCCTGCAGAGGAGCGCCGCGGCCTTGCTCCCCGAGGGCGAAGCGGCCCTCGCAGGTCCGCGGGAACCGGAGGTCGAGCTGCGTCACGTGGAGGCGCTCCACGACACGGGACACCTCGACGACGCCCTGGACGCGAGCGACGCTCTGATCCAGCGCCTGTCCGACAGGTGGTCCCCGGTGGGCTGCAAGCTGTCCTTCGTCCGGGGCAAGGTGTTCGCGCGCCAGCGGCAGTGGGCGCGCGCCTCCGAGGAGCTCGCCCCGGCGGTCCGACAGTGCCGGGACGACGCGGATCTGCGCCCTCGGCTCCTCTACGTCGCGGGCAAATACGCCGCGTCCGGAGGCCAGCATGCCCAGGCGGTGCGCTACTACGAGATGCTCGAGCAGGAGGGCGGGCAGAGCACGTTGCTCGACGATGGGCGCCTGCTGCGGGCACGGAGCTACCTGCGCATGGGCGCCGAGGCGCGCTTCACGGAGCTGTTGGCGAGCATGCCCGCCGATTACCCGAACGGCGACATGACGATGGAGGGCGTCCTCGAGCTCGCCATGCGCCGGATCGAGAAACACGACTGGTCGGGCGCCGCGTCGGTGCTCGAGCGGGGCGTGGCCCTGGTGCGGAGCAAGGACAGCGCGCGGGGGCACGAGTTCTCTGGGCGCGAGCGCTACTTCCTCGCGCGGGCGCGCTACGAGCTGGGGCAGCGGGAAGCCGCGCTGGAGGAGTACGCCGGCATCGTGCGGGATCTGCCCCTGTCCTATTACATGCTCCACGCCTACTCGCGCCTGAACGCTCTCGATCCCGAGCGAGCCCGGGCCAGCTTGGAGGAGGGCGTGCGTCGCGCGACCGAGCGGCCGTTCTCCTTCGCGATGCGCAGCGAGTATCGCCACCCCGCCTTCCGGCGTGGCATGGAATTGCTGCGCGTCGGGGACGTGGCGCGCGGCCGCCGAGAGCTCGCGGCGCTCCCCAAGGGAGAGGGTGACTCGCCGGATGCCTCGCTGCTTTGGGGCATCGCCTTGCTCTATGGGCGAGCCGGCGCGGCTGGACCTTCCCACGGGATCGCTCGCGGGCAGCTCACGGACTGGTTCGCGCACTGGCCCTCCGGAGACTGGCGCAAGGCGTGGGAGCTCGGGTTCCCGCGCCCCCATCGCTCCATCGTCGAGCGCGAGGCGGGCAAGAACGGCGTGCCCGAGTGGTTCATCTACGCGATCATGCGGGAAGAGTCCGCCTTCGATCCCGCCGCGGAGAGCCCCGCGAAGGCTTACGGCTTGATGCAGCTCATCGTGCCGACGGCGAAAGCCTACGCGCAGCCTCTCGGCCTGCCCTATCAACCCCACGCGCTGAAGCGGCCCGCGGTGAACATCGCCCTCGGAAGCCGCGTGCTCAGCAGCTTCACGGAGCGCTTCCCCAAGAACCCGCTCCTGGCGATCCCCGGCTACAACGCGGGACCAGGGAGGCCGGCTCGCTGGCTCAGGGAGCGGCCGGAGGTCGACTTCGACGTCTGGGTCGAGCTCATCCCCTTCTCGGAGACGCGCCGTTACACCAAGCGGGTCCTCGCGAGCCGGGCCGCCTACGCTTACCTGTACGATCCGGAGCGCGCGGAGGAGGCCCTGCGCTTGCCCTTGCGGCTCGAGGCGCCGTAAACGGGGGAGGGGAGGTACCTGATGGCATTGATTCCGTCGACGATGCTCGAGCTCGGCAGCCCGCTGCCGCCCTTCGATCTGCTGGATACGGTGAGCGGCGAGCGGGTCGACTCGCAGAGGTTCGCGGGGCAGCCGTTGCTCATCGCCGTCATTTGCAACCACTGCCCCTACGTGAAGCACATCAAGGCCGGGATCGCCGAGCTCGGCCGCAGCTGCCGTGAGCTGGGAGTGAACATGGTGGCGGTCTCCGCCAACGATCCGCAGCAGCAGCCCGGCGACTCGCCCAGCGCGATGGCGGAGGACGCCGCCCGCTTCGGGTATGTGTTCCCGTATCTGTTCGACGAGGAGCAGACCTTGGCCCGCGCCCTGCGCGCGGCCTGCACCCCGGAGTTCTATCTCTTCGACGGAGAGCACCGGTTGGTCTACCGGGGGCAGATGGACGACGCGCGGCCGAACAACGATCACCCGGTGACCGGCGCGGACGTGCGGGCAGCCATCGACGCGGTCCGCGCGGGCCGCACGCCGAGCGCGGAGCAGAAGCCGAGCATCGGCTGCAGCATCAAGTGGAAGCCCGGCAACGAGCCCGACTACACAGCCTGAAGGGGGCGCCCCTCCGCACCGCGCCGAAGCCCCTTCGACGAGCGGCGCGAGGGCTCCTGTCCGTCGCTCTCTCACTGGCGGCGCTGGGGGCCTTGGGAACCTTGCCGCTGCGAGGGGTCGAGGCCGCGGAGCGCCCCTTCGCGGTCGTCGACCTGCACGTGGACCTCGTGTACCGGCACCTCTACAAGGGCCAACCCTTCGCGAGCGGACTGGGCGAATTTCGCGCCGCGGCGCTCGAGGGGGTCGGCGTCGTGGGGGTGGTGCTGCCGTTGTTCGTGCCCGAGTGGGCGTCGCCCATCGGCGCGCGGCGGCAGGACTACGAGGGCGCTTATGCCGCAGCCTACGAACGCATCCTCGAGACGCCGCCCTACGCCTTGCCCGGCTGCGGGGTGCACCAGGCGGGGGCGGCGCGCTCGCGGCCCGTGCAGACGTGGTTCGCCTTCGAAGGCGCCGCGCACCTCGAGCCGAAGACCGAGGAGCTGGCGAGCTGGATCCTGCGAGGCGTGCGCTCCTTCGGGCTCGTGCACACCAAGCACAACGCGCTCGGGTCGAGCTCCGGGAGCTCACCTGGGAGCCGACCGGGTCTCACCCCCAAGGGGCGGGAGGTGGTCGAGAAGATCCAGGGGCTCGGGGGCCTCGTGGACGTGTCCCACGCGTCGGACGCGGCCACGGACGAGATCCTGGACAGGGCCGCCGAGTCGCGCTCGATCGTGATCGCGACCCACTCGAACGCGCGCGCGCTGGCGGCCCATCCCCGCAACCTCACGGACGCGCAGATCCGCGCCATCGGTCGGAGCGGTGGCGTCATCGGCGTCAACTTCCACCAGCCGTTCCTGTCCGGGAGCGGCCGCGCGTCGTTGAAGGACGTGGTGGCGCAGGTGCTCCACATCCGGCGCGTGGCGGGCGTGGAGCACGTGGCCATCGGCTCGGACTTCGAAGGGGGGATCCGCCCGGTGCCCGAGCTCGCGGACGCCTCCCGCTATCAGGCGCTCGCAGCGGCGCTGCTCGAGGCGGGCCTCACGCGACGGGAGGTGAGCCTGGTGATGGGCGAAAACGCGCTCCGGGTGCTGTGCGGACCGTTCTTTTCCCGGCGCGGCGATGATAGGAACGGTCCCCCATGAGCGACCAGGACGCGCGATTTCTCGAGGTCTTTGGAACGTGGCTGAGGTGCTTGGGTGACGACGCACGCGCTCTCGGCGAGGTGCTCGCCGCGGAGGACCAGCCGGAGCAGGTGCGACGGCCGGCGGCGATGGGGCTGAGTTATCTGTTCAAGTCCCTGGACCTGATCGACGATGGCATCGAGAGCCTGGGCTACGTGGACGACGCCTTCGTGGTGCGCGTCGCGCTGAGCCAGATCCCACCCGACGTCCTGGAGAGAGACGAGACGCCCGAGGGCCTGCGGAAGCTCGCCGGGCAGGTGGAGTTCGTGCGGGAGTTCCTCGGAGCGGAGTACGAGCGCCTGTCCAGCTTCGTCGAGGGGCTCGGGGAGCTGAACGTCCGGGGACGGAGCGTGCAGGCGTTGCTCGAGGACGCCCAGGTCCGAGAAGAGTTCCTCGCCGACGTGACCGCCTGGGCGAACCGCTACGAGGCGCCGCCCCTCGGTCAGGACGCGAAGAACGCGGTCAAGCTCCGGGCTTTCTTGAGCACGAAGCTGGCCTCCTGAGTGCAGCTGGCCTCCTGAGCTCAGCTGGCCTCCTGGGCTCAGCTGGCGTCCTGGGCTCAGCTGGCCGCGCGGGCTGGCTCGACCTTCGCGGCGCCCGACTGCGGCGCCTGCTCGGTGCTCGCCCTCAGCTCGTTCATCAGGTCGCGCACCTCGGGTTTGCCTTTGAGGTGGCTCACGAGGACGTTGCACGCGTCGACGAACTGCTTCTCGTAAGCGAGGCCGTCCCGCGTCCGCGCCGCGATCTTCTCTCGACCCGCGGCGAGATCCTCTTCGACGGCGTCCGCGTAGCGCGACAGCTGACCGCGTAGCTCCTCGATCTGGGCGCGCAGATCTGCGGCCACCGACTCACGGGCCTTGCGGCGCCGTTCGCGGGTCGCGAGCCACGCCGCCTTGGCGTCGACCAGCGCGCGAGCCGCCCCCGCCCGCTCGAAGAGGGTGCGCGTCCCTTGCCCGAGCTTCTCCGCGTGGTCCGCGGCGGCTACGTGCTCGCGAGCAGCGGCCTGCGCCTGGGCCAGCTCTCGGCGCGCCTGACCTTCCTCCTCCGAGTAGGCCGCGGCTTCCCGCAGGGCGCGCGACTCCTCCTGGGCCAGCTCCTCCACCTTGCGGCCGATCTCGGCGCGCAGGGCGCGACCGCGTCGCTCCAGAGCTTCGAGCTTGCGCGTGTGGCTCGCCACCTCGCCTTCGAGATGGTTGGCCTTCGCTGCCACGTCCCAGAGGGTGGCGAGGGCCTGGGAGACGTCGGCGGGCGCGTTCCCGGCGGGGAACGCGCGCGCGACCATGCGGGAGAAGAGCCCCGCGCGGCTCGCCCACTCCATCACACTCGGGGAGCGGGGCGGCGGCGGGACGGGCGGGGTGGCCGTCGTACCGTCCGCCGCCTTCTTGGCGTCCCAGGTGGTGTGGCTGGGCAGCGAGCGCTGGAGCTTCTTGAGCTCCTCGAGCAGATGGTGCCCGTCCCTGTAGCGCTTGCGCTGATCCTTCTCCAGCAAGCGCATCACGATCTTCTCCGCCTCCGGGTGGCAGTCGCGGCGGACGGAGGAGGGCAGGGGGGCGCGCCCCGTGCGCTGCATCTCGAGGAGCGTGTCGCGGTCGCTGGCGCGGAAGGGCAGCTGCCCGGTCATCATCTCGAAGAACAGCACGCCGAGGGCGTACAGGTCCGACTGGGGCCCCGCCTGTTCGCCGCGCGCCTGCTCGGGGGACATGTACTCCGGCGTTCCGAAGACCGCGCCCTTGGGCGCGAGCCGCGGATCGTGGGCGAGGGCCGCGAGGCCGAAGTCGAGGATCTTCACGAAATCCTGGCGGCCGCCTCGGGCGGTGAGCAGGATGTTATCGCTCTTGAGGTCCCGGTGGACGACCCCGAGGTCGTGGGCGCGGCAGAGGGCGGCGCCCATCTGTTCGATGATGTCGACCGCGCGCTGCAGGGGCATCGGCCCACGGGCGAGCTCCGTGGAGAGTGGCGTGCCGATCAGGTACTCCATGACCAGGTACAGCTCGCCGTCGTCGGTCTCCCCGATGTCGTGGATGTCGATGATGTGCGCGTGATCGACGCGGTTCGCGGCGCGCGCCTCCCGCAACATCCAGGCGCGCAGGTGCGTCTCGCCGCGCAGATCCGGCCGAATGAGCTTCACCGCGACCACTCGATCGATCAGCACGTGCCGAGCGCGGTACACGATGCCCATGCCGCCCTCGCCGATGCGAGCCTCCAGGCGATAGCGCCCCGCGATGACTTTGCCGAGGGCTGGATCTTCGCCGCGCTTGCTGCGCGAGCTACCCCGTTGGGGCGCGAGCTCTACCATGGTCGTTTCGCCGTTGTTCGAGTCGTCTTCGGGCCGCGACCGCGACAGGGAACTCCTGACGCCGCCTTGTTCGAGCTTGCTGGAGGTGGGCTCACGACGCCCGTCCAGTTCGCTCATCTCCATGAATGTTAGAAGAAGGCGATGCCTCGTGGAAGCCAGGCGCGCGAGTAGGTTCCGCGCCGACCTGGTGGCACGGGTGGGAGGAGCTGCGCCCGTTGGTCACTTATCCATCACAGTGTGCGTCGCTGCTCGACTCCGCGCGCTGCTCGGAAACGCATCCCCGCGATCGTCACGCGGGCAGCCCCCGCCACCGCGCGGCGGCTCAAAAGCGCATCGCCAGCACCGGCACGCGGAGCTCGGTCTCGCGGGACAGGCCGTAGGTCAGGCGGTCCTCGGGCGACCAGACGTCGAGGAGGCTGACGGCGGGCACACCCACCGACCACCGCCCCTCGTCGACGCCGATCAGGGAGGGGGGCACGACGAGGGACAGGGTCGGGCGCCGAGGAGCGCTCGCCCCCTGGGGCAGCGCGTCCACGGGTTCGTCCTCCGGGGCGGTGTCCTGCACGTAGTCCCGCGGCGGCTCGTAGGCGCTCGCGCTCAACGCGGCGATCGTCGCCGGGACGGCGAGGACCAGGCCGCTCGCGAGGAGCACGGTGGCCGTCTTGGGGCTGATGTGGTCTTCGAGGAAGTAGCCCCCGACGCCGCCGCCAACGGCACCCACGCCGGCGCCGACCAGGTAGGCCCACCCAGGGCGCACACCCAAAGCCGCCTCCGCGAGCACCACGGTCTCCGCCCCGAGCAGGATCCCGGCGGCGATCCCCTTGCCGTCGGTCGACGCCGCGTCGGTGCCCGTCGCTCGAGCGGGGAGGGTCGTCGCGAAGGTGAGGGCCGCGCCGGCCAGCGCGAGGAGCGTGCGGGCGCTTCGAGGGTGGAGGGAGGGGGCGCCTGGGGCGCGCCGTTCCGCTTCGGGCGAACTATTCGACGTTTCCATCCAATTGCTCCAATCCCGCGGGGCGCACACCCCCCCGAGGGGGGCGAGCATACCAAGGGCGCTCTCGCGGCGGAACCGCGGCGTTCCCGAGCCACTCTCCGGGCCCACGGTGGATTCGGCCGCTGCGTTGCTCGCGGTAGGCCCCGGTGGTAAAGGACGCGGCACACCGCCCGGCGCCCCGAGGAGCCCACCCGACGAGGATGGGTCCTGGGTCAGGCCTGGCGACCGCTGGAGACATTCCTCATGGCTGTTGGCCCCTGGCAGATCGTCCTCATCGCGCTCGTCATCCTGCTCCTCTTCGGAGCCAGTCGGCTGGGCGACATCGGCAAGGGCCTCGGTGAGGGCATCCGTAACTTCAAGAAGGGCATCACCGACGATCCGGACGAGTCGGACGACGCCGACGAAGACGAAGAGCCCAAGCAGCTCGCGGGTAAGTCCCTGTCGGACAAGCAAGCCGTTCGGAAAAAGCAGAACAAGGCCTGAGTGGGCATGCAGACCCCTGCGGATCTACTGGACGAGCCCCGGGACGTTTCCCGTACCCTGCGGGCGTTTCTCGAGCTGAGTAAGCCGGGAGTGACGCGCCTCGTGCTGGTCACGACGGCCTGCGGCGGGCTCGCGGCGTCGGGACCGTTGGATGGCCTGACCCTCGCCTGGGCGGTCCTCGGCACGGGCCTCGTGGTCGCGGGCGCGAACGCCCTGAACATGCTCCTCGAGATCGACTCGGACGCGTTCATGACGCGGACCCGGACGCGCCCCCTGCCCACCGGGCGGCTCACCCCCGACGAGGCGCTCCTCTTCGGCGTCGGGGTGTCCATCGCAGGGCTCGCGCTCCTCGCGCATTTCACGACGTTGACTGCGGTGGCGTTGTCCGCCTTCGCGCTGCTCAGTTACGTCCTCGTCTACACCCCGCTGAAGCGGGTCACGCCCCTGTCTCTCTACGTCGGGGCGGTCCCCGGCGCGTTGCCTCCCGCGATCGGCTACGCGGCGATGGCGGGGACCTTCGATCGGAGGGCCTTCGCGCTCTTCGCGATCCTCTTCGTCTGGCAGCTGCCGCACTTCCTCGCGATCTCCGTCTTCCGACGGGACGAGTACGCGCGCGCGGGGCTCAAGGTCCTCGCGGCGGAGCGGGGCCTCGCCCACGCGAAGCGGCACATCGCGGTCCTGGCGATCGCGCTCTGGGCCACGACCTTGCTGCCCTACTGGGACGGCCTGGTCGGCGTCGTCTACGGTGCTCTCGCGGGGGTGTCCGGGGCCCTGTTCGTCGCGTGGGCCCTGCGCGGCCTGCGGGCGGACGCGGACCACGCCTGGGCTCGGTCGTTGTTCCTCGCCTCGATGCCGCACCTCGTGTTGGTGATGGCGGCGCTCGTGATCGGGCTCGCCTGAGCCGGCGCCTGCACGCTCCGTCGAAGCTCGGGGCCGCGGCGTTCGCTGCGCTGGGGTTCGGCGGCGGCCTGACGGGCGGAGCTCTCCTGCAGGCGAGCCGAGCGGCGCTCTAGCCGCCGCGCGGCGCCTGGTAGCGCAGCGCCAGCAGGGTCACGTCGTCGTCGAGGGTGGGGGTCCAGGCGCGCACCTGGCGCAGCACCGCGTCGCAGAGCTCCTCCACGGGCGCGGCGCGGTGCGCCTGCAGCGTCGCGCACAGCCGCTCGATGCCGAACTGCGCCCCCTGGGCGTTGCGGGCCTCCACGACGCCATCGGTGAACAGGACCAGAAGATCACCGTCCTCCAGGAGGAAGTGGGCGTCGTGGGTCACGGCCCGGACGTCCTGCATCGCGCCGACCCAGACGCCCGTGGTCGAGATGCACTCCACCTGGCCCGTCCGATGGCGGACGACGAGGAGCTCCTCGTGAGCGCCAGCGAAGACGACGTGACCGTCACGTCGATAGAGGAGGACGACCAGGGTCGCGTGATCATCGCGTCCGAGCCGATCCCGAAGGTTGTGGAAGAGGGCGCGGTTGACGTCCGTGACCACCTCGGCGGGGCTGCGGCAGCTCTCCCGGCGGAGGAGGACCGCCATCATGCTCTGGAGCATGAGCATGATCAGGCCTGCGGCGAGACCATGGCCGCTGACGTCCCCCACCGCGAGCCAGGCTCCCTCCTCCGTGGCGACGACGTCGTAGTAGTCGCCCCCGGCGTCCGCCGCGGGGAGCATCCGCGCGGCGATGTCGAGGCCGTCGACGGCGAAGCTCTGGGGGACGATCGACGTCTGGATCGCGGCGGCCATGCGCGTCTCCTTGGCCGCGCTCTCCTTCTCGACCCGCTCTCGGGCGGCGATCTGCTCCACGACCTGGCGATGCATCGAGGCGGTGGTCAGGGCAGAGCCGATTTGATGCCGCAGGGTCTCGTAGATGGTCTCGTTCGCGCCGGCGGCCATCATCGAGACGCCCAGGAGGCGTGCCTCGAAGGTCAGCGGCATCACGTACAGGCTGAAGCGACGATCGCCGAAGAGATCGGCGGGGCGCAGCTCGGTGGCGTCGAAGGGCTCCCCATCGACGGGGATCGGCTCTCCGTCCCGCAACAGGACGAAGGGGCGCAGGCGTCGCTGGGTGTCGGAGCAGAGGAAGACGGCCGCGTGCGGGATCCCCATCTCCGGCAAGGCGCCGACGATGGCGCGCTCGAGCAAGGGCAGGCTCAAGGCGGTCGCGAACCTCTCGCCGGAGTGCGCGAGGCGTACGGCGGACAGCTCGACCTCGAGGCGGCGTTTGCCTTGCGTTCTCACGGACGCATCACCGATACGCATCCGGGCCGCGTGCCAGAGCCGCTCTTGCGCGGCCCGGCGCGCCGGATCTTCGGAGCGGGCGCGGTTCCCCTCCCTGCGCAAGAGCGTGATCGCCCGTTGGAACTCGTCGATCGCGATCCCCTCCTGGGCGGCCTCCTCGAGCAAGTCGTCGAGGGCGCTCAGGAACACGCCGGCCTCTCCCCGGAGCTCGCGGTTCAGCGCCCCGAGGAGCCGCTCCGGCCAGTCGCCAGCGGTGTCCGAGGACAAGGTGACGGTCTCGCGCAGCTTGGCCGCCAGCTCTGCCTGCCGCTCCGCAGGGGGCGGCAGCGAGCCCACCTCCGCCGGCCGCGGCGGGATCCAGGTGTTGACGAGCTGGTACCCGCAGCCACAGGACTCCCGGCGCACGAACTCGACGGGCACGATCGTCGAGGCGAAGGTCGGCTTCCCGTCGATGGCATCGAGCACGGACTCCACGGCGGCAGCCGCGAGGCGGCGTAGGGGTTGGCGCACCGTGGTCAAGGATGGGCTCCCGAAGCGCGCCACCGTGACGTCGTCGAAGCCGGTCACCACGACCTCACCGGGTACGGAGATGCCCTGCTGCTGCAGCACCTGCATGGCCCCGAGGGCCATGTTGTCGTTGGCGCCCACGACGGCGTCGAAGGGCACGCCCTTGGCGAGGAGCTGCCGCATCGCCTCGGCGCCCCCGGCGGTCGTGAAATCGCCGTGGACGAGCAGGGCCGGATCGAGGTGGAGGCCGTGGAGCTCCAGCTTCTGCCGAGCGGCTTCGAGACGCAGCCGAGCCTCGTCGTTGCTCGCGGGGCCGGCGATGTAAGCGAACCTGCGTCGCCGGTGGTCGACGATGAGGTGCTCGACGGCGAGGGCCATGCCGCCGGCGTTGTCCACGATGACGCTGGCGATCCCGGGCAGCGCGATGCCGATGCTGCAGGCGGGCAGAGGCGCGTAGGCCTTCAAGAACCGGAGGGTGCCGTCCACGCCGGCGCGGTGTCCGAAGGTCCCGGAGAGGGCGATGATCCCGTCACAGCTGCGCGGTGTGACGAGCTCGTAGATCGTGTTGGCGAGAGAGTCGCTGCCGAGCGTCGCGATCTGCTGTCCGGTGACGAACAGGAGGTTGGTGTCGCGCTCCGCCGCGGCCCGCTCGATCGCCGAGCGGACGTCCGTCTGGTACTCCCCCGCGAGAGTGTCCGCCAGGACCGCGATCGTTCGGCGTGGTTTCGTCATCGGGTGATGATCAGAGGATCCTGATGGAGACCGTCGAGGGGGACATCCTCCGGAGCGGAGCCAGGGCGCGCTCTTGCCACGTCAGCTTCCCGTCCGTGACGAACTCGAGGAGCGGTGTGTGTTCGGCCTCACGCAGGAAGAACACCAAGTTGACGAACGCCTTCAAGCAGCTCGAGTTGATGAAGAGGAGCGCGCGCACGTCGACCTCGACGCGCGGCGGACGGAGGCGCGCGACGTCTTCCCGCAGCTCCTTCAAGAAGTCCTGGAGCGGCTCGACGGCGACCAGATCGGCGGTCCCCGTGAGGGCGCAGCAGAGGTCCGTGCCCTGCAGTTTCGGCACGAAGGTGAAGGTGGGGGTGACGACCTCCCGGACGGCGAGGGTCATGGTGTGTCCCCCCGTGAGCTGGCCTCGGCGGTGATGGTGAGCTCGTCGCCGTCGATGGCGTAGTCGAGGAGGAGCCTCCCCTCCGCCCGGATGCGTGCGAGGCCGAGCCCGGAGGTGCCCTCGAGGCCCGCTCCCGCCTGGATCAGGTCGTCGTAGAGGGCCTCCGGATCCGGCGCCGTCTTCAGGGCCTCCACGTGACGCCGGACTTCCGCCAGCTTCTCCGGAGACGCGGTGTTCGTCGCCTGCAGCCGCATCAGGTACCCGTCCCCCTCGTGACGGAACTGCACGCCGAGGCTCACCACGGGCCCGTCGCCGTACTTGACGACGTTCTCCGCGAGCTCCTGTGCGGCCATGTGGTAGCGCATCGTCACGTTCGGGTCCGAGAAGACCAGGTTGCAGAAATCCGCGACGAGCTTGGAGATCGCGGGGACCAGCTGCTCCGAGGGGAAGAAGCTGAGCTCGAGGGTCATGGACGGGGCGCTGTCCGCGCTGATGGGAGGCACCGATCTTTTATTCTATCGGAGGCGCTTCGTGGCGACAATCGTCGACGTTCGACGGCTTGGAGATCGGGTGTGAGAGAGGGATGTGATGGTGGGTGGTTGTGAGTCCCTGCGGGCGTGAGCGGGCGTTACCGCGAGCGGGCGTTGCCGCGAGCGGGCGTTGCCGCGAGCGGGGTGTCGCCGAGCTCATCGCGTGCTCTCGCGCGGAGCTGGCTTTCGACGGAGACGCCCGTCGATCAGGCGTGCTTCGGCGCGGAGGGGATCGCGACCCAGAGGGCTCCGACCGTGAGCACGAGGGCGAGCAAGGGGGTGTCGGGGGCGCGCAGCGCCAGGAGGCAGAAGCCGACGGCGATCCTGTGGCTGGGAGGGAGGCTTCGGTGAGCGAAGGCCCAGGCGGCGACGGTGAGGCCGAGCAGATGCTCCACGGCGACGAAGAAGGGGGGCACGACGGGGAGCGGCGTGCGCAGCAGGCCTTGCGTGGCGCGAGCCAGGAAGACCAGCCAGATCGGCTCGTCGAAGGTTCGCGGACGGGTGACGAGCCAGCCCGCCGCGGTGGCGAGCAGCCCCACCAGGACGGGCGTGATCGGCGGGCGGGAGCCGGCGGTCCGCGGGGCGCGCACCAGGAGGACGAAGGCCCACGTCGTCAAGCCGGCGCTCACCGCCCAGGCGGAGGTGGCCAACCAGGGGGCCCAGGAGTCGAAGGGAGGGGGCTCGAGGGTGGTCGCCTGCCACGCGGAGACCCGGGCGGCAGCCCACAGGAGCGCCGCCAGGGAGGTGAGGATCAAGAAGAGACCGAGGTGCCGGGAGGAGGCACCCTGCGCCCGAACACCCTGTGCTCGAAAACCCTGGGCCGGAGCACCCTGGGCCGGAGCACCCTGTGCTCGAACACCCTGTGCTCGAACACCCTGTGCTCGAACACCCTGGGCCGGAGCACCCTGTGAGGCGATGCCCGGCGCTGGGTCGCCCTGCGAGTCGTTGCGCGCGAGGTCGTTTCGCGCGAGGCCGCGCGCGATCCCCGTCGCCAGCGCGAGCCCCGTCGCCAGGATGCCGAGGAGCAGCAGGGGGAGTACCGCGAGTTCGCCGACGGCGGCGTTCATCAAGAGGGTGCAGAGCACCGACGTCACCGGGACGCTCAACGCGCGCAAGGGCCAGGGCGCCGTCGAGCGGATCAGGAGCAGCTCCAAATGCACGACCAGGATGACGCCGCTCACGAACAGGAGCTGAGTGAGCACCGCGCCCAGGACCGTGAGCGAGTCGATGAGCGCGGAGATGCCGCTCGCGCTCCCCCGCAGCCCGCTCAGCAAGAGCACCTCCACCACGAAGGTGACGAACCCCAGGATCCCCCACGCGAGCACGGGCCTGAACACCGAGCCCGCGTCCCAGCGGTTGGAGTGGGTCTCAACCACGGGGCTGAGAAGCTTCACGCCGGTCTCGGTGGAGGAAGCCACTGCGCTGTCCTGGGCTGGCTGGAGCCGCACGACTCGGATCGTAGGGCTGTTCGCCCCGTGGAGGTGGCATCCGCGGGGGCCCCTGCCGCGGCGGAGCCGTCTCCGGTGCGCTCTTCAGGATGTAGGGTCTGGCGAAGTAGGTGGAGCAGGCGTAGTGGGGCAGGCGATGGAACTCCCAGTGGAGATAGACGTTGCCGTCAGGAGAGACGATGACGTCGGGGGGCGCCCCGAAGGGCGAGGCCTTCTGCACCGAGTCCAGGGCGCCCACGTCGAAGGCGGTCACGCCGCTCGACTTGGTGATGCCCATACGCACGATGCGCCCGTCCTCCTTGCTCAGCACGATCTCGAGGTGCGTGCTCATGTCTTCGCGGTTCAGCGGGTGATCCTTGGGCAGGGACTGGAGACTCGCGAGGAAGCGGTCTGCGAAGACCGGGTGGATGCGCAGGTGGATCGCGTTGAGATAGCGCGCGAAGGGCACCCGCGCGGTGTTCAGCGCCGTCTGGTTGCCCACCTGCACGCTCGCGACGTAGTTCTCGAGGGCGGGCTTCCAGCGCTCGAGTCCGAGGGACTGCCAGGAGCCACGATGGGCGCTCTTACGGCGCTCACCGTCGAGGCGACGCTCTCGGGCCAGCTGGTCCGCGCCGACCGCCGCGACGGCCATCTGGGGTGAGAGGTTCAGGTTCACGCCGTTGCGGGTGGTGCCCGTCGCGCCGAGCCCCAGCAGATCCGTCGGCTTCTGCGGACGCCGCGGGGGGACCGCCTTCTGCGCGTCGCGCCCTTCGAGGGGGCGCGCCAAGGACCAGCGACCCGAGCCGAGCTCGTGCACCTCGGGTGACTCGTCCTGCTGCGACTGCGCGACGCTGGGTGGGGTCGGTGCAGGCGCAGGGGCGGGAGCGGGGGCGTTCGTACCGGGCGCCTGAGCGCTGGCTTCCCGCGGGGCGGGCTGGGAGGCGACGGGCGGGAGCGGGCGCTCCCCCGCGGTGTCGCCGGGAGGCCTGTCCGGGTCGCCCTCCGCGTCGTCGGACTGGGCCACCCGAGACTCCTCCGAGTTGCCCGGCTCCGGGTCGGAGCCCGCGTGGCGCTCACCGGGGCTCGGCTCCGGTTCGTTCTGATCCGTGGAGGTGATCCGCGCCCGCGTCTCCTGCTCCACGCGGTTGGCGTGCTCGGCGATGTGGGCGGCGTCCGGGTTGTCCTCTTGATCCTTGTCTTCCACGTGCTGCTCGACCGCGACGCGGTTGAGCGCCTCGGGTGGGACCACCAACTGGGGCTGGTCCTGCTCCGGCGTGGGTTCGGGGTCCGGCTCGGGCTCGGGCGCCTGGGGACGCTCTGGCTCCTTCTCCTTCTTTTTTTCCTCTTCGCGCTTCTTCTCCTCCACCCGCTCCTCTTCGGGATCCACCTCGGTGGACTCCTGGGGATCCGCTTCCTCGGTGCTCTCCTGCGCCGGATCGACCTGCGAGGGCACCTCGAGGGAGGGGGCGTCCTGTTCGTCCAGGAGAGACACTTCGACGGGAACGGAATGGAGGCGGACGTGCCGCTGCACCTCTCGGGCGAAGGCGCCGATGTCGAGGGTCTCCTCGAGGGCCTTGGAGACCTGGTGCGCACCTCCACCCCAGATCGCGTGGGCTACGATTGCCGTCGCGATCCAAAGGAACAGAGGGATGTGCGGTTCACGAGACATCGGCTCTCGAGCGGTGGGGTCGATTCGCTCGACCCCCTTGGCTCCCGCGGTCCTGGCGGGGCTCCTCGATGGTTCGCGGCGACCTTTTCCCGCCCCAGGCTAACATCCACCCTGGGGGCCAGCAATTTGGGGACAGCGAACCCAAGGGAATCCGCGCGCCTAGAGGTCCCCTCGCCGCACCGCCGCGCTCCAGGGGGCGTGGCTCGTCCCGACACGCTCCCCGAGCGGTCCGCCTCGCGCGGATTCATGGAGCAGCGCGGTCACTCGCCCCTGGCGGCGCGCGCCTCGACCACCTCTCCCGGACCAGCCTCCCCCGATCACCCCACTCCGATCTGCGTCGGGCCGGGCGGCTGCGAGGGCTCCTAGACCTTGCTGATCGACTCGAGGTGTTCGGCGATCTCCTCTGGGGTCCAGATGCCGTCCTTGAGCCTGCCCGCGCTCTCGACCAGCTGAAAGGTGCTGAGGCGCCCCCCCGCCACGCTGAACACCATGCCGGAGACCTCGCTGGCCAGCTCGCTCGCGAGGAAGGTGTAGACGGGGGCGACGTGGGCGGGCTCGAGCGTGTCGCCCACCTTCTCGAACATGGGGAGGTCTTCCGTGAGCCGCGTCCTCGCGATCGGGGCGACGGCGTTGACGTTGATCCCGTACTTCTGGAGCTCGATGGACGCGGTACGGGTCAGCCCGTACACGCCCGCCTTCGCGGCGGACTCGTTCGCCTGCCCCAGGTTGCCGAGCAGCCCCGAGATGCTCGTGGTGTTGATGATGCGCCCGCCGCGGCGTTGGAGGCGCATCTGCGCCGCTGCGGCCTGCGTGCACAGGAAGGCGCCGCGCAGGTGAACCGCCATGACCTCGTCCCACATGCTCTCGGAGAGGCCCAGCAGGCTCTTGTCCTGGAGGATGCCGGCGTTGTTCACCAGCACGTCCACGCCGCCCCACAGCTCCACGGCGGCGCGCACGATCCCCGCGGCGCCCGCGGCGGTCGCCACCGTGTCGACGTTGGCGATGGCCTCGCCGCCCCGGCCCCGGATCTCGTCGACGACCTGGGCGGCCACGGTCGGATCCGAGCCCGCTCCGTCCTTGGAGCACCCCAGATCGTTGACCACCACACGCGCCCCCTGCTCCGCGAAGGCCAGCGCGACGGCTCGGCCAATACCCCGGCCGGCTCCCGTGACGATCGCGGTCTTGCCCTGCAATAGCCCGGCGGACTCCATGGGCGCCCCATAGCACCGCCACCACGCGAAGTCCTGACCGTGACGCGCCGCTGAGCTTCTCGTACCCTCCGGGCCCCATGTCTGCACCCGCGACCTCCCCGACGCGCCGCCGCCTGCTCGTGACGAGCGCGCTGCCCTACGCGAACGGGCACATCCACATCGGACACCTGGTGGAGTACCTCCAGACGGACATCTGGGTCCGCTTCCAGAAGTCCCGGGGGCATCGCTGCGTCTACGTCTGCGCCGACGACACGCACGGCACCAGCATCATGATCCGGGCACGCCAGGAGGGGCGCCCCGAGACGGAGCTCATCGCCGACATGCAGGCCGCGCACGAGCGCGACTTCGCCCGGTTCCAGATCGAGTTCGACAACTACGGGAGCACCAACTCCGAGGAGAACCGCGCGCGCTGCGCGGAGATCTGGGCCGCCCTGCGGCGCGGAGGGCTGGTGGTGGAGCGCGAGGTCACCCAGCTGTACGATCCCGACGCCGGGGTGTTCCTGGCGGATCGCTTCGTGAAGGGCACCTGTCCGAAGTGCTCCGCGAAGGACCAGTACGGAGACTCCTGCGAGAAGTGCGGAGCCGCCTACGCCGCGACGGATCTGGTGGAGCCCTACAGCGCCCTGACGGGCGCGCGCCCGGAGGTCCGCTCCGCGCCGCACTTCTTCGTGCAGATCGAGCAGCTCCACGACTTCCTCGAGGCCTGGACCCAGGGGGGAGACCACCTGCAGCCGGAGGTCGCCAACTACCTCAAGGGGCACTTCCTGGCCGAGCCCCTGCGGGACTGGGACGTGTCACGGCCCGCGCCCTACTTCGGCTTCGAGATCCCGGACGCGCCCGGGCACTACTGGTACGTCTGGTTCGACGCCCCCATCGGCTACATGGCGTCCACGGAGCAGTGGTGCAAGCGGCACGGGGAGCGCTTCGACGACTGGTGGCGCTCGGACGAGACGGAGATCCATCACTTCATCGGCAAGGACATCACCTACTTCCACACGCTGTTCTGGCCGGCGATGCTGAAGAGCGCGGGGTACTCGCTGCCGACGCGCGTCCAGGTGCACGGGTTCCTCACGGTCAACGGCGAGAAGATGTCCAAGTCGAAGGGCACCTTCATCCGCGCTTCGACCTACCTCGAGCACCTGGACCCGGCGTATCTCCGTTACTACTACGCGAGCAAGCTCACCTCGCGGGTGGACGACATCGACCTCAACGTCGACGAGTTCGTCGCGAAGGTGAACGCGGATCTCATCGGCAAGGTGGTGAACCTGGCGAGCCGCACGGCGCGCTTCGTGACGCAGCTGGCGAGCCGCTACCCCGAGGACGAGGGCCTGTTCGAGCAGGCGCGCCGGGCCGGGGAGGACATCGCGGCCGCCTACGAGGAGCGGGAGTTCTCCCGGGCGATGCGCCTCGTCATGGGCCTGGCGGATCGGGCGAACGAGTACCTGGATCGGAAGGAGCCCTGGAAGCTCCGCAAGGATCCGGAGCGCCAGCAGGAGCTCGTCGACGTGTGCACGGTGGCTCTGAACCTGTACCGACAGATCGTCGTGTACCTGGCGCCGGTGCTGCCGCAGCTGGCCGCCGACAGCGCGGCGCTGCTCGGGGCGCCCTGCGACCGTTGGGAGCTCGCGGCAGAGCCGCTCGTCGGCGCGACGCTCGGTGAGTTCAAGCACCTGATGCAGCGCGTGGATCCGAAGAAGGTGGCCCAGATGGTGGAGGCAAGCGTGGACGCGTCGAGTGAAGTTCAGGAGCGGAGTGGGCAGGGCGAGCCGGTCGAGGATTCGGACGAGGCGTTGCGGGCGGAGCCGCTCGCGCCGGAGTGCACCATCGACGACTTCGCCAAGGTCGATCTGCGTGTCGCCCGCGTCGTCCGCGCCGAGGAGGTCAAGGAGGCGCGCAAGCTCCTCAAGCTGACCGTGAGCCTCGGCGGCGAGGAGCGTCGGACGATCTTCGCCGGGATCAAGGCCGCCTATGAGCCAGCGCAGCTCGAGGGACGGCTCGTGGTGATCGTCGCCAACCTCGCGCCCCGGCAGATGAAGTTCGGGCTGAGCGAGGGCATGGTGGTCGCCGCGGGCTCCGGCGGCAGCGATCTGTTCGTGCTGTCGCCGGACAGCGGCGCGCGGCCCGGGCAGCGGGTCCACTGACGGCCCGGGTCCACTGACGGCCCGGGTCCACAGGGGGCCTCGAGGAGCCCTCCTTCGAGAGCTCCGCCGCTTCAGGGGCCCAGGGAGCCCCGCGTGGCCTGCGGCGACAAAGGGCTCACTCGTCCGCGGCGGCGCGCCCCTGCAGGACCGCCTCGAAGTCGCGGGCGAGCACCGTCTTGCGGGAGTTCGCGGCGGCGCTGCGGATCGCCGCCTTGCAGAGGGTGCGCAGGTGATCCGAGAGCACCTCGACGACGCCGTCGGAGGTGTTCATGGAGCTCCGCGCGCGCACGTAGGCCTTGAGCTTGGAGACGACCACGAGCACGTCGCGGGGCAGCGCCGCGTCGTCGGCGTCCTCATCCCCCGCGCTCCCCTGAGCGAGACCAGCGCGCGGGGCGCTCGGCTGGTGTCCCGACACGATGCGGCGGACCGGCTCACCGCCGCGAGGCGCTTCGGCGCTCCGCGGGGAAGGCGTGCGCTCGGGGGACGACGCCGACTCGGCGCTCTTCGCCCGTTCCCGGAGCCACTCCTCGCGGCTCGGCGCGGTCTCGACCTCCGCCCAGGCGTCGCGGTGGCGTGCCTCCGGGACGTGGGCGTCCCAGCAGGGCACCGAGCAGAAATACATCGCCGTCGCCCTGCGGTTGCAGGTCGAGACGCTGCACGCATAGTACTTCGCCGAGAAGGGGATGGGCGTCTTGCAGGTCGTGCAGAGGCGGAAGTGCGACGGCTCGCTCATGACCCGGTTTGTGTCAGCGCGGCCCGCGGGCGGCAAGAGCGGACGGTCAGCAGTATCAGCAGGGGGCGGGCATGCCCTGGGGCGCGTCGTGGTCCTCGACCCCGAACCATTTCTCCTGGCGGGTGCTGGCGAGCACCGAGCGCCACAGGGCCCCCTGGACGTCCACCTTCTGGCGCTCGTAGGTCGCCACGGAGATGGGCACGTTGACGAAATGGCGGTTCCAGGAGCCCACGACGACGTTGGTCCGGCCCGCCATGGCCGCGTGGACGGCGGCCTCCGCCAGGCGATGACACAGGATCTGATCGGTGCCCGAGGCGGGCACGCTCCGGATGAGGTAGCTCGGATCGAAGTACTTCATCGAGACCGGCTGCCCCAGCTCGCGGAAGTGCTCGGTGATGCGCTGGTTCAGGTAGGGACCGATGTCGTGCTTCAGGAGGTTGCCCGAGGCGTCGTAGCGGGGGGGCTGATCGGCGAAGAGGTGCTGCCCCGCGCCCTCGGCGACGACGATGAGCGCGTGGTTCTTCTTCTCGAAGCGCCGCTCGAGGGCCCGGAGCAAGCCGTGCTCCCCCTCCAGGCACAGCTCCACCTCGGGGATCAGGCAGATGTTCACCACCGGGTTGGCCAACGACGCGTAGGCGGCGATGAACCCGGAGTCGCGCCCCATGAGCTGCACGAGGCCGATCCCCCGCGGGACGCTCTTCGCCTCGACGTGCGCCGAGGTGATGACGGGCGTGCTGTGATAGACGGCCGTCTCGAAGCCGAAGGTGCTGCCGACGAAATGAATGTCGTTGTCGATCGTCTTGGGGATGCCCACGACCGAGATGGCCAGGCGCCGGCGCTTGATGGCCTCGACGATCTTCGCGGCGCCGCGGAGGGTGCCGTCACCGCCCACGGTGAAGAGCACGTTGCAGCGTAGATTGACCAGGGTCTGCACCATCCGGTCCGGATCCTGGGCGCCCCGGGAGGAGCCGAGGATCGAGCCGCCCTGGAGGTGGATGGTGTCGACCACGTCGGGTCCCAGCACCACGGGGCGGTGCCCGTTCGCGGCGTCGAGCCCGCGGTACCCGTAGGGGATGCCGTAGACCTCCGTGACCCCGTACTCCTGGTACAGCGTCTCGACGAGGCCCTTGATCACGGAGTTCAGCCCCGGGCAGAGCCCGCCGCAGGTGACGATCGCCGCGCGGGTCATGAACGGCGGGTGGAAGATCTTCTCCCGGGGTCCGGCGCGCTCCATCGTCGGGATCGGGAGGCCGTTCTGGACGCAGTGCTCGACGGTCGCCAGATCCGAGGGGACGATCACGCGCTCGTCGGGCCCGATGAAGGTACGCCGGCGCAGGGGGCTGTCCACCGTGCACTCCCCCAACGTCTCGACGGTGAAGTCGAAGCGCTCCGGGTCGTCGCGTACCGCTCCGTCACTCATTTCCGAGATTTAGAAACGAAGCGCTCGTGAGGCAAGCGGGGGCCAGGACGCGCGGTGGGCCGAGCGCGGTGCGCGGTGGGCCGAGCGCGGTGCGCGGTGCGCGGTGGGCCGAGCGCGGTGCGCGGTGCGGACGCCAGAGCTCGAGGGAATGAGGGGAGCGCGCGTCGCCCGTTCAGTGGCGGAGGCCCGGAGCCTCCTGGCCGCTGGCGGCGACGTACTCGTCGTAGCCGCCGTCGTAGACGCGCGGCCCGGCGGCGGTCAGCTCGAGCACGCGGTTGGACAGGGCGCTCAAGAACGTGCGGTCATGGGAGACGAACAGCAAGGTCCCCTCGAACTTGTGGAGCGCTCGTACGAGCATCTCCTTGGTGTCGATGTCGAGGTGGTTCGTCGGTTCGTCGAGGACGAGGAAGTTCGGGGGATCGAAGAGCATGATGGCGAGCACGAGCCGCGCCTTCTCGCCGCCGGACAGGACCGCGCAGCGCTTCTCCACCGAGTCGCCGGGGAAGCCGAAGGCGCCGAGCAGGGTCCGGAGCACGCCCAGGCCGGCGAGGGGATACTCGTGCTGCAGGGTCTCGAGGACGGTGCGCTCGGGATCGAGGAGCTCCATGGTGTGCTGGGCGAAGTACCCCAGCTTCACGCTGGCGCCGATGCGCACGCTGCCGCGGTCGGGCTGGGAGGCGCCCGCGACCAGCTTGAGCAGGGTCGTCTTGCCGGCGCCGTTCACGCCCATCACGCACCAGCGCTCCTGGCGGCGGATCAAGAGGTTCAGGCCGTCGTAGATGACCTTCTCGCCGTAGGCTTTGTGCACGTCCTCGACCGTCGCGACGTCGTCCCCCGAGCGCGGGGGCGCTCTGAAATCGAACTCGATGATCTTTCGCTCCCGCGGCGGATCGATCTTCTCGATCTTCTCGAGCTTCTTCACTCGGGATTGGACCTGTGCCGCGTGGCTCGCGCGGGCCTTGAAGCGATCGATGAAGGCCTGCTCCTTGGCGAGCATCGCCTGCTGGCGGGCGAACTGGGCCGCCTGCTGCTCGCGGCGGAGCTGCCACTGCTGCTGATAGAAGTCGTAGTCCCCGGAGTAGCTGACGAGGTCACCGGCGTCGATGTCGACGATCCGCGTGACGACGCGGTTCAGGAACGCCCGATCGTGAGAGGTGAGGACGAGGGCACCGGCGAAGTTCTTCAGGAAGCCCTCGAGCCAGATGATCGACTCGATGTCGAGGTGGTTCGTCGGCTCGTCGAGGAGGAGCACGTCGGGCTTCATCAGCAGCACGCGGGCCAGGGCGACGCGCATCTTCCAGCCGCCCGACAGTTGACCCACGTCCCCCGCCACCATCGCCTCGCTGAAGCCGAGCCCCGCGAGGACCTCCTGGGCGCGCGCCTCGAGGGCGTAGCCGTCGAGCTCGTCGAAGCGCGCTTGCACGGTGCCGAAGCGCTCGACGAGCTCGTCGAGCTCGTCGAACTGCTCCGGATCCGCCATGGCCGCCTCGAGGCGGAGGAGCTCCGCGCGCAGGGTGGACACCTCGCCGGCGCCCGCCATGGTCTCCTCCAGGGTGCTGCGCCCGCTCATCTCGCCGACGTTCTGATCGAAGTAGCCGATCGCCGTGTTCTTCTCGATCGCCACCTGCCCGGCGTCGGGCTGTTCCTGCCCCACGAGGAGCCGGAAGATGGTGGACTTGCCCGCGCCGTTCGGCCCCACCAGGCCGACGCGCTCGCCGCGGAACACCGCGAAGCTCGCGTCGATGAACAGGATCTGGCTGCCGTGTCGCTTCGAGACGGAGTCGAGCTGAATCATGCTCGTCGCTCGGTACTGCGCCGGTGACTCGGAGTCCACCTCCGGGGGCATCGTTCCGGTGGCGAGATCACGACGTCCGTCCCATCGACGTCACACGCGCTGGAAGGTCACCGAGCGACGCCGGGGCGACCCCGCGCCAGGACCCGCTCCAAGACGAGGGGCGTCGCGGCGGCGGGCCGCGCGCGCACCTCGAACGCGCTAGCCGCTTCGCGGAGCCAGCTCTCGCGGTGGGCTCGTGAGCTGCCGCGGCGGACGTGCAACAGAGCGAGGGGTTGTCCCGCCTCGACCCGATCCCCGCGGCGCGCCAGGAGCTCCACGCCGACGGCGGGGTCCACCGGATCCTCGGCTCGGTGACGCCCCGCCCCGAGCCGGACGGCGAGGTGCCCGAGAATCCGCGCGTCGACGGTGACGAGGTGGCCGGCGCGGGGAGCGGTCACCTCGAGGAGCACGGACGCCCGGGGGAGACGCCTCGGATCCGTCACGAAGCGCGTGTCGCCGCCCTGGAGGTGGACCATGCGCTCGAAATGCTCGAAGGCGGCGCCGCTGCGCAACGCCTCGAGGAGCCGTGCACGCGCCGCGGGACGCCGCGAGGCGAGCCCCACGGCGATCAACATCTCCTCGCCCAGGGCCAGGGTGAGCTCGCGCACGTCCGGGGGGCCGCCGTCCCGCAGCACGTCGATGGCCTCCCGGAGCTCGAGGGCGTTGCCGATGGTGAGGCCGAGGGGGGCGTCCATGTCCGTGAGCAGGGCGCGCACCGGCGTGCCCGCGCTCTTGCCGACGCTCACGAGGGCGCGGGCCAGCTCGCGCCCGGAGGGCAGGTCCGCCATGAAGGCGCCGCGCCCGACCTTGACGTCGAGCACCAGCGCGTCGATGCCCTCCGCGAGCTTCTTCGACAGGATGCTGGCGACGATGAGGGGGATGCAGGCGACGGTGCCCGTGACGTCGCGCAGGGCGTAGATGCGGCGATCGGCGGGGGCGAGCTCGGCGGTCTGCCCGATGATCGCGACCCCCACCTCGCGGACCACCTTCTCGAAGCGGCTGGCGGAGAGGTGGACGTCGTAGCCCGGGATCGCCTCCAGCTTGTCGAGGGTGCCTCCCGTGTGCCCGAGGCCGCGCCCGGCGATCATCGGGACGGCGGCGCCGCAGGCCGCCACGAGGGGGCCCAGGCACAGGCTGATCTTGTCTCCGACACCGCCGGTCGAGTGCTTGTCCACCTTGGGGCGGGTCACGCTGGGGAGCCGGAGGATCTTCCCGGACTCGAGCATGGCGCGCGTCAGGGCAACGGTCTCGCCCGCGTCGAGGCCGCGCAGGAACGCGGCCATGAGCCAGGCGCTCATCTGGTAGTCCGCCATGCGCCCGTCGCCGAGCTGCTCGACGAGGCTGTGGATCTCCTCGGCGGAGTGGGTGCCGCCGTCGCGCTTGCGGGCGATGAGCTCGACGGGGCTCGGCGCCGCGGTGTGCGGTGCGCGGGCTGCGCCCCCTTTCGCGCGCGTGGTCGGCGCGCCTCGCCTCTTCGCGCGGGGTGAGGCCTGCGAGGACGGTGACGAGGGAGGACGGCGAGGGAGCACCGCTCCGGACGATGGCGCGCGCTCCGGCGGCTTTCAAGAGCCGTTCTGCGGCCGCGGGCGCGCCGTCCCGTGCCCGCGGGCGCGTTCGGCGGATCCCGGGCCGCAGAATCTGGTAAGAACACCGCTGGAGCCGTGAGCCGCAGCGCTAGACCCCTCGGACGCCCCGTCGGCAACTTCACGCAGCATCGACGCCTCGATCGATTGCGGGAGATCCTGATGCGCCATCCCAAGGGGCTCACGTTGTACGAGCTCGCGGACGGGCTGGGGGTCACGACGCGCACCATGCGCCGCTACCTCAAGGAGGTGGAGCGGGAGTACGAACTCGAGAGCACCGAGGTGCGCGGCGGCGGGCCCCTGCTCTGGAAAATCCGGGCGAGCGAGCTACCCCGCAAGGTGGAGCTGCGGCGGACCCAGGTCTACGCGATCCTCGCCGCGCGGCGGCTGTTCGAGCCCATGGCTGGCTCCGCCCTCTACGACGAGATCGACATGGCGACCTCGAAGCTCCTGGCCTTCGCCAGGAAGCCGGGACGAGGTCCCAACGCCGGGCTGGCGGACGCGCGCCTCGAGGATCGGTTCCTGTATTTGCCCTTCGCGCCGAAGAACTACTCGGAGAAGACGGAGGAGCTGGACGACGTGTTCCAGGCGGTCGCGGATCTCCGTCCCCTGTCCCTGCGCTACCGGAGCAGCAACAAGGCGAAGGAGGAGCGCATCACGATCCACCCCTACGCGATGGTGCTCCACCGGGACTCGATCTACTGCGTCGCTCATCACTTGGGGCACGGCGAGATTCGGACCTTGGTGCTCGATCGGATGCGGGACACCCAGCTCCACCACACGGAGCATTTCGAGCTCCCGGCGGAGTTCGACATCAACGAGTATTTCCAGGGGGAGTTCGGCGTCTTCAAGAGCACGGAGCGGCACAAGGTCGTGGTGGATTTCGACGCTAAGGCCGCGGAGTACGTGCGCATGCGCAAGGTGCACCCGACGCAGAAGCTGGCGGCGATCGCGGGCGGCGGCGTGCGGCTCACGATGACCGTGGGCAATCTCTTGCCCGTGACGAGCTGGGTGCTCGAGTGGGGGCCGCGAGCGCGTGTGGTGGAGCCCCCGGAGCTCGTGGAGCGGGTGCGGCAGGAGCTGGAGGAGGCCCTGGCGAACTACGCCCGAGGGGGCCGCAAGCGGGAGGGCTGAGGTCGACCGGGCCTCGAGGGAGCCGTGGGGCGGCGCCCTGGGCAGAGCCGCACGACGGCTGGGCCCAAGGGGGGCCCGAGGAGAGTGGGTCAGCGCGAGGCGACCGCGAGGGCTTCCTGCTCGCGGTACTGGCGGTAGTACTCGAGCACCTTCACCACGTAGCGTTGCGTCTCCGCGTAGGGCGGGATGCCCCCGTGGCGGATGACGGCGTTCTCGCCCGCGTTGTAGGCGGCGACGGTGAGCTGCAGATCGCCGTTGAAGAGGTTCGCCAGCACGCGCAGGTAACGCGTGCCCCCGAAGATGTTCTGTCGGGGATCGTAGATGTCCTGCACCATCATGCGCTCGGCCGTCGAAGGGATGAGCTGCATGAGGCCGTGGGCGTTGGCGGGGGAGAGCGCCCGCGGGTCGAAGTTGCTCTCCACCTTGATCACCGCCCGGATCAGGGCCTCGGGGATCTGGTAGAGGGCGGCCGCCTCACGGATGTAGGCGTCGTAGCGCTGGACGCGCGCCGACGAGGTGTCGCTCGGCAACACCGGCTTGGCGGCCTTCTTCGGCGTCTCCTTGACGACGCGCTTGCTGCCCGGGCTCGGCTTGTTGCTGAAGGAGATGACGCCGTC
>JAAZAA010000253.1 GCA_012514535.1 Myxococcales bacterium | reverse complement strand
CTCCGACCCAGCACTCCGACCGAGCCACCCCGAGAGAGCCACCAGGCTCCCGGGACCTTCCCAACTACGCGCGGCCGAAACCGCGAGTTTCAGCGTTCGTAGTCCTTGGCGTCCGGACCGAGGAGGGTCCCGCAGAGAGTCCGGCAGCGGACGTCCTTGTCCTGGCAGCCGCAGTCGGGCTGCCCGCCGCGCTTCTTGCGCAGGACCTCCTTCATCTCCTCGACGGTGACGCCCGCGGTGCGCTCCACCCGCTTCATGTCCCAGCCGGCCTTCTGCTGCTTCGGGGTCAGGGGCTCGGTGGGCTCCCCGTCGGGCTCCGCGCAGCAGCGAAAGCTCAGGAAGTAGTAGTAGAAGCCCTCGTCGTGGGTGTAGATCTTGGGGCGACACTGGTTGCGCACGCCCCGGTACCAGGGCCCGCCCGTGTGCACGCTGTCGTACTTGCCGCGCCAGCCGCTCTCGAAGGTCTCGCTGGCGACGATTTCATCCGTGTTGCCCGGGAGATCGTAGACGCCGTACTCGCTGGCGCACTCCGGCTGGCTGCCGCTCCGCACGCCCTTCCAGAGGCGCGCGAGCTCCGCGGGATCCCGCTTGGCGACCTTGTTCATGTTCGGGGAGTCCCACTCCACGTCCCCGTGACACTTGGTCGTGTCGCGCTTGTAGCCGTAGGGGAACGGCTTCATCTCCGGACCTTCGCAGGCCATGGTCCACTCGCTCTCCGTGCAGAGGCGCTTGCCCTCCGCCGCGCACTTGACCTGCGCCTGGTGGAAGCGATTCATGACCTCGGCGCGGGCGCCCTTCTGGTTGGGCCACGCGTACTTGTCGATGCAGTAGCGCTTGCGCACCTTCTTGCCGACGCACTCGGCCTGGGGAGCGAACTCCTCGCAGACGCGCTTCTTGTTCTGGGGCGCGTACCACTCCTGCACGCACTCGTGCTTCACCGCCTTCTGATCCACGGCGCCGCCGCCGAGGGTGCAGTAGTCGCCCTCGACGAGCACCATGCCGCTCGGGCACGCGTCCGCGGCGGTCTCCGCCTCTTCGGACTCCTCCGCGCCGTCGGTGGGGGCGGCCTCCGGATCCGTGGACGTCGTGGGCTCGGTGGCCTCGGACGATCCAGGCTCCGCGGCAGCGACGTCGGCTGCTTCGCCGTCGACGTCCTGACGTGCGGCCTCACCCTGCTCTGGGGGCGGCACGTCCGAGCGCGCGGGGACCCCGGCGCAAGCGATCGCGACCAAAGGAACGGCACACAACCAACGCACGGCCTTGAGCATCTCTGTCCAACCTCTCGTCCGGTCCCCTCGGGGAACTGCTTCGTGGGCGCCCGTGTCGCGGGCCCGCTTCGCGGACTCCCCGCGGAGAGCTCCGCTCCCCGGGGACCAGACCAGGTTTTTCGGCGCCGTCAACGGCGAGGCGCCGGGCCCGAGCCCGACGCCTGCGTGCGCTGCGATCTTCGACTCACGCCGCGGCGCGCTCGCCAGGGTCCCCGTGGGTAGGAGCCGGATACCGCATCTTCTGCGTCGTGTTCAACTCGATGATGCCGAGTGCGGCAAACAGGCGGATCGCGATGTACGCCGGGTCGAGCTCGAAGCGCCGCGCGGCGAAGTTTGGCGCCATGCCGAACTTGTGGTGGTTGTTTTGGAACAGCTCACCCATGGTGAGGAAGTCGAAGACCAGGGTGTTGCGGGAGTCGTCCCCGTTGTCGAAGTTCCTGTAGCCGTACTTGTGCCCGCACCAGTTCACGATGGCGCCGTGGATCGGTCCCATCACGAAGTGCGCCGGCAGCAGCAGGAACCACCAGGGGGAGGGCGCGAAGGCGACGTAGAAGGCCGTGTACGCGCCGATCCAGACGAAGCGCATGAACCAGCTCTGGCCCAGACGATCGAGCGCCGGCCAGGTCGGCACGCCGCCGTCGAAGCGCTCCTCGGGCTTCACGCGATCGTAGGCATAGTCGTCATAGCGCTTCTTCGTCGCCCACATCATCGAGAACACGTCCCGGAAGTTCCGGGGCGAGTGGGGGTCCTTCTCCGTGTCGCTGAAGGCGTGGTGCATGCGGTGCAGGATCGCGTACCCCCGCGGGTTCAAGAAGCTCGACCCCTGCGTCACGTAGGTGAGGAGGTAGAAGAACCTCTCCCAGCCCTTCGACATCGTGAACATGCGGTGGGCGCCGTAACGGTGCAGGAAGAACGTCTGGCAGAAGACCGACAGCTGCCAATGCAGAACGAACAGGACGAGAATTGCAACCATGAATGCCTCTGGAGAAGGGGCCGAACCGAAGACCGCGCCCACCTTTCCCTGGACGGCGCCAGGGGGACACGAGCCTAGTCGCCGAGGCCCAGATCGGGCGTCAGCATTCCGTCATTTGTCGGGACCTCGCCCAGGATTTCGCCGAGCCCGAAGCGAACCCGCATCACCAGGCGCGCCATGGCGTCGTAGTCGATGGCCCGCTCCGCCCCGAGCCCCGTGACCCAGACGGCGGGGATCCCCACCTTCGCGAAGGCCCAGTGGTCCGTCGGCGCCGCCGCATCGACCGCGATCAGCTGCACCGCGAGGGGGTCCGCGTCGAGCTCCTGCTCCAAAATTTCACGGAGACGGTCCGCCCCCTCGCCCCCCGTGGCCCCGAGCCGCACCTGGGCGACCCCCTGACCCGTCGGCGCGTCCGGGGTCAACACCCCGATCCCGTCGAGGCTGATCATCCCGACGACCTGCTGGGAGCCCCGCCGGAGCTCCTCCGCGTAGCGGAGGCTCCCCATGTGCTCGCTCCCCGCGTAGGGCGGTGAGCACACCGCGAAGGCCACCAGGCGCAAGGTGCGGGCGTTCGTGGCCCCGCGGAACATCCTCGCGAGCTCCAGGAGGGCGGCGACCCCCGTCGCGTTTCCATTCTCTCCCTTGCTCCCGGGAGCGGAGTCGTAGTGGGCGCCGACGATCACCACCTCGTCGCCCCGGTGCGTGCCCGGCAGGGTCACGGCCAGGTTCTGCACGGCGGCGCCGTCCACCTCGTAGCCCATGCGCTCGACGGCGAACCCTTGCTCCTCGAACTGCAAGGCGACGTAGTCCGCGGCCGCCGCCAGCTCCCAGGGTCGCTGCGGATTGCGCTCGCCGATCGTCTGCGCCAGCTCGGTCACGTGGGTGCGCAGCCGCTCCCGCAAGATGGCCTCGTCCGCGGTGAGGGGTGAGCGGGCGTGGACGCGCTCCGGTGGGGCCGCCTCCTGGGGAGGCGCCGCCGGGGCGGTTTTCTGGGATGCGCAGCCCCAGGAAGAAACGAGCAGGGCGCCGAGCAAAACCACTGCCGGCAGCCGATCGAACCGGAGAGCTCGGGGAGTTCGCATGAAGAGACGGCGGGTGAAGGGGCGATGGCCCTCGAAGCGAGCCCACTCGCAGGAGACCCGACCAGGCCAAGCCCGGGCCGGGGAGCACACGGAGGTGCCCGGTGGGTGCGGCATACTCGAAAGGCAGCGGCCAGGCATCCTCCCTCGTTAAATCCCGATCGCGCGGGTCTCCTCCTCCCGCCGGCGCGCCGAGGAAAAGAACCGGAAGAAACAGTTGAGCAGCCCCTGGCCCATGAGTAGATTGGCCGTCCCTTGGCGGCACGAGAGACGAAAAATCCCCTGGTGGGCGTGATCATGGGGTCCCGCAGCGACTGGGACACGATGCGGCATGCCGTGGAGACCTTGGAGCGCCTGGAGGTGCCCCACGAGGTGCGGGTGGTCTCTGCCCATCGAACGCCCGACCTGCTCTTCGACTACGCGGACTCCGCCGCGGCGCGAGGGCTCGAGGTGATCATCGCCGGCGCCGGTGGCGCGGCGCACTTGCCGGGCATGGTCGCTGCGAAGACGGTGGTGCCCGTGCTCGGGGTGCCCGTGCAGAGCCGCGCCTTGAACGGCCTCGACTCCCTGCTGTCCATCGTGCAGATGCCCGCCGGCATCCCCGTGGCCACCCTCGCCATCGGCCGCGCGGGCGCCGTGAACGCCGGGCTCCTGGCAGCGGCCCAGCTCGGGGCCAAGTACCCGGAGTTCCGCGAGCGCCTCGCGCGCTTTCGCCAAGAGCAGACGGAGAGCGTGCTCTCCCACCCCGATCCTCGGGTGGAAGACTCCAAGCAGTCATGAAGGTCGGCATCCTCGGCGCCGGGCAGCTGGGCCGCATGCTCGCCCTGGCCGCCCACCCGCTCGGCATCGAAACCCTGCTCGTGGACCCGGACGCGGAGTCACCCGCCGCCCAGGTGTCGGAGGTGTTGGTGGCGCCGTACACGGATCCCGCGGCGCTCGAGCGGCTGGCCCAATGCGACGTGGTCACCTTCGAGTTCGAGAACGTGCCCGAGAGCGCCGCGAGCCAGCTGGCGGCGACCTGTGAGGTGTACCCGCCCCCCGAGGCGCTCCGCGTCGCCCAGGATCGCTGGCTGGAGAAATCCTGCTTCCGGGAGCTGGGCATCGACACGCCCCGCTTCTTCCAGGTGGACTCCCTCGATGACCTGAAGACCGCCGCCGAGGCGCTCGGGCACCGGCTGGTGCTGAAGACGCGGCGCTTCGGGTACGACGGCAAGGGCCAGAGCGTCGTCACGGCGCCCGATCAGGTCGCGGAGGCCTTTGCCGCCCTCCGCGGCGCGCCCGCCATCGCCGAGGAGCTCGTCCCCTTCGATCGAGAGCTGAGCGTGATCGCGTGCCGGGATCGGGACGGGCACACCATGCTCTATCCCCCCACCGAGAATCGTCACGTGGGCGGCGTGCTGCGTTCCAGCATCGCCCCCGCGCCGAACCTCTCTCCCGCGGTGCGCGACGCGGCCCTGCGCGCCGCCGAGGCGCTGCTCCACCGCTTCTCTTACGTGGGGGTGCTGGGGCTCGAGCTGTTTCAGGTGGGCGACCGGGTGCTCGCCAACGAGTTCGCTCCCCGCGTGCACAACAGCGGCCACTGGACCATCGAAGGCGCCCGCACGAGCCAGTTCGAGAACCACGTGCGCGCGATCGCGGGGCTCCCCCTGGGGTCCGCTGCTCCCCTCGAGTGGGCCGGGATGCTCAACCTGCTCGGCCGCATCCCGGATCCGAAGGCGATCCTGGCGGTCCCCGACGCGCACCTCCACGACTACGGCAAGGAGCCCCGAGAGGGCCGCAAGGTCGGGCACGTCACCGTGCGCGCGTCCAGCGAAGAGGAGCTGCGCGAGCGTTTGGCCGCCCTCGAGGCGATCCTCGACGGGCGCTGAGCGCTCACCATCCGCTCACTGCGTCGCCTCGGCGCCGTCGTTGCCGCGCGGCACTCGCATCGACCTTCGGCACGTCGTTCGTCGAGCCCGAGCTCCGCGAGACCTCGTTCGCCGACCTGCTCCAAGTCGTCCGGGCCCGGAGACCGCTCGCCTCTGCCTCCGCGAAGGCCGAGAGCCGGACTCGAGAGTCAGAGGAGTCGCGCGGCGTCGGCGAGGAGGCGCTCGAGAGCCGCGTCCTCGCTGGTGCTGTAGTAGCCGCGGATGACGCCCTCACGATCCACCAACACGAGGTGCGAGCCATGGGTGATCCCCATGTGCTCCGCGTTCGGATCCGGGCGCCCCGAGAGCCCCACCTTGAAGCCCTCCTCCGCCGTACGGGCGATCGTCTCGTACTCCCCCGTCAGGAACGCCCAGGAGGCGAGGTCGGCGCCGTACTCCTCCGCGTACTTCGTGAGCACCGCGGGGGTGTCGTGCTCGGGATCCACGCTGAAGCTCACGAGGTGCAGCTGCACGCCCCGCTCCTTCGCGCCGTCCTGGACCCGCTTCATCCGGCGCGTGATCTCGGGGCACACCGTCGGACAGCGCGTGAACATGAAGGCCGCGGCCCAGACCTTCCCCCGGTACGTCTCCAGGGTGACCGGCTCGTCGGCCTGATTCTTCAGGCTGAAGGGCTGGAGCCGGCTCAGCTCCGGCAGGGCCCCCTCCGTCGGGCTCTTCGTCCCCGCGACGGGGCCCCCCTGGGCTCCCGGAGAACTCCCGCTCGCGGCGTCAGACCGATCGCAGCCCCCTGAAGCCAGGCCGCCCAAGGCCAGGCCGCCCAAGGCCAGTCTGCCCAAAGTGAGCCCACCCCAAGCCAGGCTGCTCAGCGCCAACGCCGAGATCCCGGAGGCCAGCGCCCGCGCCCAGGGTCGGGCCTGCCCCGCCAGCCGCCCCGGAGCATTCCGGTGCGGCCTCGGGCGATGCTCGCCGCTCCGTGGCCCGTCACTCCGTCGCATTTCCCGTGTCAGACTGCGCGTCACGGCGCCCCCATAGCACGTCGCGGCTCCCCTGGGGGCGCAGGCCCCCCACGGAGAGAATCCCCGGGGGAAACCTTGCCCGGAGGGCGGCGTTCGTGTATTCGGCTGACCTACACGGGACACCAACGGGCTCCCGACGGACCCCACCCCGTGCTCAGGAGGGATTTCCCATGAAACGACTTCGCAAGCTCCTCGGTCGGCTTCGGTTTCCCCTTCCCCTCTTCGCCTGAGAAGACCACGCAAAAGCACGCGGAGTTTGCCGCGCTGCGCTAGACTTTCCGCAAATGCGAATGCGACGGCTTGGGCCCGATGGGCCCACGGTCAGCGTCGTCGGTCTCGGCGGCATGCTTTTGTCCATCTCGGGTCGGCCCCCGGTCGATCAGGCGGTGCGGGTCATCCAAACGGCCCTGGACAATGGCGTGACGCTGATTGACACGGCGGACGCCTATTGTCTCGACGAGAGCGATTTCCACCACAACGAGCGCCTCATCGCCCGCACCCTGATCGGGCGGACCGAAGAGGTGACGGTGATGACGAAGGTGGGCTGTCGCCGACCTGGTGGAGCGTGGACCGTCGATGGTGATCCCAAGTATCTCACCCAGGCGGTGGAGAGCAGCCTCCGGGCCTTCGACAAGGACTGCCTCGAGGTCGTGACCCTCCACTCTCCCGACGTGCGCGTTCCCTTCGAGGAGAGCGTCGGCGCGTTGGCCCGGCTGCGGGAGCAGGGAAAGATCCGGCACGTGGGGCTGAGCAACGTCTCGGTGGAGCACATCGAGCGCGCTCGCGCCGTCACCCCGATCCTCTGCGTCCAGAACCGCTGGAACCCGCTGGCTCGCGAGGTGGAGAAGAACGGCGTGCTCGAGTACTGCCGCAAGCACGAGCTGGGCTTCGTCGCCTACGCTCCCTTCGGTGGCACCCTCGGCGCGCCCACGCTCACCACCTTGGGAAAGCTCGGGGAGCAGGCCCGGCGGCGGCGCATGTCGCCCTACCGCCTCGTGCTCGCCTGGATGCTCAACAAGAGCCCCGTGAGCTTCGTGATCCCGGGCGCGCGCCGCCCCGAGAGCGTCGAAGACACGGCGCCCGCCGGCGCGGTGGAGCTCGACGCGGACGCGGTGCGGGCCATCGAGAACTCTCTGCCGACCCCCTGAGCCCACGGGGACCGGGATGTCGGCGCGCACGGAGATCGGGAGGGTTCCATGGGCGACGTGATCGAGCCTGCACCCAGCGGGCGCTCCAAGTGCCGCGGCTGCCAACGGAAGATCGACAAGGGAGAGCTGCGCTACGGCGAGGCCGTCCCCAACGCCTTCGGCGCCGGGGACGCCCTGCACTGGTACCACCCTCGCTGCGGCGCCGAGCGCCGCAGCGAGCCCTTCGCCGCGGCCCTCGAAGCCCATGAAGGCGACGTCCCCGAGCGGGCCGAGCTCGCGGAGCTCGCCGCCGTCGGCGTCGCCCACCCCCGCTGGTGTCGCCTCGCGCGCGCCGAGCGGGCACCGAGCGGGCGCGCCCGCTGTCAGCACTGCCGCGATCTCATCGAGAAGGACGCGCTGCGGATCGCCCTGGAGCGGGTCGAGGACGGCATGACGAACCCCGCCGGCTTCGTGCACGTGCGCTGCGCGGGCAGCTACGCCGGGAGCACGGTGGGGCTGCTCGAGCGCCTCCGCCGCTCGAGCAGCGGCCCGAAGTCCACCTTCACTCCCGACGACTGGGACGCCATCGCCCAGGAGCTGGACGCGCCCATCACCGAGAGCCCCGCAGGCGACGGCGACGACACCGACGGCGACGACACTGACGACGACGAGAGCGCACCCGCTCGAGACACCGACTGAGATCGAGGCGAGCGCACCCGTCACCGAGAACCCAGGCGCCGCCGCTGACGACGATGCCCGCTCGCAGCTCGCGGCGCACCCGCGCTCGAGTCCGGGTTGAGAGCGCTCACCCTCAGCGCCGCGCCCGCCCGATGAGCCCGCGGCCCCGTCGACGGCCGGAGCCGTCGCCCCGCCCTGCTCAGCGAGCGAGCGCCGCCCGCAGGGCCTCCCGCACCCGCGGGTAACGCCACTCGTAGCCTGCGTCGAGGAGCTTGCGGGGCACCGCGCGCTGTCCCCCGAGCACGACCTCTGCGCCCTCGCCGAGGGCCGCGCGGAGCGCCCAGTCCGGCACGCGCGTCCAGCTCGGTCGGCGCAGGACCTGCCCCAAGGCGATCGAGAACTGCTCGTTGGTGACCGTCTCCGGCGCGGTGAGGTTCACGGGGCCCGCGATCGACGAATCGTCCAGGCAGCGCAGCACGACTCGGACCACGTCCTCGCGGTGGACCCAGGCGAAGTACTGGGTCCCCGCCCCGAGGGGCCCGCCCACGAAGAACCGATAGGGCCGCGCCATGAGCGGCAGCGCGCCCCCGTCCCCATCGATCACGACGCCGAGGCGCGCGCACACGACCCGCGCCCCGTGCCGCTCCGCCGCCCGCGCCGCGTTCTCCCAATCCACACACAAACGCGCCAGGAGATCGTCGCCCGGGGGCGCGTCCTCGGTGAGGGCCACGTCGTCGTGGCGCGATCCGTAGTAGCCGACCCCCGACGCGCTGACGAACACCCGCGGGGGGGCGGACGCCTTCTCCATCGCCTCCACGAGCAACTCCGCGGCGCGGACGCGGCTCTGGTGGGCCCTGGCCATGAGCTTCTCTCCGAGGCGCGAGGCGGCGAGGCTCTCGCCCGCGAGGTGCAGGATGGCGTCGCTGCCGTCCACATGCTCCTGCCACGAGCCGCTCCGATCGGGCTCCCAGGCGCGCAGCTGGACCCGCTCCTCACCACGCCGGGCGCTGCCGGGGCCTTCACCGATCCCGGCCCGGAGCCGCTCCGTGGCTTCGAAGGGATCACGGGTGAGCACCACGACCGAGTCCCCCCGCTCGACCAGCGCCCGAACGACCGCCTGACCCACGAACCCGGTTCCGCCCGTTATGACAACCTTCATGCTTTTTCCTGCGAGACTGGATCACCCCCCGCTCACCGAAGGGCATTCCGTCCGGCGCTCTGGACGCCCCTGGCCAAACCTTCTACCAGAAGGAGCGTGAGAGAAGGATTCCCCTCTCCATGCATCCTCCCACGAGCAGCATGACAGCCATGAGCACCAACCGAGCCACGAGCGGCCCCAGCGCCGCCTCCCGCCGACCCACCACGGGCCGCTCCGCCGCGGACAGCTCCGCCAAGAGCCTCCCCGCCGCCGCCCGAACCACGGCCACGCTGAGCGCGCTGCTCGTGCTGGTCGCCGCCGCGAGCGGCTGCAGCAAAGGTCCCGCCGCGCCCTTCGACACGCTCAAGGGCTCGAACGTCACCGCGTTCCGCCTCCAGAACTACGAGCTCCCGCCCCAGCAAGCCGCCACGCCGGGCGCCGCGGGCGGTCTCATCCCGGGGCTCCCTCCGGAGATCCAGACGTGGGTGCAGCAGGGCGCGCAGGGGCTCTCCCAGCTGCTGCCTCCCGGGCTCCTGCCGCCGGGCATGGTGGGGGGCGCTGCGCCTGCACCCCAGCCGGACGCGCCGCGCTTCCACGGATTCCGCATCCTGAGCCAGACCCAGGTCTTCGACACGAACCTCCAGGAGGAGCTGGCGGAGATCCTCGGCGACCCCGACAGCTTCCACAACCGCCACTCGACCTGCGCCTACTCGGAGATGGGGCTCAGCTTCTCGCCGCAGCCCGGCGTCACCAACGATCTGCTCATCTCCTTCTCCTGCAACCAGATCGTGGCCCAGACCTTCGCTTGGCCCCACGGCAGCGCGGGCATGAAGCCCGAGACCGTCAAGAGCTTGTCGGAAGTCGTCCAGAAGATCTGGCCCCCAGGGACCTGAGCCGAAGGTCTGGCGGTGCAGCGACGGACACGTCTCCGACGATTCTCCGCGCGTGACGTTCGAGGGCGTTGGCGGCTGCTGACGTCCTCGACGTTTCTCGCGTGGACGCTGTGCTGCCCCGCGTTCGCCCAGGATCTCGACCTGGACGACGACGCGGCCCCGCCCGCCGACGCTGGCGATGACTCCGACGACCCCGG
>JAAZAA010000252.1 GCA_012514535.1 Myxococcales bacterium | reverse complement strand
GTACACCGCCACGCGGCCCATCGAGACGAAGGCGCTCGGGAAGACGCCCGGGGCGACCGTGGCCACGACGCTGTAGAGGTACGCGGCGCCCGTCCCCGTGCCGATGAGCGTCCACATGTTGGGGCTCTTGTTGGCGATCGACTGCGCCCAGCGCTGAAAGAACGGAGCGCCCGCCCACAGCACGACCGGCGTCGAGAGCACGAGCTCGATCCAGGTCTGCGTCGCCTCGTCGAACCACCCGAGCCGATGCCCGAACATCGCCAGGGACGCGACGAGGATCGTCAGGGGCAGCGTCCACCAGAAGCGCCGCCTGAAGTCGACGAGCTCGGGGTTTTCTTCCTCATCGAGGCTCGGCAGCTCTGGCTCGAGGGCCATGCCGCACTTGGGGCACGTCCCCGGCTCGTCCTGTCGCACCTCCGGGTGCATGGGGCAGACGTAGATCGTGCCCGGCGCCGCGCTCTCGCCGGCGTCCTCCCTGGGGGCGAGGTACCGCTCGGGCTCCGCAGCGAACTTGGAGCGACATCGGTCGCTGCAGAAGTGATAGGTGTGTCCCTCGTGCTCGTGTCGATGGGGCGTTGCCGCGGTGACGGTCATCCCGCAGACGGGATCCTTCAGGGAGCCGCTCGGTTCCTGGTGGTGTGTGCTCACGATGACTCCCTGGATCGATGGTTCAGCGCCGCGGCGGGAGCCCCCCTCGGCCGTGGCCCTGACGAGCTCTACTGCCCTGCTGCCTCGGCGGCGATGCTGGCCAGGGCGCCCTGCATGCGCTCGAGGACCTCCGATCGCCCTTGGACCTGGTGGCGCTCGAAGATCCCGGCCGGATCGTCGTAGGTCAGGCGCACCGCGCCCGCTTCGTCCTGCCAGATCAGGAGCTTCAAGGGCAGGTCGATGCCCGCGGTCTGCCGCTCGAGCATGACGAGCGTGCCGACCTGTGGGTTGCCGAAGACGAGGAGCGTCGTCGGGCGCAGCTCCAGCCCCACCCGCGCGGCGTTGGCGCCGTGATCGATCGCCGCGATCACGGTCATCCCCCGCGCCTCGATGGCGGAGCGTGCCCTGTCGACGGTGGTCGCGAAGTCGTGGACGCTCGTCGTCGTGCGCATTTCTCGTCCTCCTGGCGCATCGGTCGCCGAGGCGCGCTCCGACGCGTCGACGGGGCGTGGCTCACCGGTCGGAGACTCCGCGGTTTCGGTCTGGCTCGGGTGGCTCGGGTGGCTCGGTGTACCGGCGCAGGCAACAACGGTCAGAAGGAGACCACTGATCGTTCGGGTGCGCACCCGAGGACTCTAGCCGGCGTGGGGGTGAGCTCAACGGGGCCAGGGACGGGCCCCGCGGCCGGCCGCCGCGCTTCGATTCGTGAGCGCGGCGCCGGCGTGGTGAGGCCCGTCGAGCCCGTCGACCCGACGCTCAGCCGGGCATCTGGATGTTCCGCGCCTTGCGCACCTCTTCGTTGCGCGCTTCGGCGCGCTGAAAGGCGGGACGGGCGACGAGCCGCTCGACGTAGGCAGTGAAGCTGGGGCGCGCCTCGAGGAGCCCGAAGGTGACGAGGTACCGCACCGTGCCGCCGAAGATCACGTCCGCCATGGAGAACGTGTCACCGAGGAGGAACGGACCCTTGGCGAGCGCGGCTTCCATCGCCTGGATCATCGCGTCGTAGCTGCCCCAGCCCGCGGCGCCCTCGCCGAACGTCCAGTTCTCCTTCTTGGCCATGACGCCGGGCTCGATGACGGACGGCGAGAAGCACGACCAGCGGAGGTAGGTGCCGCGCGCGGGATCGTCGAGGCGAGGGGCCAGGCGTCCGGGGGCATAGCGGTCCGCGAGGTAGAGGCCGATGGCGCAAGACTCGGTGACCAGGGCGTCTCCATCGACGAGGATGGGGAGCTTCCCCATCGGGTTGAGGGCGAGGATCTCGGGCGACTTCTGTTGCCCTGCGAGGATGTCGACGAACTGCAGCTGGTAGTCGACGCCGACCTCTTCGAGCATCCAGACGGTGCCCGCGGCGCGGGAGAAGGGGTGATGGTACAGAGTGACGGACATGTGATGGCTCCTTGTCTTTCCTGGGGGAGTTGCCTCCCCGAGAGTTCTCCGAAGGGTGACGCTGGCGGTCCACCAGGTGCGTCCCCCTCGTCACGCCCAGTGGTAGCGGCAATTGAGCACAGGATCTGTCCTCGATGCGGGAGAAGCGGGGCCCGCGTCGGAGCTCGAGGACAGATCCTGTCCTCGAGGGGGAGGACCGGGGCGTGCGGGAAAGATGCTCGGCCGCGGGGCCGGTGTCGTTGCCCCTAGGGGCGGTGGTCGTCGTTGGCCCAGGGGCCGGGTGTCGTGGGGGCCAGGGGCAGAGCTGAGCTCGCGCAGGAGCCCGGGGGTCCGGACGGGGACCCAGCGCCCCGAACGGCACGGCAGGGCGCAGCCGTTGGAGGGCCCGGCAGTCGAACGAGCGCGATGGGGTGGGGCGCGTTCGGTCGCGGTGACCAGCGAGGCGGCTCGGTTTCCGCTATGGATCGCCTCACGAAAGGAAGGTCGCATGAGCTCGGCAAAGGACGTGTACGGATTTTCGCTTCGAACCATCACCGGTGAACCTCTGGGCTTCGAGGATTTTCGCGGGAAGGTGCTCTTGATCGTGAACGTGGCGAGCGAGTGTGGGTTCACCCCGCAGTACGCGGGGCTCGAGGAGCTGCATCGCAAGTACGCGCCGCAAGGTCTGGTCGTGCTCGGCGTGCCCGCCAACGAGTTCGGCGCCCAGGAGCCCGGCACCAACGAACAAATCCGTGAGTTCTGCACGACGAAGTTCGGCGCCACGTTCCCGATGAGCGAGAAGATCGTCGTCAAAGGCAACGGCCAGCATCCGCTCTATCAGTGGCTCACGGCTCAGAAGGGCGACGTCACCTGGAACTTCAACAAGTTTCTGATCGACAATCAGGGGAGGGTGATCGAACGCTTCGAGTCGAAGGTCGAGCCCCTGAGCCAGGAGCTGACGCAAGCCATCGAGGCGGCCCTCGGCGCGTCCTGAGGGCGCGTCGGCGCGACGCGGGGCTTGACTTGCCGTCACCGCATCAGTGGTAATTCGCTCCCATGGCGAGTCGGCGTCGAAGTTGCCTCGACGAGCAGCACGCCAGGGAACCCGCGCCATGAACGACGCCGACTGTCATCCGTGCCTGCGACCAGGGGTCACGGCAGCACTCCTCGTGATCCTCTCCTTCGCTTCACCCGCGATCGCGAGCGCTCCTCCCGAGGACGAGTGGGCGAATTGGGACTACGAGAGCGACGAAGAGCCGGTCCTGACGACCGAGGAGCTGCGCGGTCATTTCCACGATCTCGTCGTGGGTCCGCTGCCGATACGGTTTCACGGGAGCGTGTCCGCGGGGACGCGCAGTCCCTACTATGCATTGGGCACGGCGATTGAAGCGGACTACTTGCCTCTGCCTTGGTTGCGCCTCGCGGCGATGGTCGGGATGGGCGCACAGTTCCTCGACAATCCAACGGGCGACCTCTTCTTCGCGACCGCGGCGGAGGCGTGGGTCGGTCTTCGCGTCCTCGGCGTCGATCGAATGACGACGATCGACGTCCCCCCGAGAGTCGGCACGGCGCCGCGGGTCACCAGCACCTCGGCTCCCCTCCGGGCTTCCGTCCCTAGCTACCACGCCGTCTACATCGAGGGCGGTGTGGCCAACGGGATCTACGCGACGAACGAGTGTGTCGGTTCATGCGACGCCGACTGGGGACCGGATAGAGAGGTCGCGGATCGTCGCTTTCGATTGTGGACCCACGGAGTCGGCGTTCGGTACGTGTACCAGCGGTACGTGGACTCGCAGCACTTCTTGGGCTCGGGCGTGCGAGCCGTCGATCTTTACGTCCAGTACTTCTTCCCTCCGTTGGCCGCTCCCGGGTTCGCGATGTACGACTCCAACGGATGGCCCGCGCCGGACCTGTCCTGGGGCCTGAGGGGCGGCATCTCGTTCCCCGCGTGCCGCGATGGACGCTGCGTGCAGATCACCGCGGGTGGCGGCATGAGTCCCGTTCGCTGGCTTCCCTTCGTGGAGGGCGGGGTCGGGTACCATTTCCGGGCGCTGTGACCTGCGTCGACGTTGGCCTGGCCGCCCAAGGAGCGCGCCCCGCCACTCGAGCGCCCTGATGGCCCAGAGCGCCGGCGCGTGAAGTCGAGCCGACCGTATTGACAAGATTTCTTGTCAATGCTTGGCTTCGGGTGACATGTGGGACGTCGACGTCATCGAGGATCCGGCCGCGGCCGCCGTCGCGCTGGATCCCGTGCGCTCGCGCTTGCTCGCGGAGCTGGCCGAGCCTGGATCCGCCGCCGCCCTGGCCCCCAAGGTCGGGCTCAGCCGACAGAAGGTGAACTACCACCTGCGGGCGCTGGAGGAGCACGGGTTGGTGCGCGTGGCGGAGGAGCGTCGGCATGGTGGGCTCACGGAGCGCCTGCTCGTCGCCACCGCGCGGTCCTTCGTCGTCGCGCCCGCCGCCCTGGGGAGCGTCGCCGCGGACACCGGCAAGGCGCGGGATCGCCTGTCGGCGCGGTACTTGATCTCCCTGGCGAGTCGCATGGTCGGTGAGGTCGCTGGGCTCGTGCGCAAGGCGGAGCGGGCTGGAAAGCGCCTCCCGACCCTGTGCATCGACACCGAGCTACGCTTCCGCGACGCCGCCGAGCGGGCCGCGTTCACGGAAGAGCTCACCTGCGCCCTCAGCGGGCTGATCGCTCGCTACCACGACGAGTGTGCCCCCGGAGGGCGCAGCTATCGACTCGTCGTCGCGTCGCACCCGCTGCCTGCGACGGGCGCGGCCTCGACGGAGAGCACTACGGCTGCGGAGAGTCCTGCCGTCCAGGAGGTGGCTCGGGCGGCGGCCGGCTCGAAGCTGCGCGACCGTACGGCGGAGACCATGTCCACCAAGAGCGCGCCGGAGCCGAGCCGGCGGAGGGAGAGGAAGCCATGAAGATCGACGTCAAGAGAGACAAAGACACGATCCTGCTCGATCTCGAGATCGACCTCCCGGGATCTCCCGAGGAGGTGTGGGCGGCCATCGCGACGGGCCCGGGCATCGGGTGTTGGTTCGTGCCCGCGGAGGTCGAGGAGCGCGTGGGTGGGGCGATCGTGATGCATTTGTTGCCGGGCATCGACGCGCCCGCCACGGTGACCGCCTGGGAGCCGCCCCGGCGCTTCGCCTACGAGGAGCGGGACTGGGCGGGCCCAGGGCGCGACGCCGAGCCCCTGGCCACGGAGTTCGTGATCGAAGCGCAGCGGGGCGGCACCTGCCGGCTGCGCATGGTCACGAGCTGCTTCAGTTCGGGCGCCGACTGGGAAGACGAGTTCTTCGAGGGCATGAGGAAAGGCTGGGGGCCCTTCTTCACGAACCTCGTCCTGTATCTCACGGGGTTCTCCGGGCAGCGATCCGTCGTCCTCGACGCGCACGCAGATCATCCGGGGCCCCTCGACGCAGCCTTCGAGCAGCTGCTGTCCGCCCTCGATCCGAGCGGTGCCGTGCGATCCGAAGGAGCCGAGCTACCCCGCGCCGAAGGTCGCCCTCCTCTCGCCGGCGTCGTCCACCGAGCGAGCGAATCGGACGTCATCCTACGGATCACGGAGCCGGCGCCCGGCTACGGGATGTTCACCGCCTATCCATGGGAGGAGAAGGTGCGGGCGAGCTTTCAGGCGCACTTCTTCGGTGACGACGCGGAGCGCGTCGCCCGAGAACAAAAGCCCCTCTGGGAACGCTGGTTGACGGAGCGCGTCCGGCCGGCAGAGTGAGGCCGTCTCACGAGTCGTCCGCGGCGCTCGCCGCCGGCTCGATGGCGGTGCTTCGCTCACGCGATGCCGCTGTTTCATGCCCGCCACGAGCAGGTCGAGGTGTTACGCGCCGAAGGCCGGCTACGATGGCCTTCTTGTTGAGGTATTGCGTCGTCTGATTCTGGTGGGCCTCTCCGTTCGCCATGACGGCGTCGTCGATCGCCGCGGGGAATGTGGCGACGCCCAAGAAGGCGTAGAGTCGTTTCAGAGCCCGTGGAACCCTATCGAGTCTATCAAGTCAGCGACGGCGGAACGCCTGACGCGTCATTGCCTGACGCGTCAACGCTGGTCGCGCGGGAGGTCGCAACCGCCCTGCTGCTTCACAACCTCGACGAGCTGAAGCGCTCCCCATGACCACGCCCAAAGTCCTGTTTCTCGCCTGGCAGTGCCCGACGACACGCAGCATCGTTCCGGTCGGTCGTCTCTTGGCCCTCGGTGCGAGTGGCTACGAGTTCTCGTATATCCGTGCTGCCCGCTCAGCCGTCGATCAAGGGTTCGCGCCCCTGGTAGCGTTCCCTGATCTCGAAGCCGTGTATCGCAGTCGCGAACTTCCGGCGCTGTTTCAGAATCGCGTGATGCCCACGTCGCGCCCCGAATATCCGTCCTTCGTTCGCGAACTGGGCCTCGAGGTCGACACGACTCCGATGGACATCCTTGCGCGGAGCGGCGGACTCCGCCGGACAGACGAGCTGGAAGTGTTTGCCCCGCCCCACGTCAGCTCCGATGGAACGAGGACCATGCATGTCCTGGCCCGAGCCGTTCGCCACATCCCGCACGCCGAGGAGGCGATCGCCGGTCTCTCGGCGGGCACGCAGCTGCTCGTTGCCGCAGATTACCAGAACGACAAGGCAGCTCATGCGCGGCTCCTTCGAACGGCGGATGCGCGCCTCGTGGGCTATCTGCCCGACTACCTAGCGGCCGAGGTCGAAAAGTGGCCGCTGTCGGCGCAGAAGGAGCTGCGCGTCGTGGTAGACCGAGTGAATCTCCCTCCGGCGCCCACATCCCAACGGCTCCTCTGCAGGGTCGAGCTGCCCGCCGGGTGCAACGTGCTCTCCGGTGAAGAGTACTTGCCCATCGCAGCGGACGCGACCCGCGTCGCGGCCTGACGTCTCGCTGGGGCGTTCCGGGGATGGCCGCTCGCCGGCCTCGAGTTCACGCGACCTCGCCGGTGCGGTTCCCCCGTCGCCCCACGGCGCTTCGCGGTGGAGAGGTGCGCCGTGGAAAGTGAGAGCCTAGATAGTGGCCGCGGATCGGCGATTCGCCTGGCTCGGCGACGCGGTACGTCCTAGCTCGAGGGCGCCTTGGCGAGGGTCGCGGCGAGGGCGATGATGTGGTCGCGCACGAAGCGGCAGGCGTCGTCTTCGTCGCTGGCGGCGGGCCACAGGAGCTCGACGTCGGCGCCTTCGAGGGCGAAGGGGACCGGGCTCACGCGCAGGTGGGGACGCAGCGCCCGGATGTCGCGGGCGACCACGTGGGGCACGGTGGCGATCAGCGCCGTGCCGTCGACGATGGCGCCCACGTTGGCGAAGCTCGCGACGGAACAGCGGACGCGGCGCCGCTTGCCCGTCGCGTCTTCGACGACGCCGCGCAGGTCTCCGTTGTAGGAGACGATGACGTGGTCGCGGGCGAAGTACTCGGCCTCCGTCAGGCGGCGCCGCTTGATGTGGCGCGGATCGAAGAGACAGACGAAGCCTCCGTGGAAGAGCGTGTGGCGCCGGATGTTCGACGGGAGCTCGTCGGCGACGGTGACGGCCGCATCGAGCGAGCTTCCCAAGGCGGCGCCGATGGTCCGGAACTGCACCGGCACCGCGACGATCTGCATGCCCGGCGCCTCACGACCGAGCACCTGGCAGAGCCCGGGCAGGAGCCAGGCCTCCGCGGAGTCGGAGAACCCCAGGCGCAGCGTGCGCTGGGAGCTGCGCGGATCGAACGCCGGTGCATCGAGAGCAGCCTCGATGAGCGGGGTCAGGTGCATCTTCGAGGCGTCGCGCAGTTGCTGCCCGCGGGGCGTCAGGGTCAGCGAGCGCCCGCGGCGCACGAGCAGGGGGGCTCCCACGGCGCGGGTGAGACGGCCCAGCGCCGCGCTCACGGCGGGTTGCGTCAGGTACAGCCGCTTGGCCGCTTCGGTCACACTTCCGGTATCGGCCACCACCAAGAAGACCCGCAGCAGGTTCAGGTCGAGGTCCCGTCCATAAACGCCAGGCATGTTTCGTATACACCCTATTCACTAGGTTCATGCGAGGCCAGCGCTAACGTAGACCCATGACGAACTCACCTCACGACGACGAACGGCTTCGGCTCGGCAAGCACGGCCCGGCGGTGTTCCCGATCGCTCTGGGCTGCATGGGCATGGGCGGCCGGAGCTTCTACGGTGACACCGACGAAACGGAGAACATCGCCACCATCCACGCAGCCCTCGACCGGGGCGTGAATCTGCTCGACACCGGCGACTTTTACGGCCTGGGGCGCAACGAGATGCTCGTCGGCAGAGCGCTCGCAGGGCGTCGCGACAAGGCGCTGCTCAGCGTCAAGTTCGGAGCGCTGCGTGGGCCCGACGGCTCCTTCAACGGCTACGACGGACGCCCCGCGGCGGTGAAGAACTTCTTGGCGTACAGCCTGGGGCGCCTCGGCGTCGACTACGTCGACATCTATCGGCCGTCGCGCCTCGACCCGGATGTCCCGATCGAGGAGACCATCGGCGCCGTGGCGGACATGGTTCAGGCGGGGTACGTCCGGTACATCGGCGTCTCCGAGCTCGGGGTGGAGTCGATGCGGCGCGCGGCGAGCGTGCATCCGCTGGTGGACCTCCAGATCGAATACTCGCTGTTGAGCCGGGGTCCCGAGCGCACCATCTTCCCGCTCCTCCGCGAGCTCGGGATGGCCACGACGGCCTACGGGGTGCTCTCCCGCGGCCTCCTCGCCGGGAGCAAACCCAAAGCACCGAGCGACTTTCGCGCGAACTTGCCGCGCTTCACGGGCGACAACGCGCGGGACAACCAACGCCTGGCCGACGCCCTGGCCGCGCTCGCCCAGGAGCGCGGGGTCACCCCGGTGCAGCTCGCCATCGCCTGGGTTCGCGCGAAAGGCGAAGGGCTCGGCGTCCCGGTGATCCCCACGATCGGCGCGCGCACGCGACGGCACCTCGACGAAGCCCTCGGTGCCCTCGAGCTCACCCTCTCCGACGAGGACGTGCGCACCCTGGAGGCAGCCGTCCCCGCCGACGCGGTCGCCGGATCCCGCTATCCGGAGGCGCTGATGGCGCACCTCGACAGCGAGCGGACCGCCTCCCAGCGCGGCGTCGCGTGAGCGTCCGGTGGCGCGGGGCCGAAGAGTCGTGGCCGCGACGCCGACTCTTCGGTCCGGCGAGCGCGGAGCGGAGTGAGGCTCGTTCGGCTCGACGTCGGTGTGGCGGTGGGAGCCGAGCTTTCTCGCGTCGCTTCCACGATGTCTGCGGCGGGTGGCGGCCCGCCGAAGCGAACCCTCTCAGCGGATCAGCCGAAACTCCATCCCGGCGGCTCGCGCGGCGGCGCCGTCGAGGTCCGTACGATCGCCGATCACGAGGCACTCCGAGGGGCGCACACCGAGGCGCTCCGCCGCCAGGAGGTACCCCTCGGGGGACGGCTTCAGGCGCGTCAGATCCGGGTGCTCGCCGTTGGCGACCACGTCGTCGATCAGGTGGGCGATGCCGAGGGCGCTGAGCTTGCGGCGCGCGGGGTAGTCGCTGACGACCGCGGTACGGAGGCCGCTGGCGCGATGACGGGTGAGCTCGTCGAGGAGGCTCTGGCGGCGGAACATGCGGAGCCAACGGGACGGACGCTCGATCATCCAGCGCTCGACCAGGCGGGCCACGGCTTCTTCGGCGATCCCCAGGGCGCGCGCGGTGCGACGCACCTGTTCGGCGAAGGGGGAGGGCTCGAAGCGGAGGCTGGGCTCGTTACCCAGCTCGTGGTGGAGCCGTTCGTGCTCGCGGCGAAACGCGCGGATGACCGAGAGCGCCCCCCAACCCCACAGGGCGAGCTCGGCGGCCATGGCGAGCTTCACCGGGAAGGGACGGTAGAGGGTCCCGTCGAGGTCGAGGAGCCAGGCGGCGTGACGGGGCGTCGTCATGGGCGGGCGGGGTGAGGCCCTGCGCCCTGTCGGGCGGCGAGGCGCTCGAAGGTGGGGAGGTCGAGGCCCAGGCGACGCGCGTGCTGGAGGTTCCGCTCGAGCCGGCGGGGGGCGCTACGACCTGCGAGGCCGTGGGCGGGATCGCTGGCGATGGCGGTCTCCAGGGCCGCGATCAGACGAGCCGAGTCGAGCCGCGCGGCGGCGTCCGTTCCCACGAGGGCGCGCTGGAGGTGGATCACGTCCTCCGTGAGCTCGTCGAGGGTGGCCCGGTGGACCGTGAGCAGATCGCCAGCGGTGCCCTCCACCAGGAGGCCCGCGAGGTTGAGCACGAGGATGTAGAGGTTCTTCGCCACGAGCTCGTGCAGCAGCTCGGTCTCGGGGACGAGGCGGTGCGCGATGCCGAGCCCCTCGAGGCAACGGGCCAGCAGATTCGCCCGAGGACCCGCGAGCACGGTGGGCACCACGTCGTGGGGCTCCTTCCCGGCCTTCTTCTCGAACCACACCACCGCGACGGTCGGCTGCTCCACGCCCGCGGCCGCCCACTGACCGGGCAACAGCTCGTTCTGGACGAGGGCCACCCGGGAGAGCCACTGGGGCGGGAGATCGCCGAGAGCCGGCGCGAGATCGTCTTCGCCGACGGCGACGAGCACGAGGGCCGGGTCCGGGTGGGCCTCGCTCAGGGCCGCGACGGGCGTACTGCGCAAGACCGGAACCACGGGATGCCCCAGGCGCAGCAGGCCGCGGGCGAACACGCTCCCGAGCTCGCCCAGGCCGACGATGACGACGGGGGGAAGCACCTCGGACACGGGGCTCCTCACTTGAAGGGTTCGGGTTCGCAGCGACGACCGCGACACGCCTCGATGTCGACGCCCTTCAGTTTGTGCTCTTCCTTCGCCCAGCAGCCCTCGGCGCTGGTGTCGTAGCTGAAGGTGTACATGCGGCGACCCGGGCGGGGGTTGCCGAAGATGGGGCTGACGATCGCCTGGTCGTTCGTGAGCCGGATGCGCGCCTTGAAGCGGTGGTAGTTGCGCTCGCGGGCGCCGCTGTCGTAGCCGGAGGCGGGCGCCGCGAAGTGGAGCTTCGCGTGGACCGTGCACTCCGCGCTCTCGATGCTCACCCGGTCGAAGGTGTGATCGTGCACTTTGACGTTGATGAGGGCGCTCTGACCCCAGGCCCACGCGAGCACGGGGGCGGTGAGCAGGGCCCCGCCCACGAGGGCGGCGGCGAGCCGGGGACTCCGGGGGAATCGAACGCGGTGACGCATGAACATCCTCTCCTCTGAGACGCCCCTTCGCGGGCGAGCTGCGCGATCGCCCGCCGTTCGGGAGACCGCGCCTGGCGCCCGTGCACGCTGCCGCACACGATGGGCCATGCACGGGACCGTCGTCCCGAGAGCTCGAGGCTCCTGGAGCGGGCAGCCACGCGGGCGCGGAAAGGGTATGCGGCGCCCGCGGGGATGTCGAGCGGAGAGCGGGTCCCGTGCCCGGCGGGCCGGCCTTCGTGTGAACGCGGAGAGGTCGTCGGGGAGCGGGTCGGGATCAGGGGTTCGCTTCCGGTGGGTCGGCTTCGCGCAAGCCGGCTTCTGGCGGGAGCGCGTAGCAGCTCACGGCGACGCGGTTCCCCTCGGGATCGCGGGCGTAGGAGGTCGCCGCGGTGCGCCCTTCGATGGGCGCGCCCGCCGCTTTCAGGCGGGCCTCCCAGGCGGGGCGCTCCTCGCGCGCGACGTGGAACGCCAGGAGGAACGGCCCCGCGTCCACGCCTTCGCGGCGGGGGCGGGCGGGCGCCTCGGTGGCCTCGATCATCAGCACCGCGCCGGCGCCGAGCGCGAGCCACACGGAGCGCAGCGCGCCCGTGTCCGTTCGATGACGCGCGAGCTCGGTGAGCCCGAGCACCTCCCGGTAGAACGAGGCCACCCGCTCGACGTCCCGGGCGCCGAGGGCCACGTGGTGCAGTCCCGCCGTCTTCACCCGCCGCAGCTTGCCTCAGGCGAGCGGCAAGTACAGCTCCGTACGGAGCTCCGCCTCGGGGACCTGAGACGGATCGTTGACGTAGTGTTCGTAGGCGGCCCCGGCGGAGCTCATGCGTTCCCCGCTGCTGGGCAGCCACTGACCCATGAAGCGCGCCCAGGTGTCCCCGAGGCGCTCGTAGGAGCCGACGTGCAGTGTGTGGGCGTAGCGCCCCTCCGGCAGGAACTGCTCCTCGACGCCTTCCGGCAGGGGCACGTCCGCGGGGACCACGAGGCCGGCGTCCGAGCGCAGCTGCTCCACGGGCACGGTGTCTGGATCGTCGTGATAGAGGGCGATCATCCGGGCGCCCTCGTGGTTGAACAATCCCGCGGGTCCGGCGAGGGCGCCGAGGCGCCCGAAGGCCTCCGAGATGCGGTTGTAAGGGCCCACGTGGCGGACGGTGGCGACGCGGAGCCGCGGCTGGTGTGTGATCTCTACGTGCATTTGGCTTCCTCCTGTGTCTTGGGGGTGGAACGTGACGTCGATGCCCTCCGCGCCGAAGTGCACCCCGGACGGCGCCGCCAGGACGATGCGAGCCTCTCGGCGCCGCCGGTAGTCGGAGGGCGAGAGCCCGTAGTGAGCGCGGAAGGCGCGCGTGAAGGCCTCGTGGGTCTCGTAGCCCGCCGCGAAGGCGAGCTGGGTGACGGAGAGCTCCGTCGAAACTAGCTGGAACGCAGCTCGCTCCAGGCGCAGGCGCCGCGCCAGCTCCATCGGGGTCTCGCCCACCATGCCGCGGAAGACGCGGTGAAAGTGAAAGGGCGAAAGACCAGCGCTGGCCGCGAGCGCCTCGAGCTCCAAGGCGTCGTCCAAATGCGTCGCGATGGCCTCGAGGGCTCTCCCCACGGCCTGCACGTAGAAGGAGCGCGTGTTCGGCTTCACGGTTCCCAGTCTAAGAGACCGGCGACGGGCCGCTTGATATTGCTTGCTGATTTTCCGCCGGAAGAGTCGGCTGGAAAAGTCAAGCGAGGGTGAGGCCCACGGGCAGCTCCTCCCCGAAGACGGCGGTCTGATCCCGCTGCTCCGGAGGCACCAGCTCCGCCACGGAGCGGACCCACTCCGCGGGCGCGCCCTCTGCCTCCAGACGACGCGCGACCTCCGCGCGCAGGGCAGAGGGGACGTCGCGGGCGCGATCGTCCGTGCGGCGGGCGAGGAGGGTGGCCGCCCAGGGGGCGGTGTGGATTTCGTCCCAGGGTTCCCGCAGGAGGTGATCGAGGAGCTCCTCCGCGTGGCGGGCGGGTAGCACGTGGTGAGCGCTCGCGTAGAGGGGCACGCGCGTCCCCAGGCGACCCAGGGCGGCCCAGAGGCGCGGATCTCGATCCGTCCAGGTGCGCTCGAGGATCCAGTCGCACAGCTGACCTCGGCGCCGCACGTCGACGCGCTCGAGCCACGACGCGGCCTCCAGGGCGTCGAGGAGCGACAGGGGCCTGAAGCCCTTGGGCTTGGGCAGCTTCGCGGAGGCGGGGGCGAGGAACGGATCGATCTGATCGCGCAGGCGCGTCTGGTGTCGCTCCGAGAGCCCGGGCGCGAGGCGTCGCCAGGCGATGAAGAGCTGTTGCCAGGTCCGCTCGTGCTGGGGGAACGCCAGGCCTTCCGTGAGGAGATCTGCGAGCAAGGCGACGCGTCCCGGATCGAGGGGGTGGCCCATGCCTGGGCGCAGGGTGTAGCTGGCCAGGAGCCAGAACACGCGCTCGTGATCCGGCGAGCGTCGTCGGGACTTGTGCAGCGGCCCGATGACGTCGAACAGGCTGCGGTTCACCTCGAGGTTCCAGGCGCGGCGCTCGCCGAGCAGGCGCTCGAGGGTGCGCAGCAGATCCTTCACCTCCCGCTCCTTGACGTCCTTGCGCCCTTTGCCGAACACCCGCTGGATGGCCTCGTAGGCGTCGTCGAGGCGGCTCGTCGGGAGCCGCGCGCTCGTGGCCCGCGCGGAGCCGGAGCTGGGCGCGCCAGCGCCGTCTCTTCGAGGGCCGGCGCCGCGGGCGCTCTGGGGAGACTCGGTGCCGCGCAGCTCGAAGGCGAGGCGGTAGCGCCGCTCGTCCGTGAGGGCCACGCAGGAGAGATCCACCGTGCCCAGGGCGCTGAGCTCTCCCTCGAGAGCGACGGGGACGCGCGACGGCGCGCTGCCGGACG
>JAAZAA010000039.1 GCA_012514535.1 Myxococcales bacterium | reverse complement strand
TTCGCGGTCTGCCAACGCGCTCTGCCAACGCGCAGGGCCCAGCGCCCCCGGCAATGCGGCGCTCCCAGCACGGGCGGCGCTCCCAGCACGGGCGGCGCTCCCAGCACGGGCGGCGCTCCCAGCATGGGCGGCGCTCCCAGCATGGGCGGCGCTCCCAGCATGGAGGTACCCGGAACTCCCCCCCCGCCGCGACGGGGAGCACGGGGAGCACACACCCGCAGGAGAACGCGCCCCCCGGCTTTCCTCAGGGGCCGGCTCACGTCCGTCCTACCCGTTCTGCCTGGAGCCCCCGTGTCGCCCGCGCCCGAGTCATGAGCCCCCGGACGCGCTAGCCTCGGAGGATGGCCCTGAGCGAAGACAGCCAGATCGTCATCACCATCCCTGCCTGGGTCGACGAGACCGTGCAGAGCTTCGGACCACTCGTGGACGACGAGTCCCGCGCGCGACTCGTCGTCCGGTTGGCCCGGATGAACTCCGAGCGGGGCGGCGGCCCCTTCGGCGCCGCCGTCTTTCTCGGCGACGAGCTCGTCGCGGCGGGGGTGAACCGAGTCCTCGAGACTCAGCTCTCGATCGCCCACGCAGAGGTGATCGCCTTGATGCGCGCCCAGCAGGTCCTCGCGCGCACGGGGCTGCCGACGACGGGTCCCTACACCCTCGTGACCAGCACGGATCCTTGTTGCCAATGCTTCGGTGCGTTGATCTGGTCCGACGTGGAGCGCCTCGTCTGCGCGGCCCACACCGAGGACGCGGAAGCGGCGGGGTTCGACGAAGGGCCGAAGCCTTCGGATTGGGTCCAGATCCTCGAGGGGCGCGGCGTCGCCGTGACCCGGAGCGTGCTGCGCGAGGACGCTCGACGGGTCCTCGAGGACTATCGACTCCGGGGCGGGCGCATCTACTGAGACGTCGGAGCTGCAGGCCGTCGCCTTCCGGCGGCCCCACACTTTGTCGGGACGTTCGCCGCTCGTCGCGGGTATACACGGGCCATGAAGATCCGCTTCTTCAATGCCCACCGCTACGAGCGTGAGGCCTTCGAACAGGCGAACGTCCGTTTCGGACATGAGATCGAGTACATCGAGCCGCGCCTCACCGAGCAGACGGCCTCCCTCGCCGCCGGCGCAGAGGTCGTCTGCTCCTTCGTGAGCGACAAGCTGGACGAGGCCGCGCTCGGCGAGCTCCAGCGGGCGGGCGTACGACTCATCGCCCTGCGCTGCGCTGGCTACAACCACGTCGATCTCGAGGCCGCCGCGCGTCTCGATCTGCCCGTGGTGCGCGTCCCGGAGTACTCACCGTACGCGGTCGCCGAACACGGCGTCGCCCTGATCCTCACCCTCGACCGCAAGATCCACAGGGCTTACTCGCGGGTGCGCGAGGGCAATTTCTCCCTCGACGGCCTGGTTGGCTTCGACCTCCGCGGAAAGACCGTCGGCATCATCGGGACAGGCAAGATCGGCTCGATCTTCGCGCGCATCATGCGAGGCTTCGGGTCCCGCCTCCTGGGTCACGACGCGTTCCCCTCCGAGGCGCTGGCTCGCGAGCTCGGCCTCGAGTACGTGGACCTCGACCAGCTCTACGCCGAGGCCGACATCATCTCCTTGAACGTGCCCCTCACGCCGAGCACCCGCCACATCATCGACGCGGAGAGCCTGGCGCGCATGAAGCGCGGCGTGATGATCATCAACACGGGGCGCGGCGCCTTGATCGATACCCGGGCTCTGATCGCGGCCCTGAAGACCGGTCACGTGGGCTCGGCGGGGCTCGACGTCTACGAAGAGGAGGAGGGCATCTTCTTCGCGGATCTGTCGGGAGAGGTGATCCAGGACGACGTCTTGGCGCGCCTGCTCACCTTCCCCAACGTCATCATCACGGCTCACCAGGGCTTCCTCACCCGTGAAGCCCTGGCGAACATCGCCCACACCACCCTCGAGAACGTCAGCGTCTTCGAGCGCGGCGAACCCCTCCGGAACGAGGTGCGCGCCGAGGAGATGGTTCGGCGCTAGCCCGCCGACTCAGAAGGAAGATCCCGGCTGCTTCAAGAACTCGACCTCGTCGGGCGTCGAGGCGCGACCCAACACCGCGTTGCGGTGCGGGAAGCGCCCGAAACGCTCGACGATGACGAGGTGCTGTCGCGCAAAATCGAGGTTCTTCTCGAGCCCTTCCGCCGCCTCACCCGAGGTCGCCTTCACCAACGCTTCGAAGAGCTCCACGCAGCGGCGCTGCACCTCGACCCGCTCCGAGTGCATGAGCGGCATGTAGAGGAACACCTTCATGTCCAGGGGTAAGCGGGCGTCGTATCCGAGGGCGATGCCCTCGAGGGCGGTCTGCAGAGCCAGCTCGTCCGCTGCGAACATGCCCGCGGTGCCCCGGAACATGTTGCGCGACCATTGATCGAGCACGATCACCGTAGCGAGCAGGCCGCGGGGCTCGGCGCGCCACTCCCGCAGACCGCCTCCCAGCAGGACCGCGTGCAGCGCGCTGAAGCGCTCTCGCAGGCTACGGTCGAACTCCGGATCCTTCTGCCACCAGCGCCGACCGTGCTCCTCGTCCGCCCGCCCCGAGCCGTCGAGCTGCCCAAACCAGTGGTCGAGAACGTCTTCGTAGCTGGGTAGTCCTTCCATGTGTCTCCTCTTCGCCATCGACGCCGCCCCTGCGGCCCGCCCAGTGTGGCACGACGCCGCCCGGCTGGGCACCGCCGCACCGCCCCCGCCGCTGCGATCGTTCACGGCAGCGGCGTCGAGACGACCCAGGTCCCCCCGTCTTCCTCGACGAGGGTGACGAAGCGGGTGTGCGCCGCGGACCGCGCGAACCACGCGCGAGCCCCGTTCGCGCCCTCTGTGGAGCTCGGAGCGGCAGCGTCGATGACGTCGAACCCCGCGCGTCGCAGGTCCTCTGCATAGCTCGCCGCGACGGCTCGTGCACCGCCGGGGGCGCGGTACACGACCAGAGGCAAGGCGAGCGCCTCGTGACGCACCGACAGGGTCCGCACGCTGCCGCGGGGGCGCGGCAGCTCCGGGTCTGCCTCGCCCGGTGCGTCCCCGTCGGCGGGGAACAGCGCGCCGACGTCGAGGGGACCCGTCGACCAGACACCCAGCACGGCGGTGCGGTGCTCGGCTTCCCGGCGCGCGTACGTGTAGCGGAGCGCCCCCAGCGCGCCGACGTCCATCGACTCTCCCGCGTCAACCGCGAGCCCGGGCCGTCCCTGGAAGATCCGGGACAGCGCCGCGAAATGGACGGGGTTCGCCCCCTCCAGGCACGCGACGGTCCCCTCTCGCTGGGTCCGCCGCTCGATCACCCCCCTCCTCGCGAACGTCCGCACCAAGAGGTCCGACGACGCGGCGTCGCCCACGCAGGCCTGGCGCACCTCGTCGAGCACGCCTTCCCACGGGGCCTGCACGGTGCCCGTCTGGACGAAGAGCTCAGCGCCGTTGAGGACGAGGCGCTGCGGCGCGTTGGACGAATGGGGAGAAGCGATCCCCCAGATCACGCGCCCACCCCGCAGAACGGCGGCGCCGAGCTCGTGCCCCAGGGCGCGGGTCAGCAGCGACGCGCTGAGGACGCCGCTCACCCCGAGCAGCAGGCACACCCGGAGCGCGCCCATCGAGGCGCGGCGACCTCGATGGGGCAGCCGTTTCGTTGCCTCTCTCCTGGGAGGCGTCCTGCGATCCCCGTCGTTCATCGCTGCCCCTTGGCCAGGATCTTGGCGAAGGCGTCGCGAGCGTGTCCCGAGACGCTGCTCGGTCGTGAGTTGCAGGGTAAGGAATACCTCGCCTCGATCTCCACCGTCTCCCCTCCCTCGCGCAGGGGGTGCCGCACCCGCCGTACACCCCTCGCGGCGATCCGCTCGAAGACCAGCCCCTCGATCTCCGCCTCCACTGCCTCCCGGCTGCCTGCGACGACTCCCGCGTCGTCGTCACTTCCCTCGCCCACCACGCCGATCGCTCCGAGGGAGGCCCCCTCCTGAAGCCGAGGGTTCGGGGCCCTGCGCGTCACGTCCGGACCAGCACACTGCGCGGGGACCTCCCTGCACCCTGAGATGGCCATGGCCCAGGCGCAGGAGCGCGCCTGGGCGCGCGCTTGCTGGCGCGCCAGCTGCAGCCGGCCCGTGCCCACGATCGCCGCCCAGACGACGGAGCAGAAGCCGATCACGAGCAAGGCCTCCACGTACGCCGCTCCCCGCCGGCGCGAGGTGGCGAGGTGGACGCCGCGGACGAACGAAACGCTCATGCAACCTCCCGCGATGGACGTGATGGCTTCAGTGGAGGAGGAGCCCTTCCCAGGCGAGCACCGTGTCGTCGAGGAGCTCACACCCCGGCACGGAGCCCGTGGCTCGACACAGGGCCCCGAAGCCGCTCACGTCGGCGGAGGTCAGCCGATCGACGTCGGCCCCGTCGCTCTCGGGCGAAGGGTGCGCTCCTCGACCGCGGAAGCGCACGAGCCGCGCCGTCCATTTCATGTTCCAGAGCCACTCGCTCCTCGCCTCTCGCCCGTCGTGGTCGTAGTAGAACTCCGCCTGCGCCAGGGCGCTCCGCCCGAGCAACGTGGCCGCGCCGCCGAAGAGCACCCCCCACGCCGCTCGATCCCTGCGCGGAGCGCCGGCTCCCCAGGTGGCCGCGGCGACGCCGGCCTCGGCATCGCGTGCGCCGATCACTCCCTCTGTGGGCGAGAGCTCGCCGGAGATCGCCACCGCGCGGATCTGGAGACGTTCGCCCCCGAGCGACACCCCTTCGGCCACGCGGTGCGGCTCACGAGCTCGGCCCCCCTCCAAGGGCTCCACCCCGTCGAAGGGCTCCTCGCGACGCGTCTCGAAGATTTCGCAACCGAAGAGATGTGTGACCTCTTCGTGCTCGACGACGACCCGCTGCCCCTCCACCCCGACCTCCGTGGGGGCCTTGTGGTCCTCGGCGCACAGGGGCTCGACGCGCCCCCCTTGCCCCGCCGGGAACGCCTCCAGGTTCCAGTCCGTACCGACGGATCCGTGCGGGCCACAGGGGGCGAAGGCCTCCTCGACGAGCCGGGGCGCACGTCGCGACACCCGCGTCGGGACCCACCCCGATCTCGTGCGGAACGTGTACTCGATCTCCACCGTCTGTCGCTGGAACCAAAAGCTCGACGGCGCAACGCCCGGCCGCGGGTGACATTGCCGGCGGGCCTCTCGAGCGAGGCGAGCGTAGGCTCCCCGCGGAGAACAGTCCTGCGCGGGACGACAATGCCCATCTGGACCGGGCTGCGCGGCCTCGAGCTCCCGGCGCGCCAGCTCACACACCGCGACGGGTCCGTCGGTCCGGCGCGCCTCCTGCTCACACTCCTGGGCGGCGCTGCTCCTCGGCAGAGACACCCGCTCGCGCCGCTCGTAGACGGGCGCCGAGCTCCCCCCAGCTCCACAGAAGAACGACGCCGCCGACGAGGTCAACGCGCCGGCCGCGCTCCTCAGCGGCCCGGCGACGGGTCCGAGCCCCGCTCGATCCAGGGGCCACAGGGCGAGCCCCGCGACCGTCTCTCCGGCGCGCGCGCAGAGGACGTCGAAGCGATCCGGCTCGACCGGCAAGCGAGCTCCGCCCGGCAAGGCGACCCCGAACCGCGCGGGCGGATGGTGACGGTTCACCTCGATCACCGAGTCGACCGCCGCCGCCGGAGGCACCGCCCGCGCGATCATGCGCTGCGTGGCGTGGAGGACGCGCAGCGTGCTCATCACGGGGCCCTGCAGGCCTCGATAGGCCGCCTCGAACTTCGCGTGGGTCGCCTGGAGGGGCGGCACGGCCGCCAGAGACGCCCCGAACGTCGGGTGCGCCAGACCGACGGCCAGACCGATCCCCACCCAGCACAACCCTTGGACGACGCGACAGGCCACCAACACGGCGACCAGGGCCGCCATCACGACGTTCACGAAGGCGATCACGTTCATGCCTCGGGCATGGAGGATGGCCGCCGCGAAGGCGCTGGCGTCCGCGGCGTCCTGGAGCCCCTCACGGGTGTGGATCGCCTCCGCGATGCCGACGACGTAGTAGAGCAGCGCCGCGAGGAACACGCCGAGGAACACCCCCAGGAGCAAGATCGCGCCGCCGTCGTCGCGCCAGACCCGCAATGCGGTGAACACCGGACCCTCGGTCCCGATCGAGGTGGGTCGCTCGCTCATGTCCGCCTCATCGGTCCAGAGCTTCGGTGTGTTGCTCGAAACTTCGAGGTGCGCCGGGAGACGTGGTGACGGGTTCGTCACCAGAGTAGTAGGCGGCGCCCTGGTTCGGCAGGGTCGCCTCCGCCTCCACGGTCGCGAAGTGAGCCCTCCCCAGCAGCCCGGACAGCCGCCGCCCCAGCTCGCCCGATGGCGCGGGGGAGCACATCAAACGCGCCGCGACGGGCACCGAGCAGCGCTGCAGGTACGTGACGTGCACCGTGACGCTCCCTCGAGCGTCGACGTGGCTCACGATCTCCGACGAACCGGGCGCCGCGCGCAGGGTCACCTGGGTGGCCGCCGGTCCGTGAACGAGGATCCCCAGGGCGAAACGCGTCGACGCGCCCCCGGTGCCGTCGCCGCCGAGCGCGTCGTACAAGCTCGTGGCGTCGCCGAAGACATGGGTCGACGGTCCCGGAGCGAGGACGGCCAGCGGCGCGTGGACCGCGTCGGCGATCGCTCTGAGGCGCGCTCCCCCCGCGGACGACACGGGCCGGATCCCCGCGGGGAGGGACCGCGCCAACACGGATCCGAGCTCCGACCGCGCGTCACCGGCTCCAGCGGCGGTCAGGTCCCCTCGCGGTGCTCCCCCCATCCTCCGGGGATCCTCCTCGAGGAGCACGATCGCCGCGCGGGCTCCGCGGACTGCGGCGTGGCCGACCACCATCCGCCCCACCGCCAAGAAGGACAGCTGCACGGCGCAGAGGAACAGGATCATGACGGGGACGAGGCAGGTGACCACCTCGAGCGCCACGGCGCCGCGCTCGAGTGATCGCGTCGAACGTCTGCCTCCTCGGCGACGTCCCGAGCCCCTCGTCACGTCCACCTCCCCGCGCCCTCGAGGGCCGCCGCCAGGAGCGTTCCCACCGCAATCGCCGGCCCCATCCGGACCGGCGTCAGCGCCGCCCCGGACCGCTCCATCGACTCGCTCCGATCGTCTCCGCGCGGCCGTCGCCCGACCACCGCGCGCCCGAGCGAGCGCCCCACGATCCAGCGCCCGAGCGACAGCTCCAGAGCCCCCGCGAGGACCTCGAGGAGCCGCCCTCGCCAGGTGGCGAGCACCAGAACGGCGAAGGTGAGGCACACGAAGGAGAGGAACTGCGCCTCGACGCCCACGACAGGACCGAGCCAGGCGCCGAGGGCAGCGAACACCTTCACGTCCCCGCCCCCGATCCCCCGCCCTCGCGAGAACGTGAAGAGCAGCACGGGCACCAGGCTCACGAGCAGGAGGCCCAGGGCGGCGGAGGCCATCCCGCTCCGTCCCTCGAGCGCCCCCCGCACCGCCAGGGCGGCGATCAGCGCCCCGACGGTGAGACGATTGGGGATGCGCCCCGTCCGAGCGTCCCACACGCCAGCGATGACGCCGACCAAGCCAGCGGCGACGAGAGACACCATGGAGTCCACCTGCTCGAGGGCCCTTCACTCTCCCAGAGTCTGAAAGGTCGTATTGGCCTGGTTCACCTTGCCGATGAGGGTCTGGCCGAAGCTCTGCCAGACGCCGATCCCCACGACCGCGATCAGGGCCAGGAGGATCACGTACTCGACGGTGGAGAGGCCCCGTTCGTCCCGCGCCACACGGAGAAACCAACGCGGGGGGCGCCGCGCGCGGGGCGTTCTGCAAGGAGAGGAAGGGTGCTGGTCGGTCGTTTCATCGACGATCTGCATGGGGATGTCCTTTCATGGTGAAGGGGCCAGTGGCCCCGGTGTGCGGCCGCTGCCGCGTGGCACTCTCGGTGCCAGCCCGGTCTTCGGTCGCGGCGGACCGTGGGTTGCGACATTTCCGCAGGGCCTCCCTCAGGGAGCAGGCCCTCAGGGAAATGGCAGAGACAGCCAAAACACCTGGGCGCGGTAGAGCTCGAGCAACGGCACCCCGCAGGCGACCACGGCCAGAGCGGCCCCCACCGCGAGCAACGTGAGCACCACCACGTACTCGGCGAACACCCCGCCCCGCACGTCGCCGCTCAGCTCACGAAAGGCCCCCAGCGATCTCGTTCCGCTCCTTTCCCAGGCGCGGTGGGTGGCGCCCCATCGTCCCGCGGAGCCCGGCGGGTCCACGCGCGATCGCTTCGGAGGCCGCGATGATCCGGGCGGAGCGAGAGAATGACGGCGAAGGAGGTCCGCGGCGCGCTCGTCGGAGGAGATCGACATCACCCGCTCCTCGGACGAGCGCGCCCGCGGTTGCGCGATTTTCTCTTCGGGGAGCGCCTCCGTCGCTTCCCGTGCCGCCGCCTGCGTCGAAGGAGCGCGTCGAGGAGCTCCCGGGCAGCGCCGTCTGCGTCACGCCGTGCGCCATCTACGTCGACGCCGCGCCCCGGATCCCGCGAAGCACGTCGACGGCCCCCAGCGGGACGCAGCGATTTTTCGAGCAACGTCGGCGTGACCCGACCGATAGGAGGAGCACACCCGACGGAGCCCTCGTGAACCGCAGACTCTTCGCCCTGTCCGCCGCTTCCTTCCTCTTCGGGATCGCGCTCGTCCACCTCTATCTGGGGCGGCTCGAGCGCGAGGTGGCGGGCGGAGCCCCCGTCGAGCTGCTCGTCGCTGCCCGGGCGCTCTCCCCGGGCGAGTCACTCGGCGTGGAAGACGTCGTCGTCCGCCGAGTGCCCGAAGATTACGTGGATGGGAGGCGAGTCCGGGCCTCGGACCTCGAGGCGATCCTGGGCCTGCCGCTCGACACCACGTTGGCCGCGGGGGAAGGCATCGTGTGGAGCGACGTGACGGGGCCGACCGCGCGCGGTCGTCAGCTGTCTGGATTGGTCGCAGAGGGCATGCGCGCCGTGACGATCACCTCCAAGGCGAACCTGTTCGAGGGGCTGCTCCGCCCGGGGGATCGGGTGGACGTGCTCTTGACCGTCGCGGAGGACCAGGGTCCCGAGACGTACACCCTGCTGCAGAACGTCCTCGTCCTGTCGGTGGGCGGCGACCTCGGTGGCTCCGACGGCGAACGTCCTCGGGGGAGCGCCTCGGTGAACCTGAGCGTCGACCTGGACGACGCCCGCGCCCTGATGCGCGCCGAACGGAGAGGCCAGCTGCGCCTCGTGCTCCGCAACCCGCGCGATACGGCGCTGCTCTCTCCCCCGCCGCTTCCCTCGTCCGCACCCCGGCCCGTTCCGAGCCCCCGCCCGGCGCGCAAGGAGATCGAACATGTCCGCTGAAGTCGCCCCCCTCCCCACGGGAACCCGTCCCACGAGACACGATCTTCGGAGACACACGCCTCGCGGGGGCGTCCCTGCGCTCACGGCCGCGCTCTGGATCGCGCTGCTCCCGCCGTTCCCGTCGACGGCCCTCGCGCGGACCTGGGACGAGGACCGCCGCGCCGACGCGCCGGCCTCGAGCGGCACCGATCGGATCCCCGCGGAGCTCCACCTCGACGTCGGCGATCAAAAGGTCATCTCCGCAGAGGGCGTGAAGAGCTACTCCGAGGGCAAGCGAGGCGTCGTCGACGTCCGCCTCACCCGCGACGCTCAGCGCTTCGTCGTGGTGGGGTTGCACCCGGGTCTCACGAGCCTCCTGTTCCTGCTCACGGATGGCAGCGAGAAGCTCGTCCGCATCACCGTGAGCGATCCCTCCGACGCGACGGGCCGGACTTCCCATGACGCCGCAGCCCGCGCCGCCGACGAGGAGCGCGAGACGACGGTGGAGCGCCGCGAGAACGTCCGCCTCGATTTTTACTTCGTGCAGCTCGAGAAGGGCTCCACCCGTCGGATCGGCGTGGGCACGCCGGGCGCCGTCACCGCCGGATTGCGCGTGGACGTCGACCTGACCCGCGGTGCCCTCCAGGGAGCCTCGGCGATCGTCGAAGACCAGGCGCTCCTGCGGCTCGATCTCGCCCAGTCCGCCGGCTGGGCGAAGCTGCTGCGCCAGGCCACCGTGATCACCCAGAGCGGCGCCAAGGCTCGCTTCTCCGGGGGCGGCGAGGTCAACATCGTGGTGCAGGGCGCCCTCGCGACGGGGATCCACCGCATCGCCTTCGGGAGCAGCATCGAGGTCCTGCCCCGCTACGACGCCACCTCGGGGCGCATCGAGATCGAGCTCCGCGCGGACGTGTCGGACCTCAGCGACGCCCACGGCTCGGGCACTCCGGGGCGCACCGTCTCCGAGCTCACCACCGTGGTGAACCTGGGGCTGGGCCAGGCGGTGGTTCTCGGAGGCCTCAGCGCCCGCAGCGAAGCCCACTCGCGCTCTGGCCTCCCCTGGCTGAGCCAGATCCCCGTGCTCGGGATCCTGTTCGGCTCCGATCACGTCACGCGCCGGGAGACGGAGAACGTCGTCGTCATCGTGCCTACGGTCGTGGACACCGTCGACGCGGAGGTCCGCACCTATCTCCACGAAGCGCTCGACAGCTACAAGGAGTACAGCGGCGCGCGGGAGGCGCTCGAGACCTTCGCAGCGCGCCGAAGGGCCGCGGTGGATCGGGGGGGCGTCCCCGGGGCCGGGCTCGAGTCGTCGGCGGGCGCGCGGCTGAAGGGGGAGCGCCGACGCAGCAGCAGGACGGAGGCGCGCCCATGACGAACGTTCCCGTCCTGAACGGCTCGGAGCGCCGCCTGCTCGTCGAGGTGCACACGGAGCGGAACGGCGTGCAGCGGGGCGCCTTCTCCGGAGGACAGGAGATCTGGTTCGGCCGGGACACCGGGTGCGATTTCGTGCTCGACGCGCGCAGCGTCTCCCGCAGGCACTTCTCGGTGACCCTCGAGGGGGGTGCCATCGTCGTGAAGGACGACTCCTCCAACGGCACGCGGCTCGGAAAACGGCTGCTCCGCCGAGAGGTGGCGCGCACGACCGCCTCGTGGACGGAAGCGAAGGCCGGGCCCTATCGCATCACCCTGCACCGGCACGAACCCCACGGGGACCAACAGGACGGAGGAGAGGCGCGGAACGCTGGGGCGCAGGGCGCGGAACTGCAGGGAGCCCCCGACGATCCCCCGGACGAGGTTCCCAGCGGGGCGCCAGGGGGAGATGAGCCGCATGGAAGCGCTCCAGAGGTCCAAGCGCAGGGCGCTTTGCAGGTCACACGGCAGGGGCGGCGCCAGGTGAACGCGAGCCTGCGGCGGCAGATCCACGCGGAGCTCCTGGATCACCTCGATCTCGCGCAGTTGAAGATCGGCGCCGCGCCGGACGCCGCCCTGCGCGCCCAGGTGTGGACCGCGCTGGAGGGCATCGTCGCCTCTCACCGGAGGCGCCTGGGTGCCGTCGCCCTCCCCGAGGACCTCACCGCCGGCCTCGTCGCGGATCTGGTGGACGAGGCGCTCGGGCTCGGGCCGCTGGAGGACCTGCTGCGCGATCCGCGGGTGAGCGAGATCATGGTGGTCGATCCAAGCACCATCTACGTGGAGCGCGCGGGACGCGTGGAGCTGACCGACCGAGCGTTCACCGACGACGAGGCGGTCCAGGCCGCCATCGAGCGCATCGTGACCCCCCTCGGCCGACGCATCGACGAATCCACCCCGTTGGTCGACGCGCGCCTCCGGGACGGCTCCCGCGTCAACGCGGTGATCCCTCCGCTCGCCACCCGCGGGCCCTGCATCACCATCCGCAAATTCCCCGCCAAGCCCCTCTCCCTCGACGACCTGGTGCGCTTCGGCTCCCTCACGGAGCCCATGGCGCAGCTCCTCACCGGCTGCGTGCGCGCACGCAAGAACCTGCTGCTCAGCGGCGGCACCGGGAGCGGCAAGACGACCCTGCTCAACGTGCTGTCCGCGGCGATCCCCGAGACGGAGCGCATCGTCACCATCGAGGACGCCGCCGAGCTCCGCTTGGAGCAACGCCACGTGGTCTCCCTGGAGGCCCGCCCTCCCAACCTGGAAGGCAACGGCGAGTTCACGATCCGCGATCTCCTGAAAAACGCCCTGCGCATGCGCCCCGATCGCATCGTCGTGGGCGAGTGCCGGGGCGGGGAAGCGCTGGACATGCTCCAGGCCATGAACACCGGGCACGAGGGCTCGATGACCACGACCCACGCCAACAGCCCTCGACAGGCCGTGGCGCGCATCGAGACCCTCTGCTGTATGGCCGGGCTCGATCTCCCCCTGCCAGCCATTCGACGTCAGATCGCCTCGAGCGTGCACCTCATCGTGCAGCAGTGTCGCCTGGCGGACGGGAGCCGGAAGGTGACGAGCATCGCGGAGATCACCGGGCTCGACGAGCACGGCGAGGTGTGCGTCGAGGAGCTCTTCGTGTTCCGGAGGACGGGCACCAGCGCCGAGGGCGCGATCCTGGGGGAGTTCTGCCCGACCGGTCGCCTGCCGACCTTCATGGACGAGCTCCTGCGTCACCGGGAGCCTTCACGATGACGTCGCTGACCCTGCTGCTGGGCCGCGCGGGGGCGCTCCTGATCGTGGCGACGGTCGCTGGCGTGGTGATCGCGAGCGCGGGGGTGCGGGGTGCAGGCGCGTGGCGACGACGCGAGTCCCATCTCCGCCGGGAGCTCCGCTTCCTCCGCTGGCCGGTGTCCGCGCGCCACCTGCTGGGAGCCCAGGCGGGGGGCGCCGCCGGGGTGCTCGTCGGGATCCCGCTGGGGAGCTGGCTCCTCGTCGCCCTCGGTCTCGCGCTGATCGTGGGCCCCCACCTGTGGGTCCGCCGCGCGCGACGACGCCGCACGGAGCGCATCGAAGAGCAGCTGGAAGGCTGGGTGACGTCGATCGCCCACGCCCTGGAGTCCACTGGATCCCTCGGGGAAGCCCTCCGCAGCAGCGCGCACCTCGTGGAGCGGCCGCTTCGGGACGAGCTCGGTCAGATCCTGGCGGAGCACCACCTGGGCTCTCCCCTCGATCGAGCTCTGCAGGCAGCCGCGGAGCGCGTCCAGAGCCGCCTCTTCTCCGCGGTGCTGCTTACCCTCCAGATCGGCCGCAACACCGGCGGGAGCCTCCGGGGGGTGCTGCGGGAGACGGCGGCGAGCCTGCGGGAGATGAAGCGCCTCGAGGGCGTCCTGCGCACGAAGACCGCCGAAGGCAAGGCGCAGGCGGCGGTGATCAGCGCGCTGCCCCTCCCCCTCTACTCATGCATCCGGACGCTGGCGCCCGGGTTCTTCGATCCTCTGGAGACGACCCCTCTCGGCCACGCGATCGTCGCCGCGGCGACCCTGCTCTGGGTCTCGGCGGCCCTGCTCGCGCGGCGTTTCCTCGCGGTGGACCTCTGACATGCTCCCTCCAGCCACGACCACCCTGCGCTGGTGCGCTGCGCTCTTCCTCGCCGTCGCGCTGGCGTCGTTCGCCTCGATGCTCGCGAGGATCCCGCCCCTACGACGTCCGCTCACGGGGGTGCGCGGCGAGATGCGCAAGCGGGCGCTGGTGAGCTCTCCAGGACTGCGGCTCGTCGAGCCCGCGCTCCTCGTCGGCGGCGGCTGGGTGCGGGCGCTCGTCGACGACGGCACGGGGCAGCCGAAGGGTCGCGTCTTGAGCCGCGTGCAAGCCTGGCAAGAGGCCCAGCTCACGAGCGCCGGGCGAGTCTGGGGGCTCGACGCCTACGAGCTCACGGCCCTGAGCCTGCTCTCCGGAGCGGCCTGCTGCTGCAGCGCCGGAGCGGCGGCGAGCGCGCTGGGGCAGGGGGGAGTCTGGCTGATCCCCGCCTCGATCCTGGGGGCCGCTCTGCCGTTCCTACGGCTCCAGACGACGATCGCCGAGCGGCTCGGGGCGGCCGCTCGCGAGCTCCCTGCGGCCCTCGATCTGGCGGCGCTGTGCATGAGCGCTGGCGCGGATTTCGGGCAGTCCCTGCGCTACGTGGTGAGCGGCGGACGTGGTCCCCTCACCGAAGAGCTCCAGCGCGTGCTCCATGCCCTCGAGGTGGGACACACCCGGAGGACGGCCCTGCTCGGGCTCGCGGAGCGGCTCCCCGTGGACGCCGTGCGCGAGCTGGTACGCGCGCTGGTCCAGGCAGAAGAGAGCGGCACGCCCTTGGCGGAGGCGCTCCAGAGCCAGGCGCGAGCGTCCCGCGCACGGCGCAGCGTGGCCGCCGAAGAGGCAGCGGCCCGCGCCGGGGTGCTCCTGATCTTGCCGCTCATGCTCTTGCTCGGGTGCATCGTGCTGCTGTTGCTGGGCCCCTTCCTCGTGGGCTCGCCCCTCGAGAGCGCTTCCGCGCCGGGCTCTCGAATAACAGGCTCTCGGATGGCGACCTCTCCGACGGGGACCTCGTCCTCGATGACCTGGTCTTCGATGGACAGGCCCGCGCGAGGACCGAACGCGGGAGGACCCTACGTGCGAGGACCCAACACGCGGAGACCGGGCGTGCACGAGGACCAGCCCCGCACGACGAGGAGTGGAGGCGCACGATGAGCTGGCAATCACCTCTCGGCAGGCGGTGGCGCGGGTGGCTCCGCAGGGGGTGGTTCGCCGTCGCTGGCACTCTTCCGATCCTGATCGCCTGCGCCGGCCAGGCGCCGCCCAGCGACGTCGCCTCGGGGGGCTCGACGTCGACCCTCGACGCGGACGAGCTCCTGCGAGCGGGTCGACGTTTCGCGCGCGGAGGCGACTCCGTGCGCGCCGAGCACTACCTGGTGGCCGCCCTGGAGCGAGGCGCGGCGCCGGAGCGCGTGGTCCCCTGGCTCGTCGCCGTGTGCATCGAGGGCTCGCGCCTCCGAGCTGCCCTCGGCCACGCGGAGACTCATCTGCGCACGCACCCCGAGGACGCACCGCTCCGCTTCCTGGTGGCGACCCTCTACCTGGGGCTCGAGCGCCCTCGGGAAGCGCGGCTCACCTTGGAGGGTCTCCTGCGCCGGCGCCCCGATCACGCGCGCGCCCGCTACCTCCTCGGCGCCCTCCTGGCTCCCACGGCGCCCGCGATCACCGCCGAACATTTCACTCACTACCTCGCCCTCGAGCCCCGGGGGCCCCACGCCGCCGAGGTCCGCGCCTGGCTCCGGGATCGCTCCTCGGCGACGCCGGAGCTCGCGCTCCCCCTCGAACCGACGACTCCGCCGGAGACCCCCCGCCATGATCCCTGAGCAGGTCCACGCACGCTCCCTCCGGGAGCTCCTTGCCCCCATCGGCGCCTACCTCGACGACCCCCTGGTGAGCGAGATCCTCGTCAACGGAGCCGACGAAGTGTACGTCGAGCGCCGCGGACGGCTCGAGCGGACCGACGCACGCTTCCCCTCCGTCGTCGCCCTCCTGGCCGCGCTCCGCGGCGTGGCCCAGTTCGTGGGGCACCCCCTCGACGCCGAGCACCCCATCCTGGAGGGACACCTCCCCGATGGCTCACGCCTGCAGGCCTTGATCGCCCCCGCGGCTCCCGACGGCCCCGTCGTCGCCATCCGCCGCTCCCGGGAGGAGCACCTCACGATCGAGCGCCTCGTGGAGCTCGGCACCCTCAGCGAAGCGGCCGCGCGAGCCCTGCAAGAGCGCATCGCCGCGCGACACAACGTGCTCGTGTCGGGCGGCACCGGGAGCGGGAAGACCTCCCTGCTCGGCTGCCTCTCGTCGTTCATCGACGCCGCGGAGCGCGTCGTCGTCATCGAGGACACTCCCGAGCTGCAGCTCCGACATCCCCACCGCGTGCGGCTCGAGGCACGCCCTGCGGACGCCCGGGGGCGCGGCGCCCTTACGGTGCGGGAGCTGTTCCGCGCCACCCTGCGCCTGCGCCCCGACCGCATCGTGATCGGCGAGCTCCGGGGCGGCGAGGCCCTCGAGCTGATCCAGGCGATGACGTCCGGACACGGAGGCTGTCTCTCCACGATCCACGCCTCCCATCCCCTGGATGCCCTGCGGCGGGTCGAGACGCTCGCCCTGATGAGCGGCGTCACCTTGCCCCTGCGCGCGCTGCGAGAGCAGATCGCCTCGGCCATCCAGATCGTCGTGCAGACCACGCGCCGCGGCGACGGCGCTCGGCTCGTCACCCACATCTCGGAGGTGCGGCCCCTCGCACGAGACGGGAGCTACGTCGTGGCCGACCTGTTTCGACGCTCACCGAGCGGCTCCTTGCTCCACGCCCCAACACCGCACGCCCCAACGCCGTCCCTCACTCAGACGACGCACGCCCAGCCCGCCCCGCCGCACCCTGAGCCCACCGCAGGGCGCGTCCTGCGCGTCGCAGAGCACCTACCCCGCACCGCACCCTGAGCCCACCGCAGGGCGCGCCCCGCGCGTCGCGGAGCACCTCCCCAGCCCCGCCGGCTCCGAGCTCCCCGACCGACGCTTCCGCCCCCCCCTCACGGCGCGCCCGGAGCGCCCTCTCCACGCTCCAGCGCCGGGCCTGCACCCCACCGTCCGGCGGGACGAGTCGCGGGCCGTCCCGCGTGGCGCTCGAACTCCTTCACGTCGTGGGAACAGAACACCTCGATCTCTCCAGGGTGATCCCGCCGCAGGTCTCGAAGGCGCTTCTGGTTCCACAGGCGGGCGGCGCGGTTCTTCTCCATCATCGTCTGATAGAGCCCCAAGCCAGGCGGGCAGCGGGGGCTCCGCACGTCGACCTCCCGATGAAAAAAGTACGCGTCCCCGGCGTTCAAGAGCCAGCGCTCCCCAACGGACACCGCGACGCCCGTGTGCCCGAGGGTGTGGCCGATGAGCGGCACGAGCAGGATCTCCGGTGGCAGCCCGTGCAGCTGTCGCACGGCGTCGAAGTCGAACCAGGGCTCGCCCTCACCGGCGGTGTAGGGGATCCACTTATCCCGCCGGGACCATTGCTGCGGTCGGTAGCGCTGCCGGTCGAGCCAGGTGTCCTGGGTCAGGGCCGCGTCGCGCTCCTTGCGCATCAGGTGCACACGAGCCTCGGGAAAATCGTCGAGCCCCCCCTGCGTGATCGAAGTCGAGGTGAGTGAGCACGATGTCCCGCACGTCGTCCCGAGCGAAGCCGAGCGCCTCGACCTGCCGCAGCGCCGTCATCTCCTCGCGGAGCTCGGGGCGGAGCAGACCGAGGAAGAACGGGCTCAATCGACTGCGCGGCTCGACCACGTCCCTCGTGCCGAACCCCGTATCGATCAGAATCAGCCCCTGGGGCCCCTCGACCAACAGGCTCGTGCAGGTCAATCGCCCCCGGAGCCGCTTCGACTCCCCGTCCATGAGCAGCCCGCCGAGCGGGCACGTCGACACACAGTTGAGAAAATGGACACGCATGCTCCCCCCTCGAAAAACAAGCTACCACCCCGCTCGCCCGGAGCCAGGCGAGGGCACGGCAGAGCGCACGGTTGGGGCGGCCCCCCGCGCACTCGACCAGCGCTCGAGCTCACTGCAGTCGCTCTTGACGCCCGCTCAGCGCACAGCCAATCAGCCCCGCTGGGTCAGCGGATGACCGCCGGCAGGCGGCGCCAGCAAGGGGCGAACGAGAAGGCAAACCAAAGGACGAGTGAGCGACGATGCGCTGGACCGGGAAGGCTTTGTGGATTGGGCTCTTCGGCATCTGCGTCGTCGCCGCGAGCGGCGTCGTCGGCTATGGAGTGTATCGCCGAGCGAGCGCTCAGGTGGAGGAACACGTCGCGCAGGTAGAACAGCGACGGACCGTCCGAGAAGCTCCGGTGGTCGACGTAGCGCCCGCGCCTTTGCCGCGAGGGCGGCCGCTCATCGAGCGACCCGGCGCCGATCCCTTTGGCTACCCGAGGAGCTACGTGGACGGCGTCGCGCTCCGCAGCCTGCTCGAGCACAGGAAGTACGCCGAGCTCACGCGCGCCATCGAAGAGTTGCAAGACGAGTTCGAGGGCGACCCCAAGAAGGAGCTCTGGCCCATCGCCGCCGCAGCGGCCTTCTCCACCTCCATCCCACGCCTCGCCCCCCTGTTCGACGACTGGGTGAAGGCGACCCCCGACTCCTTTGCTCCCTATCTCGCCCGGGGGACCTATCGGTCCGCGGTCGCCTGGGCGCAGCGGGGCACCAAGACCATCACGGAGACCCACGTGCTGGACCTGCGCGCCATGCATGACACGGCCCGCGCCGCCCTCCCCGACCTCGATCGGGCCCTCGCGCTGCGGCCCAAGCTGCTCGCGGCTCTGCGAGGGAAGCTCTCTCCCCTCCAGCTCACGGGCGCGCACCGCGAGCTGGAGGAGGTGCTCGCCGCGGCGAACGCCCTCTGCCCGAGCTGCATGTACGTCCGTACCCGCTATCTCGCCGCGACCACGCCGCGCTGGGGCGGCTCCTACGACAGGATGCGCGCGAGCATCGCGAACGTCCCGGTCGCCCAGAACGGCGCGCTCCGCTTGCTGAGCGGTTACATCGACGCCGACCGCGCCCGAGTGGCGCTCCTGAACAAGGACCTCGACGCGGCCCTGGCGGCCATCGAACGAGCCTGCGCCCTCGGACCTCACTCCTACTTCTTGGCGGCGCGCGCCGACATCCTGTCGGCGAAGGGCGACCTCGACCAGGCCCTCCGCGACTACACCGCTGCCCTCGACCTGCGCCCCGACATCGCCGCCCTGCGCATCGACCGAGCGGGCGTGCTCGCGGATCAGGGGAAGTGGCTCGACGCCGCCGCGGATCTCCTGGCGGGCCTCCGCATCGACACCAGCAGCCAGCGGGGCCGCCGGCTCTTGCCCCGCATCTTCAAGGCGCTGGAGGAGCTGGCGGACGCGGCCGCTGCGCGCGGCGAGCGGGACGAGGCACTGCGCATCTACGATCTGGCCCAGGCCCTCTACCCCTTCGCCCGCAGCGTGAACCACAAACGCTCCATCGTCGTGCGGGCGGGCCTCACCGGCGCGCCGGACGAGCTCCCCCGCCTCGAGCAGGCAGTGCGGGAGGCTCCGGACGACTTCGACGCACACCTGCGGCTCGACTACGCGCTGGCGCAGCGTCAGGACTTCGAGCGGGTGGTCGCGCTGTGGACGGAGTTCCTCACCCGCAATCCGGACGTGTCCGCCGCCTACTACGAGCGAGGCGGCGCGCAGCAGCGGCTCGGTCGCCGGGAGCGAGCCACCGCAGACTTCATCAGCGCTTGTGAGCGGGGTCACCATGCGGCGTGCGCGATCGCCGGCCGCTACGGCGGCCGCTGAGCTCCCGCGCCTTCCCCGTCGTCCATCCCCGTCGTCCATCTCCGCGCCCATCTCTGCGCCCATCTCTGCGCCCAGCCTCGCGGACGCTGCCGCCGCGGGCGCTGCCGCCGGCCGCTGCCCCACGCCTCGGTTTCCTCCCTGCGTTTCGGGAGCTCCCGGGACCGCGCCAGGAGCCCCTGACTTTCGTCGTTGCCGCCCCCCGCCGTCCGCCATACGATGCGCGATCGTGGATGGATTGGCGGCGCCCGTTCGGGCCGGGGACACCATTGCGGAGAAGTACGTGGTCGACCGCGTGCTCGGGCAAGGCGGGATGGGTGTCGTCGTCGCGGCCTCCCACGCGACCCTGAACCAGCGGGTCGCCTTGAAGTTCCTCTTGCCGGACGCCTGCGATCACCCCGGCGCCGTGGAGCGCTTCCTGCGGGAGGCGCGGGCCGCCGTGCAGATCCAGTCGGAGCACGTCGCCCGCGTCATCGACGTCGGCACGCTCGATACGGGCTCCCCCTACATGGTGATGGAGTTCCTGGAGGGGCACGATCTGGCGCGAGAGCTGGAGCTGCGCGGGTCCTTGCCTCCCGAGGAGATCGCCGAGTACCTGCTCCAGGCCTGCGAAGCCATCGCCGAGGCCCACTCCCTGAAGATCGTCCATCGGGATCTCAAGCCCGCCAACCTGTTCCTGAGCCACCGCAAGGACGGCTCGCGGATCGTGAAGGTGTTGGACTTCGGCATCTCCAAGGCCGTGCGTGAAGGCGAGGCGCACCTCACACAAACCGCCACCATGATGGGCTCGCCCCTGTACATGGCCCCCGAGCAGATCCGCAACGCCAAGGCCGTGGACGCGCGGGCGGACGTGTGGTCCCTGGGCGTCATCCTGCACGAGGCCCTGTCCGGCCGCGTGCCCTTCGGGGGAGAGACGCTCTCGGGGGTGTTGGCCTCCATCATCGCGGACGCGCCCGAACCCTTGTCGTCCCTGCGACCAGACCTCCCGGAGGGGCTCACGGCTCTGGTGGCCCGCTGTTTGGAGAAGGATCCCGCTCGCCGCATCCAGGACGTCGCGGAGCTGGCCGAGCTGCTCGCGCCCTTCGCGCCCGAGCAAGCGCAGCGCACGGTGCCCCGCGCGCGATCCATCCTCGGTCGGACGGCGCCCGCGGGCACCCCGAGCGGAGCCGCCCTGGAGGGGACGATCGCCGCTGCCCAGACCAACGAGAGCCTCACCGCGCGCCCGTGGTCCAGGAGCGACAAGAACGACACGCACACCTCGAAGCGCGCCACGCTTCCTCTGCTCGTCGCCCTCGGTGGGCTGCTCCTGCTCGGCGCGGGGGCCATCGCGTACTTCGGCGGCACGGGCCCCGACGGCGTCGAAGCCTCCAGCGAAGGGACCCAGCCCCCGGGCGCCGTCGGCGCGGAGCCCATCACCGCCGCCGCCGCTCCCGCGGCGCCGCCCCCTCCGAGCGTCGAGCCCACACCGGCCGGGCCCCCCGCGAAGCCCGACAAGAGAGACGCCGAGGAGACCCCCGAGCCGGCCACTCCTCCGTCCCCCGACGCCACGCCCGCTCAGAGCGCGCCCGCCGCGCCCCCCAGCCGGCCGAGCACCACATCACGCTCCACGCGCTCCTCCGCCCCCGCGACCCAAGCGGCGCGCCCCTCGGCGCCTCCCACGCCCAGCAAGCAGCCCGCTCCTCCCCCCACCACCAACCCCCTCGACGGCAGGCGCTGAGCCGTCGCCGCAAGACGACAGCCACGCGCAGCCCGGGCGACGACGCTGGGCGCCGCCGTCGAAGGCGCCCCCACGACCGCGCTCTGCCGACGACGCCCTCTGACGAAAGACCGCGCTGCGCACTCGAGCGCGGCCCCCGCTCAACGCAGAAAGCCTGCGTGACCCAAAGCGAGCAATTGAGGACAGTTCCTGTCCTCAATTGCCCAGCGCCGCGCGTCGCCGCCACCGCTGAGGAGCCACCACGAACGACGGCCATCGAACCTCCGCCCCGCGGCTCCGCGACGGCGAATTCATGACACCCACTGTCAACAATGCCCCCACCGCCCGGCACCGCCCGACCAGCGCCGCCCAACCGGCACCGCCCGGCACCGCACCGCCCACTCCTTCGCTCATCGAAGTTTTCCTGGGAGGGCCTCGACCCTGCCCACGCTCTCCGTCCG